>JBIPLV010000014.1:0-28616 GCA_044369475.1 Cyanobium sp. | reverse complement strand
CAGTACATGACCCATGCCTCCCTCGTGGAGCTCTGGGGAGAGGCTGAGGCGGCCACCCGTTTCCGCCGCGAAACCGTGGAGGAGCTTCAGCACGCCGAGCAAATTGTCCAGCGGATGCTGGTCTTGGGGGTGGCACCGGCTGCATCCCAGCTGAGGCCCGTGGGTCATGCCACCGATCTGGCTGGCTTGCTGCGGCTCGACCTCGCCCTGGAGGCGGACCTGATCCAGCATTACGCCGAGGCAGTGCGCTTCTGCGTGCTCGTGGGCGATGGTGCCAGCGAAGCTTTCTTCCACGCCCTTTGGACGGACGAACAACATCACGGGGAGGAGCTGGGCGCCTGGCTGCGCAGCCTGGGCCCCAACCACGATCCGTCAATGGAGCGGGCCACCTTCTAGTTCCCGGATTCCGCGGCTGGCTTCTAGAGTCCGCCGCCGGCTGAACTGTTCCTTTCGAACACCGCCGATCGACGGCCTTTCCTCCCCCCTTTGTTCGCCCCAACCCTGCCACTTCCGATCCAACTCGCCTGGTTGCTCCCCGTCTACGGGTTCTGCGGCATGGTGTTGTCGCTGCCTTGGGCAGCCGGCTGGTTCAAGCGGAATGGGCCTCGGCCGGCGGCTTATCTCAACCTGCTGGTCACCCTGCTGGCCGTGGTGCATGGCACGCTGATCCTCCAGGAGACCTGGACCCTGGGACCCCAGCATCTCGACTTTTCCTGGTTTCAGGCGGCCGATCTCAACCTGCACATCGGTTTCGATCTCTCCCTCACCAACCTGGCAGCGTTGGAGCTGGTGACCACCATGAGCCTGGTTTGCCAGGTGTTTGCCCTGGGTTACATGGACAAGGAGTGGTCCCTGGCCCGCTTCTATGCCCTGGTTGGTTTCTTTGAGGGGGCCATGAGCGGCGTGGTGCTGAGCAGCAACCTGTTCATGAGCTATTTCCTGCTCGAAATGCTCACCCTCTCCACCTACCTATTGGTGGGGTTCTGGTATGCCCAGCCCCTCGTGGTCACCGCCGCCCGCGATGCCTTCCTCACCAAGCGGGTGGGGGATGTGTTGCTGCTGATGGGCGTGGTGGCGCTCTCGGCTTGGGCGGGCTCGATGGAATTCAATGATCTCTATGCCTGGGCTGCTGAAGCCCGTGAGCAGCAGTTGATCACCCCTCTGGCCGGCACCCTGCTGGGTCTGGGCCTGATTGCGGGGCCGATTGGCAAGTGCGCCCAGTTCCCGATGCATCTGTGGCTGGACGAGGCGATGGAGGGGCCGAACCCTGCTTCGATCCTGCGCAATTCGGTGGTTGTGACCTGCGGCGCCATTGTGCTGATGAAGCTGATGCCGATCGTGGCCCTCTCCCCCCTGGCCACGGATGTGCTGCTGGCGGTCGGCACGATCAGTGCCCTGGGAGGCGCCTTGGTGGCCCTGGCTCAGGTGGATCTCAAGCGAGCCTTCAGCTACTCCACCACCTCTTATCTGGGACTGGTGTTCATCGCCATCGCCCTCCAACTGCCTGGCATCGCCCTGCTCCTGCTGTTCGCCCATGGCCTGGCCCGGGCGCTGCAGTTCATGAGCGTGGGCAGCATCATCGCCACCACCAACTGCCAGGACCTGACCGAACTGGGCGGGCTCGGCACACGCATGCCCGCCACCAGCATGGCCTTCCTGCTGGGCAGTGCCGGGCTGTTAGGGCTGTTGCCCTTCGGGAGCTTCTGGTGCATCGGGCTCATGGTGGAAAATCTGCGCTCCCAGGCACCCGCCTTTGCCCTGGTGTTCCTGCTCACCAATCTGCTGGCTGCCGTCAACGTCACCCGGGTGTATCGCTCGGTGTTTCTCGGTCCCGTCCTGCCCAAGACCAAACGGGCACCGGAGGCCAACTGGTTGATGGCCCTGCCGATGGTGAGCCTTTCGGTGCTGGTGGTGCTGTTGCCCTGGATCATGCAGCGCATCGACAGGGTGCCGGGCATTGCTGCATTCCCTTTGCCGGTGGGTCTGGCGGTGGCTGGCAGCGGACTGTTAGGCCTGCTGATCGGCTCAGTGGTCCATCTGGATCAGTTCTGGGCCCGATCAACCCAGCCAACCATGCGCGTGCTGCAGGACCTGCTTGCCTACGACTTTTACACCCCTGAGATCTACCAGCGCACCGTTGTCTTTCTGGTCGCTTCCCTCGCCCGCCTGACCCGTTGGTTTGACATCCATGTGGTCAAGGGGTTGGTGGATGGGGTTGGGCGGATGTCGCTCACCACGGCGGAAGGGCTCAAGCTCAGCATCAGCGGTCAGGTGCAGAGCTACGTACTCACGGTGATCGTGGCGATCGTGTTGGTGCTGGGTTCCCTCCAGCTCTGGCCAGGAGCGAGCTGATCATGCTGCTGTCCAGTCTGCTGCTGATTCCCTTCGCTGGAACACTGGCATTGATCCTCTGGCCGGGCGGCCCCAGCCCCTCGCGGTGCCGGCTGATCGCGATCGCCATCCTGGTGCTGCAGCTGGGGGTCAGCCTGGCCGTGGCGTTGGCCTTCGATACAACCCAGGCTGGCATGCAGTTGCAGGAGCGTCATGCCTGGGTTCCTGGGATTGGCCTCGACTACGCCCTCGGCGTGGATGGGCTGTCGCTGCCGCTGGTGCTGATCAACGGTGCTCTCACCCTGGTGTCAGCGGTGATCACCCGCGACATCGACAAGCGGCCACGCATCTACTTCGCCATGCTGCTGCTGATCAGCGGCGCCGTGAACGGAGCCTTCCTGTCGGAAAACCTGCTTCTGTTCTTCCTGTTCTATGAACTGGAGCTGATTCCGCTCTGGTTGCTGGTTTCGGTGTGGGGCGGCGTGAACCGGGCCTATGCGGCCACCAAATTTCTGATCTTCACGGCTGCCTCGGGCATGCTGATCTTGGGGGCTTTCCTGGGGCTGGCCCTGCTCACGGGCAGCGTGGACTTCAGCCTCACCCCGGTGCTCAGCGACCGATTGGCCATGGGAGGCCAGCTGTGGCTCCTGGGGGCGTTGCTGATCGGTTTCGGCATCAAGATCCCGCTGGTGCCTCTGCACAACTGGCTGCCGGACACCCACACCCAGGCGTCCACGCCGGTGTCGGTGCTGCTGGCGGGGGTGCTGCTGAAGCTGGGCACCTACGGCATGCTGCGCTTCGGTCTGCAGTTGTTCCCCGAGGCCTGGGCAAAGCTGGCTCCGGTGCTCGCGATCTGGGCGGCGGTTTCGGTGCTGTACGGCTCGCTGGCTGCCATCGCCCAGACCGACATGAAACGGATGGTGGCCTACAGCTCCGTGGGCCACATGGGGTATGTGCTGCTGGCCGCTGCCGCAGATACGCCCGTGAGCCTGCTGGGAGCCGTGTTCCAGATGGTGAGCCATGGTCTGATCTCGGCCCTGCTGTTCCTGCTCGTGGGGATCGTCTACCGCAAGACGGGCACCCGCGATCTAGACGTGCTGCGCGGTCTGCTCAATCCTGAGAAGGGTCTGCCGTTCACTGGGTCGCTGATGATCGTGGCGGTGATGGCCAGTGCCGGCTTGCCCGGCATGGCCGGCTTCATCTCGGAGTTTTTGGTGTTCCGCGGCAGCATTGCTCAATACCCCCTGGCCACCTTGCTCTCGATGGTGGGCTCCGGCCTGACCGCCGTGTATTTCCTGCTGCTGGTGAACCGGGCCTTCTTCGGCCGCTTGGCGATCACCCCGCCCAGCGCTGATGCCGTGGCTGATTCCCGCCTGGATGTGCAGCTGGCGCCGGTGGCGCCCCGGGAAACCGTTCCTGCCGTGGCCCTGGCGGCCGGCGTGGTGCTCCTCGGTCTGTGGCCCAGCAGCCTCGGCCGGCTGAGTGAGGTGGCCACCACTGCCCTGGCCAGGCTCACTGCGATCCCAGCGGGGCTGGGTTGACATGCCGATCGTTTCTGCCGAGCTCGTGCATGCCAACCTCTCGATAGATCGGGAGGAGGTGCAACGCCGTCTGCTGGCCGGTGAAACCCTGCTGAGCGAGAGCGCCGACCACCTGCTGGAGGTGGTGGATGTGCTCAAGAGCTATGGCGAGGTGCTGGATGCTTACAGCATCAACCTGATCTACCAAGCCGAGTATCAATTCCTCAATCCATTTCCGATCTTCAAATACCTCGATGGGGATCTGAACCCCGCCAAGATCTGGCGCCATCTCAACCACGACCGCATCAACTTCGAATACGCCGAGTACTGCCAGAAGGCGATGTTTTGGCATGCCACCGGCGGCATGGATGCCTACTTCGATTCCGAGTCCTTTGCCGAGAACTGTCGCCGCATCATTGTGGCCAAGAGCCGGCGTGATCCCCTGCTGGCCATCCTCAACCCGCTGTTTCCAGGCTTCCTGCCCGAGCTGATCCGCTCGGCGGCCACCACCCATGCCCTGGGTCAGTTCTGGCGGGTGATGAGCGATCTGTTTCTGGATCTGGCTGCCGCCGAAGCCGATGGCCGGGTGCGCACCATCGCGGCTGTGGTGGAGTTCATCAAGAATGGCCTGGTGGCTGCCGCCGCCAAGCCGATCCACTACGGCGTGGAGGTGGGTGGCCAGGCCTACTGGGTGCTGCCGCCGGAGGCGGAGCTCACCTTCCTGGTGGATGTGGCGGTGCCCTACGTGGAGGCGGTGTTCCTGCGCGGCATGCCCTTCCTGGGTACGGTGAGCTTCAACGCCCAGGCTCAGCAGATTTCGCCGGATCAGGCCCAGTTCACCTACGGAGCCCTCTATGCCGATCCGTTGCCGAGCATGGGGGCCGGAATCCCGCCCAGCTTGCTGATGCAAGACATGTACCGCCACCTGCCGGAGCGGTTGCACCAGTGGTATCTGGAGCGCACCCGCGGCGAAGGCGACGTGCGCGTGAAGATCTGCATGAGCTTCCAGAAATCGATGTTCTGCGTCACCAACGCGGCCATCAATGGCACCATGCCCCACCCGCTTGGCAGCAGCGATCCCGAGGCCCGGGCGGCCAATGAGGCCTATGCGGGCGCCTGGGCCCAGCGCTTGGGCCTCGCCCGCACCGACTGCTTGGAGGCGTAGCGTCGAAGCCATGAATCAAGCCTGGATTGCACGCCCCAAGCCCGAGCAGCCCGAGCGGCTGGAGCGGCGCCTGGAATTTGATGATTACGCCAGCACCCGCGATTTTCTCGAGCGGCTCAACAGCCTTTCCGAAGAGCAGCAACGCTTCCCTGACATCAGCTTCGGGCGCACCTACGTGAATCTCACGTTGAGGGCGGAGGCTGAGGGCAGCCTGATCGGAGCGCCCGAGTGGGCCTTCAGCGCCGCCATCGATGCCCTGATCGCCTGAACCCCCCATGGGATCTGATCCCGATAGCCCGATGGCCACCCCAGCCGCTTCGGACGACACCGCCATCGATCTGCAGTTGGCCTATGAGGGTGTTGGGATTCAGGAGATGCTCGACCAGCTCGATCGGGAGCTGATCGGCCTGCGGCCGGTGAAAGCCCGCATCCGCGAGATCGCTGCGCTGCTGGTGGTGGACCGGGCCCGTCAGCAGGTGGGGCTGGAGACCACCCCTCCCAGCCTGCACATGTCGTTCACCGGGCGGCCGGGCACGGGCAAAACCACCGTGGCCGCGCGGATGAGCAAGATCCTGCATGGGCTGGGCTACGTGCGCAAAGGCCACGTGGTGACCGCCACCCGCGATGACCTGGTGGGTCAGTACATCGGCCACACCGCTCCCAAGACCAGGGAGATGCTCAAAAAAGCGATGGGTGGGGTGCTGTTCATCGATGAGGCTTACTACCTCTACCGCCCTGAAAATGAGCGTGACTATGGCGCCGAGGCGATCGAGATCCTGCTGCAGGTGATGGAGAGCAACCGCGACGATCTCGTCGTGATCTTCGCCGGCTACAAGGAGCGGATGGATGTCTTCTATCAATCCAATCCCGGTCTCTCTTCGCGGGTGGCCAACCACATCGATTTTCCCGACTACAGCGCTGCTGAACTGTTGGCGATCTCTCAGTTGATTCTGGCTGCTGAAAACTACCGCTTCAGTGAGGAGGCGTCCGTCGCTTTTGCGGACTACATCCAGCGGCGCATGCAGCTGCCGTTTTTTGCCAATGCCCGCTCCATCCGCAATGCCATCGACCGCTCCCGGATGCGGCAGGCCAATCGGCTGTTCAGTTGCATGGGCACTCCGCTCACCAAACTTGATCTGATGACGATCGAGGCTGAAGACATCACCTCCAGCCGCGTGTTTGCCGGTGAAGTTGAAGGGCTTGATCCTGCCCGGCCGCTCAGCTGAATTCCTGACGTCCCTCATTTATGGTCTGTGCAGTTGCTCTCCCCTGCATGACTGCACCGGTTCCCCAGCATCAGACCCGGTACCTGGCCTCCGTGGCAAGCGCTGGTCTTGGCCTGGCCTTGAGCTTGGCCTTCGCGGGTCCTGCCGCTAGCGCCGCACCCACCTGCACCTTCCTCCAGCCGGTGGGTGGCAACGGTACCTCGCCGATCGTGTCGAAGTCTGTGGGTCGGGGCAAGCTGATCGGAAAGACCAACTGGAATACCGACTTCTTCGTGACCCAGCCGTACAGCAGCTACAAGTTCTTCTTCACGGCCAACTCCTCGGATGCCAAGGCTCAGTATCCTGTGGAGGGCTACATGAAGTTCAGCGATGGCTCCAACCTGCAGCTGTTTAACACCTTGATGAACCCGCCGATGGGCACCGGCAAGATGTTTGGCCCGTTCGCGGCGGTGCCCGGCAAGCAGGCCACCCAGATGAACTTCAAGGTGGGCGCCAGCAACGATCCGGGGGCCCTGGGCTTCAGCTACAGGATTTCGGTGCAGGGCTGCCGCTGAGCGAAGGCTGCCGCTGAGCGAAAGCTGCAGCTGTCCAGTCCCCTCGGATGTTCAACGCCGCTTGCGGGAATCAATCTGCAGCAGGTCGCGCACCTGCTGCACCTGGCGGGAGAGGGCTGGATCGCTGTTGAGTTTGCGGTCGATCTGCTCCACGGCGTACATCACCGTGGAGTGATCCTTGCCGCCGAAGGCTTCGCCGATGCGCGGCAGGCTGAGGTTGGTGCTCTGGCGCATCAGATACATCCCCACCTGGCGGGCCTGACTCACGGCCCGCTTGCGGCTGGCACTGCGCATCTCCTCGACGCCGACGCCGAACACCTCGGACACCTTGTCCATGACTTGGCTCGGTTTCACTTCCACATCGCCGCCGGCCGGATCGAGCATCGGCGCCACTGATTCCACCGTCATCGGCAGACCGGTAATCGAGGCGAAGGCCACGGCGCGGGTGAGAGCGCCTTCGAGCTCACGGATGTTGGAGGTGAAGCGGCCTGCGATGAACTGGATCAGGTCGCGGGGCAGCACCATCTGCTCCTGTTCGGCTTTTTTGTGCAGGATCGCCATGCGCGTTTCCAGATCCGGGGCCTGGATGTCGGCGATCAGCCCCATCGAGAAGCGGGAGATCAGCCGCTCCTGCAGCCGGGGGATCTGGGATGGGGGCCGGTCGGAGGCGATCACGATCTGACGGCCCGCCTCGTGCAGGGCGTTGAAGGTGTGGAAGAACTCCTCCTGGGTGTATTCCTTGCCTTCGATGAACTGGATGTCGTCGACCAGGATCAGGTCGGCGGCCCGGTAGCGGTCGCGGAAGGCCTGCATGCCGTCCTTGCGGATGGCCTGGATCAGATCATTGGTGAAGGTTTCGGTGCTCACGTAGAACACCCGCGCCTCGGGGTTGATCTCCAGGCGGTAGTGGCCGATCGCCTGCATCAGGTGGGTCTTGCCCAGCCCCACCCCACCGCAGAGAAACAGCGGGTTGAATTCCCGGCCTGGGGCCTCGGCCACGGCCAGGGCCGCCGCGTGGGCCATGCGGCTGTTGGGTCCCACCACGAAGCGGTTGAACACGTAGCGGGGGTTGAGGCCTGGGGCCAGCTTGCGGGGCGTTTCGCCGGTGGCCCGGGCCGTGGCGGATGGTCCGCCGGGGATCACGGGGGCGGCGGACCCATGGATTCCATTGCCAGAGGGGGCAATGACGTCATCGCCACTGGCGGCGCTGACCAGCACCTGCACCGGCCGGCCGGCGATCTCGCTGGCGACGGCCTCGATCGTGCCGAGGTAGTTCTTGCGCAGCCAGCCGCAGGCAAAGCTGTTGGGTGCTTCGAGCTGCAGCTGGTTGGCATTGAAGCCCTCGCAGCGGGCCGGGCGGATCCAGGTCTCGAAGGTGGGTTTGCTGAGGTTGGCCTGGAGCGCCTGCTGAACCTGGTGCCACAGCTCGTCTCCCTGCTGCGCCGATCGCTGCACCGATCCCTGCTGCACCGAACGCGCCGTTTCGTTGGTGCCGAATCTACGCATGGCGTTGCGGCGGGGCCGTCTTTAATGAAACGGATTCCGACCTGGCCCCACGCCCGCCCCATGCCGCGCCTTTTCCCCCCGTGCCGAGCTGCGCTGATTGCTCCCGCCGCGCTGCTGCTGGTGGGGTGCAGCCAGGGTCTGCCGGGTCTGCCGGGCCGCACCGGTGCCCAGACGCCGATCAGTGATGCGGCTCCCACGCCGCCGCTGCAGCAGGGCAACACCTTGATCGTGGATGCGGTGGCCAAGGTGGGGCCAGCGGTGGTGCGGATTGACACCGTCAAGCGCCTGGTGAATCCCCTGGGAGGGCTGTTCGGTCGCGGGCCCACCATCCAGCAGCAGCAGGGTCAGGGTTCGGGCTTCATCACCCGCTCCGACGGGGTGCTGCTCACCAATGCCCACGTGGTGGAGGGGGCCAGCGAGGTGACGGTGACCCTGCCCGATGGCCGCAGCTTCAACGGCAAGGTGCTGGGCAGTGATCCCCTCACCGATGTGGCCGTGGTGAAGGTGGTGGCCTCGAAGCTGCCGGTGGCCCCCCTTGGCGATTCCGCCAAGGTGCGGCCTGGCGAGTGGGCCATTGCCATCGGCAACCCCCTCGGCCTCGACAACACGGTGACGGCCGGGATCATCAGCGCCATTCAGCGCACCAACGCTGTGGGGGAAGGCCAGCGGGTGCCCTACATCCAGACCGACGCTGCCGTGAACCCTGGCAACAGCGGTGGACCCCTGATCAACGACCGCGGCCAGGTGATCGGCATCAACACGGCGATTCGCCAGGCCCCGGGGGCAGGCCTGAGCTTCGCGATCCCGATCAATGTGGCGCGCCAGATTGCGGCACAGATTTTGGAGAAGGGCTCTGCCAGCCACCCCTACATCGGTGTGCGCCTGCAGGCCCTCACGCCCCAGCTCGCCAGGGAGATCAACTCCAGCACCGATGAGTGCCGTCTGCCGGAGGTGAACGGCGTGGTGGTGGTGGAGGTGATGTCCGGCAGCCCGGCCGCCAAAGGCGGCCTCAAGCCGTGCGACCTGATCGATCAGGTGGGCGGCAAAGCGGTCAAGAACCCCTCCGAAGTGCAGCTGGCGGTGGATCAGGGCCGGGTGGGCCAGCCTTTGGCCGTGTCGTTGCGCCGTGGCAATGAGCGGCTGACTCTGCAGCTCAAGCCGGCGGAGCTGCCGCGCCAGGGGTGAGGGTGGGGATGGGCCAACCCGCTGGCAGCCAATTGATCGTGATGGCCCGTTGGCCAGCCCCGGGGCGCTGCAAGCGGCGTTTGGCGGGGTGCCTCGGCACGGCGGCGGCGGCCCGGATCCAGGCTCGGCTGACCGGCCACACCCTGGCGGTGGCTCGCAGCATGCGCCACCGGCTGGGCTTTGCGTTGGTGCTTGCGGTGGATGGGTTGGCGGGGCGGGCTGCCCGCCGTTGGGGTGAGGTGCTGGGAGCCGATCACGTTTGCCTGCAGGGCACCGGCGGGCTGGGCGTGCGGATGCAGCGCCAGATTCAGCGGGCGTTTCGCGCCGGGGCCCGGCGGGTGGTGGTGATCGGGAGTGACCTGCCCCAGTTGGATGGCGACGACCTGCTGGCGGCATTTGCGGCCCTGGAGAGCAGCGCGGCAGTGCTCGGCCCGGCCCGTGATGGGGGCTACTGGTTGCTCGGGCTGCGCCAGCCGCAGCCCGCGTTGATGGCGGGCATCGCCTGGGGCACCCCCAGGGTGCTTGAGCAAACCCTCACGGCCATGGGTCGGCTGGCGCTCAAGCCGGTGTTGTTGGCGCCACGGGCCGATCTCGACTGGGCC
Organism: Cyanobium sp.; assembly: GCA_044369475.1. Lineage (GTDB taxonomy): Bacteria > Cyanobacteriota > Cyanobacteriia > PCC-6307 > Cyanobiaceae > Cyanobium_A. The sequence goes on along the minus strand of JBIPLV010000014.1, from coordinate 18,527 downwards.
ACGGATCTGCGCCCATGGCGTTGAGTGTCCCGCCGATCGCGGTGGTGATCGCGGCGCGCAATGAGGCGCCGCGCTTGCCGCTGTTGCTGGCTGATCTGGCCGCTGCTCCCCAGCTGCTGGGGGAGATCCTGGTGGTGGACGGTGCCAGTGCTGATGCCACCGCCCGGGTGGCCGCCCTGGCCGGGGCAGCAGTTCGGGCTTGCCCCCCTGGCCGGGGCCGGCAGCTGGCCTTGGGTGTGGCGAGCACCGCATGCCCCTGGCTGTTGTTGCTGCATGCCGATGCCCGGCTCGCGCTGGGCTGGGATCGGGCGGTGAAGGCGGCCCTGGACCAGGCCGATCAGCCGGTGGAGGCCGCCTGGTATTTCGATCTGGCCATCGCCGCTGCCCACCCTGCCCTGCGGCTGGTGGAGCTGGCCGTGGCCCTGCGCAGCCGCTGGCGCCAATTGCCCTATGGCGATCAGGGTCTACTGGTTCCGCGTCGGCTGCTGGCGCGGGCCGGGGGGGTGGCTCCGATCCCGTTGATGGAGGATTTGGAGCTGATGCTGCGCCTGCGGCGCTTCAGCCGGCTGCGGCCGCTGGGGGCCCGATTGCAGGTGGATGGGCGCCGCTGGCAGGCGCTGGGGGTCTGGCAAACGGCTCTGGCCAATGCCCGGCTGCGGCGCGCCTGGCGGCGGGGCATTCCGCCTGAAGCCCTGGCGTCCCGGTACTACGGCAGTGAAGTGCTGTAGCGGCGCTGGCTGCCCCGTTAGGGGGCTGGCCAGTTAGGGGGCGTACCAGAAGGCGCAGCGCCGTTGCAGCGGTTCGAGCTCCCAGCCCTGGGCGGCGTAGAAGGCCACCACATCGGGGTCGGCGAACAGGCTGACCCGATTGACCTCCATCTGCCGCAGCTGGTCGAGAACGTAGACCATCAGCTGCTTGCCCAGCCCGGCCCCCTGGTAGAGGGGATGGACGGCCACATCCCAGACGGTGGCATCCACCACGCCATCGCCGGTGCAGCGGGCGAAACCCACCAGCTTTGGGAGGCGTGGGTCGTGGCGCCACAGGCCCACCCGCAGCAGGCTGTGCTGCAGCGCCTTGCGCACCCGCCGGAGCGGGCGGCGGCTCCAGCCCACCGCGTCACAGAGCTGCTCGAGCTCGATCAGGTCGATTTCCCGATCGCAGCTGAGCACCAGGTTGAGCTGGGGATTGGGCGTGGGGCAGAGCCGGTGCTGCTCCCCGTAGAGGCTGGTGAGGAACTCGGCGGAGGCCACAACGGGCGGGTGCAACGCAATGGCACGATCCTGCCCGATGGCCGCCCAGGCTGACGCTCGCCAGGGCAGCCTGGTGGCTCTGATCCTTGGTTTCCTGGAGCACGACGTCCAACCGCCTCTGACCCGTCCCCCGTTGCTGGTGGCCCTGCATGGCTGGTTGCTAGCCGGGCGGCTCTGGGGGCCGCTGGCCGCCGCGCTGGCGCCGCGCTGGGAGCTGTGGGCTCCCGATCTGCCCGGCTTTGGCCAGCGGCCTCGCCCCCCTGGGCTACAGGCCACCCTGGCCAGCTACGGCCGCTGGCTGGCCCAGGCGGCCCAGCAGCAGGCCGGAGAACGCCCGATCGTGCTGCTGGGCCATTCCCTGGGGGGCAGCGTCGCCTTGCACGCCGCGCCCCATCTGGGGCCGCAGCTGGTGGGCCTGGTGCAGATCGCCGCCGGGGGTGGCGTCTACCAACCGCGGGCCTTCGCCCAGGTGCGACGCGGTGGCGCCCTGTTTCTGCGCTGGCGCCCCGGCTGGCTGGCGAAGCTGCCCGGCAGTGATCCCCTGCGCAGCCCCCTGCTGGCCGAGCGCCGCGCCGCCCAGGGGTTGCTGGCCTGCAGCACAAACCGCGGCGCCGTGCGTCAGATCCCCCAGCTCACCATCCAACTGCAGGTGCCGACTCTCTGGATCGCCGGCAGCCGCGATCAGGTGATGGCACCGCGGTACGTGCGCCATCTGGCCGGCTATGCCAACCAGCACCAGTTTGTGGAGCTGGCAGGAGCGGGGCATCTGCCGATGCGCCAGATGCCCGAGCAGCTCGCGGCCACGATTGGCGGCTGGCTGCAGGACCAGGTTTGTTGAGTCAGAGGGCCGCCAGTCCGCGCTCCTGCAGGTCGGCCAGCTGGGCATAGACGCCGCCGGCCTGCCGCAGCTGGCTATGGGTGCCCTGCTCGATCAGGTGGCCCTTGCGCAGCACCAGGATGCGGTCGGAGGCTTCCACCGTGGCCAGGCGGTGGGCGATGACGATGGCGGTGCGCTGCTGGAGCAGCCGCGCCAGATCGCGCTGCAGGGTGGCCTCGGTGGAGGGATCCATGAAGGCGGTGGCCTCGTCCATCACCAGCACCGATGGATCCCGGATCGCCACCCGCGCCACGGAGAGCAGCTGGCGCTCGCCCGAAGAGAGGTTGCCGCCCCGTTCGCGTAACGCGGTGGCCAGGCCGTCGGGCAGGCGCCGCAGCAGGGGCTCGAGGCCCAGCTCGCCGCAGATCCGCTGCAGCTCGTCGCTGCTGATCTGGGCATCGAGGCGCAGATTGTCTGCCACGTTGCCACTGAACAGAAAGGTGTCCTGCAACACCACCCCGAGGCGTTGGCGCAGGGTGGGGATGGGCAGCTGCCGGATATCGATGCCATCGAGCAGGATTCGGCCGCGTTGGGGCTCATAGAGCCGGCAGAGCAGGCGAATCACGGTGGTTTTGCCGGAGCCAGTGGGGCCCACCAGGGCTACGTGTTCACCGGGAGCAATGCGAAAGGAAAGATCGGTGAGGATCGGGTCGTCTTCCCGATAGGCAAACGACACGTTGTCGAAGATCACTTCACCAGCACTGGCCCGCTTGCTGCCGCTCTGAATGGCGGCTGCAGAGCGTTCACTAGCTGGTAGATCAGCGATCTCGATCGGTTGCTCAAGCAGCTCGCTGATGCGTTCCACAGCGGTGAGCCCGCCTTGGATCTGGGTGAAGCGCTCGGCCAGCTGGCGCAGGGGGTCGAACAGGCGCTGGGAATAGAGGATGAAGGTGGTGAGCGTGCCCAGGCCCATGGCGCTGCCCAGCACCATCCAGCCGCCCAGGGCCAGCACCACCGCAACGGCGCTGAGGGCCACCCATTCGATAAAAGCAGAGATGGCGCTGTCGTAGAGGATCGTGCCGCCGACTGCTTCGCGGTAGGCGGTTGTGACCTGGGCAAAGCGGGCACTGTTGGTGGCCTCCCGGCGGAACATCTGCACCACCTCGAGGCCCTGGAGGTTCTCCTGTAGATCGGCGTTGAGCTGGCTGAGCTCCTCGCGCACGCGGTAGTTGGCCTTGCGGTAGCGCCCCTGCAGCCAGAGGATGCCGAGCACCACCGGCACTTGGCTGACCAGCAGCAGCAGGCCCAACCGCCACTCGATCGAGATCATCGTGACCGCGATCACCAGCAGGGTCACCAGATCGGCGAGCACCCCCACGGCGCCGCTGCCGAACACCTCGGCCAGGGCGTCGACGTCGCTGGTGAGCCGGGTGAGCAACTTGCCCACTGGGGTGCGGTCGTGGAAGCGCAACGACAGCGCCATGGCGTGGGCGAATAGGTCGTTTCGGATCCGGGCGGTGAGCCGCTGGCCGACGGCCTGGACGTTGAAGGTTTGGATTCCCTGTAGGCCGAGACGCAGCAGCACCGCCAGCAGCAGCAGCAGCACCAGCAGCCGCAGAGCGCCCGGCACCGGCAGGCCGTCGAGCCAGCCGAGGGTCGGCTCGCGCCGCAGCACGGCAATCGCCTGGCCCACGAGCAGCGGCTGCACGGCGGCAGCGAAGGCCACCGGAATCAGCAGCAGCAGGGTGAGACCGAGGCGTCGGCGGTCCCGGCCCAAGTAGGGCAGTAGGCGCAGCAGCCGCTGGCGCTCGAGGCGGGCCATCAGCGGCCCTGGCGTGTTGCGGCCGCCAGGCCGAGCCGATCGACAACGCCCTGGAGTGGGCCGTCGTCGAGCCGCAGGGCCAAGGGGTGGCCCACCAGCCGAGCGGTGCTGTGAAACAGATCTTCGATCGCCACCAGGCCGTTTTCCTCGAGGGTGCGGCCGGTGGCCACCAGGTCGACGATCGCCTCACTCATGCCGGTGATCGGGCCGAGCTCCACCGATCCGGCCAGGTGGATCAGCTCCACCGGCAGATCGAGGGCATCGAAGAAGGCCTGGGCGCAGCCGGTGAATTTGCTGGCGACGCGGCAATGGGCGGGCAGATCGGCGGCGCGGCGATAGCCGCTGCTGGCCTTCACCGCCACGCTCATGCGGCAGCCGCCGAAGCCCAGATCCAGCAGCTGGGCCACGGGCAGCTGGTGTTCGCGGATGACGTCGTAGCCCACCACGCCCAGCTGGGCCTGGCCGTAGGCCACATACACGGGGACATCGGCGTTGCGCACCAGCAGGGCCCTGGCCTGACCGCATGCACTGGGCACCATCAGTTGGCGGTTGCCTGATTCGAGCAGGGCCGAAAAATCCAAGCCGGCGGCGGCGAAGCGGGCCACCGAATCCTTCAGCAGGGCGCCTTTGGCCAGGGCGACGGTGATCATGCCTGGGCTGAAGCGGTGATCATGGGCAGACGCCACAGGCTGGACTTTAACGATGCCCCAACTCCGCGTCGGCCTGATTCCGGTGCTCCAGGACAACTACGTGTTTGTGTTGCAGCGCCAGGGCCAGGCCGCCGTGGTGGATCCGGCCGTGGCTGAGCCGGTGTTGGCCGCCTTGGACCAGCAGGGGCTGGAGTTGGTGGCGATCCTGCACACCCACCACCACAGCGACCACATCGGCGGTACGCCAGGGCTGCTGGCCCGCTGGCCCGATGCGGCGGTGCTGGCCAGCCGCGACGACCAGGCACGAATCCCGCTCCAGACCCAAGGGTTGGCGGGTGGCGACCGGTTTGACCTGCTAGGTGAAACGGTGGAGGTGCTCGCCGTGCCGGGGCACACCCGCGCCCACATCGCCTATTACCTGCCCACCTCGGGGCATCTGTTCTGCGGCGACACCCTGTTTGCCGGCGGCTGCGGGCGGTTGTTTGAAGGCAGCCCGACCCAGATGCAGGCCTCGCTGCAGCTCCTCGGTCAGCTGCCCGAGGCCACCCGGGTGTGGTGCGCCCACGAATACACCGCCTCCAATCTGCGTTGGGCCGCTGCCACCGTGGCGCCCGGCGATCCCTGCGCGGCGGCCATCCAGCAGCGGTTTGCGGAGGTGTTGGCGGCCCGGGCTCAGGGGGAGCCCACGATCCCGAGCACGGTGGGGCTGGAGCGCGCCACCAACCTGTTTCTGCGTGCCGGCAGCGCGGACCAGTTCGCTGCCCTGCGCAGCAGCAAGGACCACTGGGCGGGCTAGGGGCTGTTCAGGGTTGGGGGGCGGCCAGCACCTTCAGCGGCACGCGGGAGGGGAAGAGCACCCCTGGGGCCCCAGGCCGCAGGGACAGCTGGCAGCGCACACCGCGGTTGTATTCCGCGTCGAGGGGCAGCCGCAGCCGCAGTTTGAGGTGATCGAGCTGCACCTGGTAGAGCCACTCCCGGCCCAGGAACTCCCGCCCCTGCACCCAGGCCTGGCCATCGGGGTCGGGGCGGAGCTGGATGACCTCGGGACTGATCAGCACCTCCAGCGGCTCTGGCGATGGCTCTGAAGTGCCCGTTGCCAGGCTCGCCTCGCCTGGGCTGGCGATCAGGCAGCCGAGGGCTGTGTGGATGCGATCGCCCTGCTGCTCTGCTGGCAGCAGGTTGCCTTGGAGCGCGAACCGTCCCACGAAGGCCGTGGCCGGCTGCTGCACCAGCTCCCGTGGACTGGCGCACTGGTGCAGCACCCCATCCCGCAGCACCGCCACCCGATCGCAGATCGCCAGGGCCTCTTCTGGGTCGTGGGTGACGATCAGGCCGCTGGCACCGCAGCGCGAGAGCACGGCGGGCAGCTCGCTGCGCAGGCGCAGCCGCACCTCCACATCGAGGTTGGAGAAGGGTTCATCGAGCAGCAGCACCGACGGCCCTGGGGCCAGGGCGCGGGCCAGGGCCAGCCGCTGGCGTTGGCCGCCCGAGAGTTCATGGGGGTAGCGGCGTTCCAACCCCTTCAGTCCGAGCAACTCCAGCAACCAGCCAGCCCGGCTGGTGTCTTGGCCGCGCCGCAGCCCGAAGCAGGCATTGCGCCAGGCATCGAGGTGGGGGAACAGGGCGTAGTCCTGAAACACCATGCCAACGCCGCGGCGTTCAGGCGGCAGCCAGCGCCCGGGTCCGGCGACGGTGCGGCCATCAATCGAGACCGAGCCGCGCTCGGGCCGCTCAAAGCCGGCGATCAACCGCAGCAGGGTGGTTTTGCCGCAGCCCGACGGGCCGAGCAGGCCCACCAGCTCCCCCTGGCCCAGGGCCAGATCAATGCCCTGCAGGGTCCACTCGTCGGGGGCGGCGTTGGCGTAGCGGTGCCAGATGTGCTTGAGCTGCACGTGCTCGCGCAACGGCAACTCAGCAGGGATCAGCTCGGTGAGGGGGCTGGCGATCGGCGCAGGGCCGGCAAGGGCCATAAGCTCTGCCTCCATCCTCACCTGGCATGAGTCGATCGATGCAGCCGGAAGCCGTCATCACCACCCAAGCCCCGGCGCCCGTGGGCCCCTACAACCAGGCCGTGAAAGCTGGCGGGGTGCTGTATTGCTCCGGCCAGATTGCATTGGATCCGTCCACCGGGGCGATGGTGGGCGGCGGTGATGTGGAGGCCGAGACCCGCCAGGTGCTCGCCAACCTCAAGGCCGTGCTGGAAGCCGGGGGCAGCAGTCCCCAGCAGGTGCTGCGCACCACCGTGTTTCTGGCTGATCTGAGCGATTTCGCACGGGTGAATGCGCTGTATGCGGAGATGTTCGGCGAGGGGGTGTCGCCGGCGCGGGCTTGCGTCGAAGTGGCGGCCCTGCCCAAGGGCGCACGGGTGGAGATCGACGCCATCGCCCTCACCGCCTGATTCCTGAACGGCCGAGGTTGGTCAACCCGGCAGATCGAGGCGACAGTCCATCAGGCTGGCGGCCTGGTCGTCCACGGCGCTGAGGCGCTCGAGGATCGATTGCAGGTCGAGCGCCGACAACTCCCCGTCACGCCCCCACTTCATGACGGAGCGGCCGATGTCCGTGGAGTCACCCGCTTGAGCGGACAAGGAGTCGCCCGCTTGAGCGGAAAACCTATGGCTGGAGTGCATCGCCATCGCCGAATCCTCCTTGTGTTGGTTTCAACACTAGCGAGGGGGCGGGCCTCTGTCTGCCCCCTCGCGCGGCCTCAGAGGGGTGCAAGTGCATCGAACAGGTCCCCCTGGATCAGGGTTGCCCAGGCAGCGGGAGGCTGGATGGGGGGCAGGGTCTTGGTGACCCGGCGCTGGATGGCAGGTGGGTTGGCGCCATGGCCTGCCTGAACGTGCAGGCTTTGATCGGCTCTGAAGATGGCGTAGGGGGAGGCGACGAGCATGGCGCTAGGGAACAGTACGCCCGTACTAGTCGCATTTCGCGGCGGCGTCAATGCCTGTTGTCCTCTCGGGGATGATGGCGGTCCTGTGCCCCTGGAATCGCCGTGAAGCTGCCCGAGGGCTGGCGTGTCTGGTTGCTGGTGTTGGCTCTCAATGCCTTGGCCGGTGGCCTGTGGTTTCTCGATCGGGGCGTGGCCCCGCCTGCTCCTGGCGGCGGGCTTTGGGATGCGATCCGTTCCCTGGGCGGTTGAGCCTTTGTTGCGTGTGTTCCATCCCGCCGCCCCCTAAGCTCCCCTCAACGGGGCGTGGCGCAGCTTGGTAGCGCGGGTGCTTTGGGAGCACTAGGTCGCAGGTTCGAATCCTGTCGCCCCGACTTTTGAAAACAGTTGCAGCGCAGGCGTTCTCGGCTGCGGGTTTTGCGACCTAGGCAGGTCTGACGGCAATTTTTGACGGCAATCCGACGGCAATCCTTGAAATGCTTTCCAGCGCAGTGCTTTTCAGTCGCCACCCTGCGCGATTCCTGATTTGAATCCTGCCGTCGCCTTGCAGTGACTGGGTTTTCAGCGATTGACCCCTGTGGCCTCTGCAGCACATCTGCTGCACTGCGAGACCAGGGCGACGCAAGGCGGCATAGGATTGGGGTGGGCCGGCGAGGGTGCAACCTCCCGACCCCGACCAACCCACTTGCGATGAGTTGATGACTGCATTCTCTCAGCCCCTCACGGGGCGTAGCTCTGCTGTTCCCGCATCGGAACTGCTTCGCCGTAAACCGCAGCGGGTGACAGCAACGCTGCCCTGGCACCTCGTGCAGCGGCTTGAGGAGCGAGCGGCCAACGAGGGGAGGTCTCTATCGAATTTGGTGCGGACCTGCTGGAGGGGGAGGGGTAGCCCCCATGGCTGACTTCACCGGCATCTTTGGCTATGACTTGGGCGCTGTTTGCCGTCTAGGCCATGTCAGAAGAGCAACTCAAGAACCTCCAGGCAGGCGCTGCCCTTGAAGGACTGGAGGAAGAGCTGTCCGTAGAGGAGCTAAAAGATATGGCAGGGGGAATACAAGCTCTGCCGAGCAAACACAAAGCCCTGAATCTAAATATCCAGCCCGAGCTAGACGACGATATCTAATATGGAGGATAGGTGGAGAGTAAAATACATGGCAGGCTAAAAGACAGACAGGGCCTATAGGGCTACTCAATCAAGCCCCCTGAAATCACAGGGGCTTTTTATTTCTGCAATCACTCCTAAAAGCCCCTCAGGAAGCATCCGATAACTAGCACCAATTGTCGTCTCTATGATGGCCTGTACGGGATGCCATCGTGCCTGCCAAATGGAGATGCTGGCTTGCTCGGATAGGGTATCAACCATTGAACTGGGTAACGGCGGGGGCTTCTGAGTAGCGCTAACGCCTGACAGATATGAGGTCCTGCGCTAAGAATTAAAGTTGTCTACCGTCTAGACCATGTCTGAAGAACAACTCTCAGCCCTGCTTGCCAAACTCAAGGAGTGGGGTTACCCCGATTCGGTGGACAGGTCTCAGAGCCTCACCGATTTGAGTTTACGGGCGCTGACGAACTGCTGCTTGTAATCGATCGGACTGAGGTACCCGATCGTTGAATGACGACGCTCACGGTTGTAGTAACCGTCGATCCAGAACGCCAAACGGCTTTGTAGCTGTTGAGAAGACAACAGGGTCTCTGCGTCGTCATCGAGATCCAGTTCGTGTTTGAGGGTGGAGAAAAAGCTCTCCACCACGGCGTTGTCCCAGCAGCAGCCCTTAGCCGACATGCTGCAACTGATCTGATGGGCCACCAGGCGGTGCCGGTAGGCCGTAGCCCGGTATTGGCTTCCCTGATCCGTATGGACCAGGAGTTGATCGGCCTCAATCTGCCGGTGACCCAAGGCCCGGTTCAGGGCCTCCAGCACCAACGTGGCCTCCATGCTGGCGCCCATGGCCCAGCCGATTACGCGGCGGCTATACAGGTCGATCCAGACGGCCAGGTACCGCCAGCCCGCTGTGGTGCGGATGTAGGTGATGTCACCGGCCCAGCAGCGGTTGGGGGCTGCTGGGCTGAACTCCTGCTGCAGCAGGTTCTCAGCCACTCCAGGGGTCTTATGTCCACTGTTGCGGCAGGGTCTGAACCCGCGGCGGGTCTTGGCTTTGAGGGCTGCACAGCGCATGAGCCGGGCGACACGGTGACGGCCCACCTTGAGGCCTGTGGCCCTGAGCTCCTGATGGACGCGTGGTGCGCCGTAGAAGCCCCGGTGACGTTCAAACACCTCCAGCACCTGGGCAGTGATGTCTGCGTTCTCCAGGACTCGTGGGCTCGGGTTCTGTTGACGTTGCCGCCAGGCGTAGAAGCCACTGCGGGCCACACCCAGCTGGCGGCACAGCCAGGCCACCGAAAAACGGTCCGCCAGGGACACGATCAGGCGAAACCTCTCGGCGGCAGCTGCTCCTTGGCAAAGTGCGCTGCCGCCAGCCTGAAAAAATCCTTTTCCCTCCTGAGCTCACGGATCTCCTTGCGAAGCTGGGCCAGCTCAGCCCTCTCGTCGCTGGTGAGCTGACCCTGATCGGCTGGACCGAAATCACCGCGGTCGATGCGTGCCTGCCGGACCCACTTGGCCAGGCTGCTGTTGGGCAGGCCCAGCCGCTGCGCCACAGCCGTGCAGCTGAGCCCCTCACTGAGGCAAAGAGCAACGGCCTCAGCTTTTTGCTGCGCCGTGAACCGGCGCCTGATCTTGGTCGGGTTGGTCATCGATAGACAGTCTGAGGGTCATGGCGTGACTCCTATCGACTTGTCCATGAAACCGGGGCAACCCCAAGGTGGCCACGCCGGTGCCAAAGAAATCCTGGTCCTCAGTCCAGATCGCGCACTCCAGCTGTAGAGCCAAGGCCAGAGCAGGCCAATCGGCTGGGTCTCGGATGCGCTTCAGCGCCTCGTCCTTGGTGCCTTCAATCAAGGGGGTGTCGATCACCTGCACCACCTCCATCAGGCTGAGCAAGGCCTCCTGGCAGATGTGTGGATCGAGGCCTCGACGTGTCGCCAGTTCGCCGATGTAACCAGCAGCTTCTGCCGCATTGGCCTCTGCGACATAGAAGTCGACCTCATTGGCGAAGTCGGCGATCAAGGCGCGCACCCTGACACCCAGGCAGGCGCGAATGAGGATGTTGGCGTCCAGCACCAACCGTTTGCGTTCTGCCATCAGGCGTGGGCCTGTTGCTGCTGTGCATGCCTCCAGTCCTTGAAGTCAGCCGCCAGCTCCTCTTCTGTCAGTCCCAGCCGCTGCAGTTCGGCTTGCATCAGCCGGCCCGCTTCCAGCAGCCGCTCATGCTCACTGAGATCCGACTCCTGGGGCAGGGGCACATAGAGCCCAACGATTCGCCCATGTCGCGTGACCTCGATCGGGGTGGCCATTTCCAGGTGGGAGGCCAGGCGCGCCCGAAGTTCACGGATGCCAACACGGACAGCCACAGCGGACCCCAGAAGATGTGTACACATCTTAGACGAGGGCGAACGGCCGGGCGCTAGTACAGACGTATGCATCTAGAGTGACTCGTGGGTGTCCCGTTGTCTCGGCCTGCGGCACTGGCCGCCCGGCTTGAAGCCCCGATCGAGGAGTGGCCCTACCTCGACAGCGAGGTGCTGGTGAAAACCCGCAGCCGCAAGGTCTGCATGACCTGCCACTGGTTCAGGCATCATGCCGGGGTGAACTGCATCCCGGTGCTCACCAGCCGCTGCCAGGGGTGGGTTGACGACATGACCCGCCAGCATCCTTTCGCGCAAACTCCGCCAGGGCCTCCACTAGGCGGGGATCACCAAGAATTTTCAATGCTCTGCTGCAGGTCTTTCTCGGGCACCTGTGGATGCTTCCATGCGTGATGGATGCCCACACCCGCCGCTATTGAGAACAGGTTGCGGATTGCTACTTTGACCGGGTCTGTCGTTCAATCCTGCGGCAGGTGACGCCCAAGCCAGCCAACGGGGTAGATGCCGGGTCACAGGACATCAGAGAGCTAGGAGCACCGATGCGCAGGCGCAAGCTGATTGCCAAGGGTTTGGTGACTTCCGTTGCGCTACTGGGCGGTCGACTGTCGATGGCGGCCAGGCCAGATCATCAGATCGATGCTCTCGTGATTGGCGCAGGACTGGCGGGGCTGGCCTGCACCCAACAGCTGATGGCCGCCGGCCAACGGGTGGTGGTGTTGGAGGCACGGCAACGCATCGGAGGTCGGATCTGGACCGAACATCGCCAGGGTTGCGCCATCGATCTGGGTGCTTCCTGGCTGCACGGTGTCGCCAGCAATCCACTCCACAGGCTGGTAACCCAGGACCTGCGACTGGCCGTGATCCCCACAGACGAGCAGCAACGGATCACCATTGGTCTCAACGGACAACATTGGAGCGCTGAACGCACTGAACGAGCTGATGCCTGGCTTGATGCGTTAGTGCGCCTTGCCGAAGACAGCGGTAGCGCGGATCAGCCTCTCAGCAAGTTGCTGAAGGAACCGCTGAGTTCAGATCAACACTTCACCTTGATTACCAACGTGGAGCACGAGCTGGGCGCCCCGCTCAGTGCCATCGCAGCCAATGCACCTCTGGGTGACGGCCAGGAGCTGGTCGGGGGAGATGCATTGGTGCCCGACGGTCTGGATCTCGTTGTCCAGCATTTCGCCCAGGGTGCCGAGATTCGTCTCGGACAGGTGGTGCAGAAGATCGAAAACCATCCCCAAGGTGTCCGAGTCACCACAACGACCGGGGCGGTGTTCGAAGCAAGACGGCTTTGCTGCACCGTTCCGCTTGGGGTGCTCAAACGCAACCTGATTCGTTTTGAACCTCCACTACCGATCGCGAAGGCACTGGCGATCAAACATCTGGGTATGGGGGTGCTCGATAAAATCGTGCTGCAGTTCCCGGAGCGTTTCTGGGATCCCACCACTTGGCTCCGCAACGATGGCCCCGAGGTAGGTCTCTGGCCGGAGTGGGTGGATCTCACCGGCGTGATCGGCCGGCCGGCGCTGATGGGCTTCATTGCAGCCACCCAAGCGCAACAGCTGGAACGTCTACCAGATCAGGCGATCCTCACCTCAGCACTAAACCAGCTGAAACGCTGTTACCCACAACTCGTCATCCCCGCACCCACTGATGTGCTGATGACACGCTGGAGCGAGGATCCTTTTGCCTGCGGCAGTTACTCATTTCCTGCAGTGGGATCCACCCCAGGCATGCGGGCTGACCTGGCGCAGCGCTGGGATGCGATGGTGTTCGCTGGAGAAGCCGCTAGCACAACCCACCCAGCCACACTCCAAGGGGCGTACCTCTCGGGGATCCAAGCCGCACAGGCTCTTCTGGCCTGATGAAGATCCAACAACACCCCACACCTGCAGGCTCCAATAGTCCAGCCCGTGGCATCAGTCCTGCAACCACATGCAGCCGAAACACGGCTCCCACCTTTGCGCATCCTCGGGCTTTGCGTTGACGAAGGCCGGCTGACTGTTTGATCCAGCCAAACACCTGCTCGATGCGCTTGCGGGCGTTGATCGATCGCCGATCCACCGCTGGGAGTGATGTTCTGTGCGATGTGCGGCGAAATGCCGTTCATGCGTAGGTCGGCCACGAAATTCCTTGTGTCTTACCCCTTGTCTGCACCCAGGGTTTTCTGATGTGCGCTCTGATCGAAGGCATCAACCGCAGCGCTGAATTGCGCTCAGGTCTACCTGTGGCCTGGCTGACTTCACTGGCGATCACCAGGGCTTTGCGGTTCTCCATGACGCAATGCCCCAGGAAGTTCAGGAAACCGCCGAGGCCGGGAGCCTCCTTGAACAACCGTCACATCCGCAAGGCCAGCCAGGGTGTGGTGGCTCTGGAGAATTGCCATCCGTTCTCCCGCAGCTGGGGCGGGCAGACCTGGGTGCTTGCTCACAACAGCGACCCTCAGCTGCCATTCCCTTGGGTGGTCGGTACCGCCCCTATGGCAGCTCCAACAGCGAAACCGCCTTCTGTTGGATCCTTGAGGAGCTGGATCGAGCCCGCGTGGAGCCTGCGGATTCCAGCGTTCTGTTTGAGCAGCTGCACCACTCCTCTGCGGCCCTTGCTGCCGAACGCTACGAAAGCATGGCACTTCAATGCCAAGCAAGAGCTTTCAAACTGTCACCAGCCAAGTACAAGCCGACTAGAAATATCAACCAGGCTATTGCTTCGCTTGCGTTATGGGAAAAAGATGCCTGCAGCTTTGTTAGCACAGGTGAGACATGGGCGTGCAGCAAGAGCCGCGCTGCAAGTAGCAATAATGCTGGTGTAATCATCAATAGGCAATAGCCAAAAAGCACCGCGCTGCGTCCCGCGAGCGAAAGTTCTGAAGCGGTCAAAAATCCGATCGCAGCTAAATACGGGATCATAGAAGCAGCCTCGACAATGGCAGCCGTCAACGCGAATAAGATGACCGCGCCGACGGGGGCTGACGCATCTGTCGCATGCCCCCTCATCCGCATTAGGAGACTCGGCCGGGTGCGGGCCAGTTCTTCTGCGCGGTGAGCGATGCGGCGCTCCTTGCCCGCTTTTGTCCAAGGCGCCATTCGTGCACCGAGTGCCGTTAGTCCGAGACCGACGACGAGCTGAGCGATCCTTAGCGGTTGCCAGTTGTCTACCTCCTGTAACGTGTCGAGTTGCATCGAAGCTCCGAGGAGCAACGCAATCCCCAATAGCAGATAGAAAGCGGCGACTGTGCCAAGGAACAACAGAATCCTCCCCGGGCGCAGACGACCGGGAGCTAACATTAGCCACAGTGGGATGATCAGAGTGCCGAAGCTTGTGCCATCGATCAGAGCCAGTGCGACAAGTGGGGTGAGTAGTTCAACCTTCATCGATGGCAGTCCTTAAACGCGTCTCTTGGCGCCTGAGAAATTGGCCCACCATGCTCGATAAAATCAGAAACCATTGGTCGCCTTAATCTAGGCACTTCTCTTTTGGCAATAGCAAGAGTTTGACATGTGGCTGTCGCAAGAAGCCTGTGGAGACTCTGAAAAGCGCGACCGTTCGCGGCATAATGGAGTCGTAATCGTATGCCAAGGCTGCTGTGCAATCGATTCAACGACGCCATGGACATCTACCCCTTCCTGAGCTGTGAGTTGATTCCATAAGCCATCTATTTGACCAGCGCTCCGCAGGTCCAGATTCACAACCACGTAACCAGCGTTCACCCAGTGCACTGGATCAGGCGCTTCCCATCCGGGGAACGATGAGAAAAGCACTGGGGCGGGCATCCTGAACAATGGGTATTGCAAATAAACTTTCCAGATCCCAGCCTTGCGTTCCGGCAGGTTGTCCTTTCCATACTGTTGTGCACTGAGAATGACAGGGAGTGCTGGGGCGTCTTCCTTGGGCTGATAGGCGTCAACTCGGAGGATCGTGCCGTCACGTGTGGGGCTTCAAGGTCGTGGAAGCACACCATGTTGGGCGATGCGGGGGTGACATGCACTTCAGGGTGAAGCAGGGCATGTCTTGGGAATCCGGGCAGACGCTTCACGAGAAGCGCTGCTTGCTGCAAGAAACCGTTTTCATTTTAGCTTTGTGTCTGTCTTGATTCTGCAGTAAAAAGCGACAAACACCTCTTGAAAATGGTTTTCTCAGCGTGATTTGCTTGTCAAGCTCTGATTTAATAGTCAAGCTCTCAATCTTGCCAGTTCAAGCGTACGCATCAGAGGTGTTCATGGGCGACCTCCTCTCCGGCAAGCGTCCATGGCCGACTGGCACGACATCCCAGTCGAGGAGTAGCCCAATATCGAGGGGGACCCGCTGCTCCAGCTGCACCAGGGTCTGATCGCCCACGGCGAGCCTCTCACCAGCGGCTGCAAGGGCTGGACCGACGCCATGACCCGACAGCGCCGTTGTCGCCAAGTGTCCTTCCTTTTTGCCTTTGGCCAGTTCGCGCCCGGACACTCCAAGGGCGGATCCAATCGGAAACTGCCTTCCGTCGCCGCAACGACACGCAGGCTGGTCCACCATCAACAACACTGGCTTGGCTGAGAGAGCACGTCCTGCGCCCATGGTCTTCGCCTCGCCTCGCTCCTACATGCTGTTGTCGACGGCAGCAGCGATCGCGACGATCGTGCTGAAAACGCTGGCCTGGCGCCTGACCGGGTCGGTGGGCCTGCTCTCCGATGCCATGGAGTCGGGCGTGAACTTGGTCGCAGCCCTTGGCGCCTTCTGGGCGCTCACCCTGGCGGCCAAACCTGCCGATCGCAGCCACCCCTACGGCCACTTCAAGGCCGAATACTTCTCCAGCGGCCTGGAAAGTGTGCTGATCGTGGTGGCAGCCTTCGCCATCGTGCATACCGCCATCGAGCGACTTCAGCAGCCCCAGCCTTTGGAGCAGCTTGGCATCGGCCTGGTCATTTCCCTGCTGGCAACCGCGCTGAATGGTCTGGTGGCCTGGGTGCTGCTGAAAGCCTCGCGGCGCTTTGATTCGATCACCCTGCGCGCCGATGCCCACCATCTGCTCACCGATGTCTGGACCTCCATCGGTGTGGTTCTGGGCATCGGCCTGGTGAAGCTCACCGGTCTGGCGATTCTCGACCCCTTGATTGCGATCGCCGTGGCGCTGAACATCGTCGTCACCGGCTGGAAACTGCTCCACGAAACGGCATCCGGTCTGCTTGATCGTTCGTTGCCCGAGGACGAGCAAGCGCAGCTGGAAGCCCTGCTCGCCTCCCATGAAACGGAAGACATCCGCTTCCATGCCCTGCGCACCCGGGTGGCTGGCTCACGCCGGTTCGTAGCCTTCCATGTGCTCGTGCCGGGCCGCTGGACGGTGCAGGCCGGCCATGACCTCTGCGATGACCTGGAGCGGGAGATCGCCACCGCACTAACCCGCACCCATGTGCTGACCCACCTGGAGCCGATCGAGGATCCGAAAGCCTGGGAAGACCAAGGCTTTCGCTGGGAGCAGGGCTAAGGCAGCGCAAGCAAAGCTCTGCAGACCCAACCTTCCCTATTGCGCCTGCTGCATGGCGCCAAGGCCTTGCTGATACCGCTGGCCTGGCTTACCGGATTCCTGGTGACTGGATCGACATCCACTGCTCCAGGGCCAATACCGGCAGCAGCAGCACCAGCAGAGGGATGCTGATGGCTAGACGCGATCGTGAAGCATCGACGCCTCTCCTCTGTTCGAATCGTATCCAGCCCCCAAGCACCGCGACAGCCAACGGGCAAGTGCTTTGGCCACGGGCAAGCAAGCCCTGAGCCTTGCAACATTCCTGCAGCAGTGCCATCAACGCGTCGGTAGAAAGAGCCCCTTGGCATCTCAGCTCGGGGGATTGTTTGTCACCACTGCGGCGGCACACGCACCCAGTCCAAACACTGGAGGTTATGCCGAATCTGCATACATCCTTAGCTTGTGATGCGAACCATGTGCGAGACGTCAGGGTGACGCAGCTAACCGGCGCACTCACCGCCCTTGCGTTTCTGTTCTGGCTTGTTGTTGCCATAGATGCCGGTAGTTCAGCTAAAAAGTGCGCGATGTGGGCTTTCTTTTCGTCGGCAGCCAGCTCGGGAGGCTTCCCGAATGGGGGCGTAATTGACTCACCGTACAGCATTTTTAGTTCAGTCAAGGGGTATTCAGGGTTGCAGTCCTAGCCCCTGCTAAGACAAGTCGGTCCAACCCTCTCTCTCATTCAGTGAAAGTTCTGAAAACCGCTATCTTGCTTGGATTGCTGTCAGCACCAGCGCCTCTCTTGGCCAAAGCCACTGGCTCTGCTGACATCGAGGCAAAGGGAAGTGCGCCAACCTTTTGCAATATCAGCAACGATGGTGGAGTCGTTTCCATGTCGATCTCTCCGGAAGGGGACAGCCTCATTGGTGATGGCAAGTTTAGCTATGTGGCCAATGCAAACGCCAAGGTGGTTCTGAGTGCGGTCTCTCAGTCATCTCCTGAAAGGGCGGCTGCATCCTCACCACGCATTGAACTTGAAGACCTCGTGGTCAACACTTCAAGTAGCTCAACTGCCGATAGCAAGGAGTCGGGTGGCGTGATCAGGCAGGCAGGTGCTATTACTGCTTCAATTGAGCAGAATAATGCTGCACGTCTCTTGACCGCAGGTGACTATGCCTTGCAGGCAACTGCTACCTGCACCTCTCTCTGATCGATGAGGCTTTCTATTCTGCTTATTGCAGTTCTGTCGTCTGGGCATGCATATGCCCAGACTGCTTTTCTTGAGAAAAGAGAGTTCAGTGCTAAGAGTGGCACGGTGCGAGTCAAGATGGCTGTTTCGCACACACGCAAGACAGCAGCCGAGCTCACGGTGCGATTAAAAGGTCCTGGTAAAGATGATACTACTCCTGGTGCAGTCCTGGCTCAGGATGTAGTCATTGTACCCAGTCAGTTCAAGATACCGCCTAACAAGGTCAGGAAGTTGTCTATCAGTTTTCGCCCACAACTGGCTACACAAACGCCCTATTTCGCATGCGTCCTTTATCAGCCGCCCATAGAGCGAATAGACCGTGGGCCACAAGGAGGTGGATCTATGCTGTTGGCTACGGAATCATGCTCTCGTTTTTGGGTGATCCCTTAGTGGCTGGAGAGCGGCTTGAGCTAGACAACTTCTCGGCTTATCCTCCCCAGCCAAAACTCGAGCTAGATCTTGATGATGGCAGCACTTGTGCTGTTACAGATCGCGCTCCGCCAACGTTGGTGTTCTACGGTCGACAGCTCAACAGCATTGATCAGCCAAGAGGCTCCGTGCTGGGAATGAAAAGTGACCTTGGTGGCGGAGTCGCCATCATCATTCCACTCGGTGGAACAGGTTTCAAACAAAGGTGTTCGGGCTTGCTGCAGCTTCAAGAAGGTAGAGCGACTATGGCCTTGGCAAACCAGATGCTTGAGGCCGGACAGCTCACCGAAGCAGACATGAAGAAGCTTGTTGAAAGGATGCGCGTGGTTCTTGGAATCTAGCTCGGCCAATATTGAAGATTGAGTTGCGGAATCTTTCTGCGCGGGCTCAATCCTCGTCAAGGCTCAGCACCATCGCCAGGGAAGTGAATCATTCCACGTTGCAAGCTGCTCTCGGCTGCTCCGCCCCGATGAAGTGGTCGAGGGTCGTGCCTCT
>JBIPLV010000324.1:0-2508 GCA_044369475.1 Cyanobium sp. | reverse complement strand
CATTAGATCGGTTCGACGTTCCGTTTCCGTCGGTCTGTCTCACGCAGTGATCGACGATACGTTCTGATCCATTCATTCATCGCCTTGTCTGAGCATAAGCCTGGATGCCAGACACGCTGCCGTGATGACCGGCATGGTCAGATCTTTGCGGAAGCCGTCCTGGGTTTGACGCATGCCAACGCACTGATGCATCCGTTTTCGAAACACATCGGAGGATTTTGTTAGTCGTCGGTGGTGGCTGAAGTGACGTTGAGAGTTTTCCATTGGAATCAATTTTGAATGGGTTCTTCCCAGGCAAGCCATTGTCAGCGGTTAAGTCAGAGAGCTTGTGAAGTTGATGGATCAGCCCTGGCTCAAGAGACATGACCAGCCTCCGTTTCGTTGCCGCACCTCCATGTGGGGTTGCCAGGTCTCTGAATTGCCTTAACATAGAAAAACCATAATCAAATAAGATTAAATAAGATGTCAATCAGCAAGATGTCAATCAGCATTGCAGATGCCCCCAAAAATATCGTTGTTTTTATCCGTGATCAGGTTAAGCCAGAAGACCTGTGGTTTCCACGTGACTGGGCCAAGGAGAATCTCCCCAACCAGCAGTGGCTGAAGGATAACGGCCTCTCGTTCAGCAATGCATTTACAAACTCGGCCATGTGTACAGCTGCGCGTGCATCTTTTTTTACAGGGAAGTTCCCTGCTCAGCATGAAGTTGGTCTGGTCCTTTCAGATATTCAGAACCCGATACTTGATAAGCAACCCCAGCTGAGCACAGATTTGCCAAACCTGGCAACAGTGTTGAAGGGTCAAGGCTATGACGTGAGTTTCATTGGCAAAGCACATTTAAGCAAGACATTTACCCGTCAGGATGGGGAACTTGTCTATCAGGATATGAAGTCCTATGGCTTTGATGATTGGCAGGGACCGGATGCTGGTCAAGACATGGAGATTGAAAATGCCGGTGGAGGTTATGCGAATCATGACCAGCGCTATACAGATCAAGCCATTAAGTGGCTTTCTGATCGTGCTGCTACAGGTAACTCCAAGCCTTTTTGTCTTGTTGTCTCTCTGATCAACCCCCATGATGTCTTGGCCTATCCGAAAGAGTATAAGGATTTTGGTTATGACGAGTCATGGCTTCAAGGAGACATCAAAGATCTCCCCCCAACAGTCACTGAGATTCTGAAGAACAACTTCAAGCCTTCGGTTCAGTCTCAGTGGAAGCTAGTACAACAATTTGGTCAGCCAATGCAGAATGACCAGCAACGCCTTGAATATCTCAACTTCTATGGCAATCTCCTGAAGGATGTGGATAAGAAGATGGGCGATATTATCACTATATTAGGAAAGACCAAGGACCCATCGAAGGCTTCTTCACTACTGCAAAATACCATGATTGTCAGTACGGCTGATCATGGCGAGATGGGTCTCAGTCACGGCGGCCTCGTTCAAAAAATGGAGGTTGCCTATGACGAAGCACTCAAGGTTCCGCTCGTATGGTCGAATCCTCAGTATTTCAAAGGGGGTCAAGAAACAAATGCTATGGTTTCCCATGTTGACTTTCTACAGACACTTAGTGGTTATTTGGGTTTTGATCCAGCTTATGTAGCTTCACAGGATTTGCGTGGTGTGGATTATTCTGATTTACTTCGGTACGCGCATCACAATGCCGACATGAATGGCGCTCCTGAGCCCCAGGAGTCGATCCTGTTCACATTTGATGATATTTACGCCGGACAGGATCCTGCTCTTATCGTGAATGGAAGTGTGGAGCATGGACTTTTCCCCGCCGCCAATCGTATTCAGGCAGTCAGAACTAAAGACTTTAAATATGCCCGCTATTATTCGGGTGACAAGGAGTATACCCCCAGAAATTGGGAAGGAGAACTCTACGACCTTCGTCCTATTGGTGGCGACTATTATCCTGATCGCGATCCTTTGACTGGTCAACTGAATCCTTTCAAAGGCGCACCACTCGAGCTCAAAAACTTTGACCCGAAGACTGGCGGTGACCGCCGTCGCTTTGAAGGCCTGCTTCCCTCATCAGGTCGTGCACAGCGCGCCATCTATTTGCAAATGGCTAATTTGCTCAATCAACAGATCGACTCGCGTCTTGATCCACTGCCTGAGCCGAAGGCAAAGGCACCAGAAGTGTTTGCGTACCCTGGAGGATCCTTCAATGGTGCGATCTACAGCGTTGGTCAGAAGATTAGCCGCTTGCTTCCTTCTTCTTCTGGACAGGATCTTGAGCTGGCATTCACAACACAGAGCAATCAAATTTATAATGTGGTCTACAAGAATAGTGATGGTTCCTACACGACGTTGGCATCCAATATTATCGGCACCAATGGACCAGTGTATCAATACCTTTCCGGTCTTCCCGCTTCAGTTGAACTTGCTGATGTCAGTATTCAGTGGCAAAATGGCTACCAAAGCATCATCGAGGATCCCATCAATCGTAATAGTTGATGCGTTCTACGCCATCAATATGGTACTGAAGGAGTTCCATCGTTC
>JBIPLV010000322.1:0-2512 GCA_044369475.1 Cyanobium sp. | reverse complement strand
CTCAATGCCGTTCACCACCTCCGTGCCTTTGAGGGTGTAATTCACGCTGTAGTTGGTCTGGCGACCGGCACGGTTGGGGTCGAGATCCACGCCTGTGCCCTGCACGTCATCGATCTTGAAGCTGAAGTTAAACGGCATCGCTTCCGCGATGTAGTTCACCTCCTCCCCGCCGACGCGGCCTGCCCCACCTGCACGCTTCATGTACAGGGGGTTGGAGGGGTCGAGCTTGCTGTACACGGAGGTGTCGAGCAGTTCGATGCCGTCGGTGTCGGTGACCCGTGCGGAAGCGTTTTCAAAGTCCGCCAGGTAGCGCGCCAGATCTTCGGGGTCAGGGTTGTTGCCGAGCAGGGCGAGCAGCACCTCCATGGCCTTGGCGGCCGCCGGACTACCCGACACATAGATCAGCTTCTCCTCTGGGAGGGCAAGCCCGTCGCCATCCCCGCTGAGCGACTGGCTGTCTTCCACCTGGAAGGCCAGTCGGGCGATGCGATCGTTGGCGGCAAGTTCCAGGGCGTCGTTGCCGGGGCGGAAGCGCAGAGCCTGCAGTTGGGCCAGGGTGAGGCTGTCGCCCACGGCCACGGCAGTGGCGGCATTGCCCAACAGCACCTGGCCCAGGCCGGCATTCGGGATGGCGGTGATCGTGTAGCGCAGTTGTTGTGTTGCCTCATCGGCGGCTCCGCCAACCCCATAGCCCAGGGCCTGCAGCCCCAACGTCACGGGTAGGTATCTGTTGGTTGCCGGATCAAAGCTCAGCTGGCTGCTCTCCAGCACCAGCGGGGCGAGGGTGCCAGCGGTGCGCACAGGGACGTCATTCACCGGCAGCACGGTGATGGCGATGCGCTGCTCGAGCCTCAGGGGATCGGCGATGCCGCGGCTGGTGCCGTTGTCGACCACCTCGAAGCGGAACAGGCCATTGCCGTTGGCTTGGGCTGTGGCGGTGAACTGCAGGCTCTGCAGCTGGGCCAGGGTGATGGTTTGCCCAGCGGTGAGGGTGGTGGCACCGGCCTGGAGGGTGCCCAGCGTTGCCGCTGGCACCTCCAGAACCCGGTAGGTGAGCATCTGGCCAGCCTCGTCGGCACCGCCACCGGGGCCGTAGGTGAGGCCGGCAAGGGCGAGGCTTGTGGTGCCCGAATCCTCGATCACGTACAGATCATTCAGCTGGCCAGCGGTGCGCACCGGTGCGTCGTTGATTGGGGCAACGGTGAAGCTGTTGCTGCCGGGCACCACGCCGCCGTTGCCGTCGTTCACCTGGTAGGTGAGGTTCACGGTGCCGTTGAAGTTCTGGGTGGGTGTGAACGTCCAGCTGCTGTTGGTGTTGAGCTGAAGGGTGCCGTTGGTGGCTACCAGGTTTTGCACGCTCAGCACATCGGTGGCGTCGGTGTCGCTGTAGCCGGCCAGCAACTCCTGCTCCGTCACGGTGTAGCCCAGGTCTTCGCCGCCGGCCTGGGTGAACACCGTCTGGTTTGCTGGATCGAACAAGGACACGTCGTTGCGGCCCGTCAGGGTGATCACCACGGTCTGGCTGCTCAGGGCTGGCTCATCACCCGAGCCCCCGCTGTTGATGCCGCTGTCATCGATCACATCGATGCGGTACGTCACCGTGACGCTCTGGCCGGCCGCCAGGTATTGGGTGAGGGCGTTGTCCAGGTCGAAGGCCCAGTTGATCGTGCCGCTGTGGGCCGCCGCCCCCACACCGCTGCCCGTGATCGTGAAGGTGCTGCTGAGGTCCTGCAGCGCCGCCTCGAGGTCGTTGGAAACACTGGCGCCGGTGGAGGCCACGGCCGCGACGAAAGCATGGTTGACGCTGGAGCTGTCGGTGAGATCCCGGTCGCTGAAGCTGATGCTGCCGCCGTCGCGCAGCCGGCCTGCTGCCACCGGGCTGGTGACATCTTCGATCAGGGCGCTATTGGCCTTCTGCACGTTGATGGCGGGTCCGTCGTTGCTGCCATCGATCACCACGGTGAGCACCGCCTTGCCGGTGGTGTAGCCATCGCTCACGGTGTAGTTGAAGCTTTCGCTGAGGCTTTCGCCCACCGCCAACTCCTGCACGGAGACATTGGCGTTGTCGAGGTGGTAGGCGTAGGTGCCGTTGCTGAGCACCCGCAGGCTGCCGTAGGTGCCCACCAGGGCGGTGTAAAGGCTTTCACCCGTGGCGGCGGCAGGCGGCGTGAGGGTGTGGTTGATCGCGCTGCCGATCGGTGTGGTGCCGGCGCTGTTGAACAGTTGGGCCGTGATCGACACTGGTAGCCGCAGCGGCTCGCTGGAGTTACCCACCAGCTCATGCAGGCTCACCTTGAACAGCGGGCTCTGCAGGTAGCTGTTGATGCGGCTCCAGGTGCCGCCGAGGCTGATCGCTGAGCTGCCGTCGCCACTCACGATGGTGATGCCAAGGCTCTCGCCGGCTTCGAAGTAGCCCAGGTCGGGATCGATCGTGAGTGTGGCCAGCACAGGTGTGTTGCCGGTGCCTGGGTCGCTGAAGCTGAGGCCACTGAGGGTGGGGTGCACCGTGCCT
>JBIPLV010000389.1:0-2513 GCA_044369475.1 Cyanobium sp. | reverse complement strand
GTGGTGCGGATCTTCAACACCTATGGCCCGCGCATGCTTCCCGATGACGGCCGGGTGGTGAGCAACTTCATCGTGCAGGCCCTGCGCGGCGAACCGCTCACCCTGTACGGCGACGGCAGCCAAACCCGCAGCTTCTGCTACGTGGATGATCTGGTGGAGGGGTTGATCCGGTTGATGAACGGTGGCCACAGCGGGCCGATCAACATCGGTAACCCTGGTGAATTCACGATCCGCCAATTGGCGGAGTTGGTGCGCGCCAAGATCAATCCTGATCTTGAGTTGATCTGCAAACCGTTGCCGCTGGATGATCCCCTCCAGCGGCAGCCGGTGATTGAGCTGGCGCAGCGGGAGCTGGGCTGGCAGCCCACGGTGGCGCTCGATCAGGGCCTTGATGCCACGATCGCCTACTTCCGGGAGGCGATCGCATGAGCATCCGCACGATCTGCTGCATCGGAGCCGGCTATGTGGGGGGGCCCACCATGGCGGTGATCGCCGATCGTTGCCCTGGGATCCAGGTGACGGTGGTGGACCTCAACCAGGCGCGCATCGATGCCTGGAACGATCCCGATCTGTCCAAGTTGCCGGTGTATGAGCCGGGGCTGGATGCTGTGGTGGGCCGCTGCCGCGGTCGCAATCTTCACTTCTCCACGGCGGTGGAGCCGGCGATCGCGGCGGCCGACATGGTGTTTCTTTCGGTGAACACCCCCACCAAGACCAAAGGTGTCGGTGCCGGCCAGGCCAGTGATCTGCGCTGGATCGAGGCTTCTGCTCGCCAAGTGGCTGCCTGCGCCCAGGGTCACACGATTGTGGTGGAGAAAAGCACCCTGCCGGTGCGCACCGCCGAAACGGTGCAAGCCATCCTCACCGCCGCCCAGGGGGATGGGGCGGGCAGCAACAGCCCCAAAACGTTTGCGGTGTTGTCCAACCCGGAATTCCTAGCGGAGGGCACGGCGATTCCCGATCTGGAACAGCCGGATCGGGTGCTGATCGGTGGCGACGATCCCGCGGCGATTGAGGCTTTGGCTGGCGTCTATGGCCAATGGGTGCCGGATCAACGCATCCTGCGCACCAACCTGTGGAGCTCCGAGCTCTCCAAGCTCACCGCCAATGCCTTTCTGGCGCAGCGCATCAGCTCCATCAATTCAATTGCGGCCTTGTGTGAGGCCACTGGGGCCGATGTGCAGGAGGTGGCCCATGCCATCGGTGCCGATAGCCGCATCGGGGGCAAGTTTCTGAAGGCTGGGCCTGGCTTCGGTGGCAGCTGCTTCCAGAAGGACATCCTCAACCTGGTGTATCTCTGCGGGCACTACGGCCTGCATGAGGTGGCGGCCTACTGGCAGAGCGTGGTGGACCTCAACGGCTGGCAGCAGCACCGCATCGCCAGGTTGGTGGTGCAACGGTTGTTCGGCACCGTGACCGGCAAGAGGCTGGCGGTGCTGGGCTTTGCCTTCAAGGCCGACACCAACGACACGCGCGAGGCCCCGGCAATCCGAATCTGCCAAGACCTGCTGGAGGAGGGTGCCCAGCTGGCGATTTACGACCCCAAAGTGCCGGCGGCGCAGATGGCCGACGATTTGGGGGTGGCAGGGCAGGAGGGGGTGTGGCAGCCGGTGGGGTCGCCCTTGGAGGCGGTGGCCGGTGCCGATGCGGTGTTGATCCTCACGGAGTGGGCCAGTTTTGCCGAGCTGGATTGGCCGCAGCTTGCGGCCCCGATGCGCAAACCGGCCTGGTTGTTTGACGCCCGCTCGGTTGCGGATCTGGCCGCTGCTCGGGCTGCAGGCCTCAACGTGTGGCGCGTGGGAATGGGTTGAGCTCGGCTGATCGCCCCATCCTGATCACCGGCGCCGCCGGCTTCATCGGTGCTGCGGTGGCTGAGCAGCTGCTGCAGTGCGGCGAGCGCGTGCTGGGGCTCGATAATCTCAACCCTTACTACTCACCGGCCCTGAAGCGGGCGCGGCTGGAACGGCTGCAGGCGTTGGCGGGGCGTGAAGATCGCTTCGCTTTTGTTCAGCTGGATCTCGAGGACAGCGCCGCCATGGCGGCGCTGTTTGCCCGGGAGCGGCCTCGGGCTGTGGTCCATTTGGCGGCCCAGGCTGGGGTGCGGTACTCGATTGATCATCCCGCTGCCTACATCCAGAGCAATGTGGTGGGCTTTGGGCATGTGCTCGAGGGCTGCCGCCACCAGGGGGTGGAGCATCTGGTCTATGCCTCTAGCAGTTCGGTGTATGGGGGCAATCGCCACCTGCCGTTCAGCGAGCAACAGCCTGTGAACCATCCGTTGAGCCTGTATGCGGCCACCAAGAAGGCCAATGAGCTCATGGCCCACACCTATAGCCATCTTTATGGCCTGCCGGCCACCGGTCTGAGGTTGTTCACCGTGTATGGGCCCTGGGGGCGGCCGGACATGGCGCCCATGCTGTTTGCCCGGGCCATCTTGGCGGGTGAGCCGATTCGCGTCTTCAACGGTGGACAAATGAGGCGCGACTTCACCTACATCGATGACGTCGTGGAAG
>JBIPLV010000224.1:0-2521 GCA_044369475.1 Cyanobium sp. | reverse complement strand
AAAAGTGCAGTCCTGGGTGCTTGGTGTGGGCTCAAACATGGCAGTTTGCATGCTGTCCACAAGGGTGTGCAGAGACCTGTGGTGGAAGTTCACCTACTGCCAACCCAAAACCCAGCCCCTCACCCTCCCATCCCAGAGCACACCTCACAGGCCTAGTTCACACCAGCAGCCAGCATGGCACCATCAATATCACAGTCTGTCATGTGGCAGGGCATGTCAGAGTCAGGGGCTGGCACGCGCGCGCGCGCACGGGGACACCATAACACACCCAGCAACCAGCACAGCAGGCCCAACAGAGCCCAATCAACACACACACTCAGAGGTCAGAGTCATGTATGAGCACACCCAGGTGCCCTGCCCAAAGTCATGCTGGTGAGCACACCAGGAAGCACCAACCACACCAAGTCTGGACACCAGAGTCAGGCCCATCCGCAAGTGGATGGGTCATGTTGCACTCCACCCTGGCTGTCACACACATGGAGACAGAGTCTCATGCCCACACCCAGCTGCACTAGGGTCAGTGCCCTTGCTGCCAATGCCCACACCCAAGGGGGTTCCTGTGGTTTTGGCAGACATGGCCTGTGCATGAAAGTGATCCCATACTTGTGCAGCATACTGTCCAGCAAACTGCAGGTATGGGCCATGTCAGTACCCAGTCCTGCCACCCCCCCTCTCAATCACAATATCAATTCTCTTCTTCATGGAGGTGTAGAGGTTGCTGATGGTGCTCTTTGAGAGCCCTGCCAGCTCCTCTGTCACAGCCACCTTGAAATCTTCAAAGGTTTGGCACCCCCTCTTGTTGACCCTGGCCTGCACTATGGCCCACACATTTTCAATTGGGCTGAGATCAGGGCTGCTTGGAGGCCAGTTTGGCAGCACACTGATGCTGGAGCCATGGGCCTTATTGTAGGCCTGCACAATCTGGGGTGCAGCCTTGTGAGTGGGGTCATTGTCCTGCTGGAAAACCCAAGCAGAGCCAAGTGGCCCTCCCATTAGGTCACACCCCTGTGGAAGCAGGGTCTCAGTAAGCACCTTCTGGTACTCACCAGCAGTGATGTTCCTTGCTGGCTTTCCCTGCTTGGTGGTGTGGGTGGTGGTGTGCTTGCTGGTGCCAGCAACCACATGCACCCCTGTCATGCCATGGGGAGTCAGTGCAGCATAAACATTGAGTGCCTGTGGGTGGCTAGCCACCTGGGCCTCAGGCCTGGTGCCTTGAATGCACCACACGACACGCTTCACCTTGGTGCCAGGGTACCAAAACATGAACTTTTTCCTGTCACTGAACACCACAGTGCTCCAATTGGTTTTCTTGTGGGCCTTGGCAAATGCCAGACGCTTGGCCAGGGTGGAAGCACTAAGCTGCTTCATGGGCTTACCCCGGTACGCAACCATGGCATGCCCATGAGATGCAGCGGCCGCCCTCGCCGCACGAACGACTGTGGTGCCGTGCAAAGGCCGTGGTGCTAGCCCCAGGCGGTGCAGCTCACGACCCACAGCGGTGGACCCACTCAATGATCCGTCCAGCAGCAGCTCCTTGGCCTTTTCTGCAGCTGCTGTGCTCAAGGCCCGTTTTTGGCCCGTCCTGGGCTGCTCCTTCGTGGAGCCAGTGCTGCCATGCCGTGTGATCCACCTCCGAGCAGCTCCATAGGACACACCAGCCAGTGCAGCAGCCTTGCGGATGCTCCTGGTCTGCTTGAAGCCAAGGACGGCCTTCCAGCGCTGCTCCTCTGAGATGGCTCGCATGGGGCCTCGCAGAACGACTGAAAACAGTACGGCCACGCCCACAGCCGGCAAGCTTCAGAGCCAAAACCACCGCCTGCAGCGTTCTTAGGGTCAGCCTGGTCAGTACCCATGTTGGTGGCATTGGGCATTGAAGCGCAAGCCGGGGCCCCATACGCTGGACAGTATGCTGCACAAGTATGAGATCGCCCGGAGGGGGTCAGCAGCGTTCGGGGCCGCCGCTGCTCGGGCGCGCACACCCTTGACGTGGCATCCCATGCAAGTACAGCCTGCCCACGGCCCTTCAGCGCCCCGGCCTTGGTGGACGCGCTCCTGGTGTCAAACAGCGTACGCGCGACGCGGCGGAGCGGGGTCTTACGATTGGAATTTGCATGAACGGCCATGCAGGTGCACACTTGCATGGATTTCACCCCCTGGACCTTGTCAGATGGGCCTGGAAACCAGACAGAAATGGAGAAAAGTCCCGTAGGACTTTTCGTGGCAGCCAGGGGGGTGGGGCACCCGTAGGAACTGAGCTGGGGCCAAACAGTGCAGCCTATACCTAGTTATGGCCTGAAAACTGACACTGATACTTGCCATGTTTGGGGGGGTGCAGCTCAGGCCAGGCACATCCAAATGCAGAGCTATAAAGCGGAGGTGGTAGCACACACCTGTAGCCTTCAGAAACATGTTGCCTGGCCTGTGCAAAAGTGCAGTCCTGGGTGCTTTGTGTGGGCTCAAACATGGAAGTTTGCATGCAGTCCACAAGCAGTATGCTGCACAAGTATGGGATCACTTTCAT
>JBIPLV010000394.1:0-2525 GCA_044369475.1 Cyanobium sp. | reverse complement strand
CGCGGCCCTGCTCAAGAGCCCGGTGCTGCAGCGCCTGCTGTTTGAAAACCTGCGCCGCCCCGCCACCGTGCGCCGCACCCTCAACCAGGTGTACATCGACCGCACCAACGTGGATGACGAGCTGGTGCAGTCGATCCTGCGCCCCTCTCGCGACCCGGGCGCCTTCGGGGTGTTCCGAACCGTGTTTGACATCCCCCGTGGCCAGCCCCTCGATGAGCTGTTCGCCCAGCTGCAGGCTCCGCTGCTGCTGCTGTGGGGCATCCGCGACCCGTGGATCAACGCGGCGGGCCGTCGCAGCGCCTTCCAGCGCCATGCCCCGGCGAACACCACGGAGGTGGTGCTGGAGGCGGGCCACTGCCCCCACGATGAGGTGCCGGCTCAGGTGAACCAGGCCATGGTGGACTGGCTGCAGCAGTTGCCGAGCCCCTGAGCCTGATGCCGCCCCAAAGCTCCACCAGCGGCCGCAAGCGGCGCTTCCTCGGCTATGGCGCCCTCAACGTGCTTTTCACCAACGTGGTGCTGCAGCTGCTGTTGCTGGTGCTGCATACCGGCCTGGCCACCCTGCTGAGCCAGCTGCTCAATGTGGGTCTGGGCTTCGTGCTCTACGGCAAAAAAGTGTTCCGGGTGGAGCGGCTGCAGAAGCGGGCCGCCCTTCGCTACGGGCTGTTGGCCCTCGTGCTGTGGTGGGCTAATTGGGCGGGCATCACGGGGCTGGCCGGCTGGGGCCTGCAGCGCAACCTGGCGGCCCTGGCGCTGGTGCCGGTGTTGGCGGCCTTTTCATACATCGCACAGAAGTGGCTGGTGTTTCGGGCGCCCGTGCTGGAGTAGGGCCCAATCCGATTCGGCGTTGATCCATGGATTCGGGCGTTGAGCGGCCCCTGCTCTCGGTGGTGATCCCCTGCTTCAACGAAGCGGCCACGATCCTGGATCTGCTGGAGCGGGTGCGCAGCGCACCGGTGGCCTCCAAGCAGATCATCGTGGTGGACGACGGCTCTACCGATGGCACCCGCGAGCTGCTGCAGGGCCTGCGGGCCGACGACCTGACCGTGTTGCTGCACGAGCGCAACCGCGGCAAGGGGGCGGCTCTGGCCACCGGCTTTGCCGCCGCCCGCGGCGAGATCTGCATCGTGCAGGACGCCGACCTGGAGTACGACCCGGCCGAATACCCGTTGGTGATCGGGCCGATCGTGCAGGGCAAGGCGGATGTGGTGTTCGGCAGCCGTTTTCAGGGGGCCGCTCCGCATCGGGTTGTGTACTTCTGGCACCGGCTGGGCAACGGCTTTCTCACCCTGCTCAGCAACATGTTCACCGACCTGAATCTCACCGACATGGAGACCTGCTACAAGGCCTTCCGCACGGAGATCATTCAGGCGATCCGCATCCGCGAGCAGCGGTTCGGCTTCGAACCGGAGATCACCGCCAAGCTGGCGCGCCGTCGCTGCCGTATCTACGAGGTGGGCATTTCCTATTACGGCCGCACCTACGACGAAGGCAAGAAGATCGGCTGGCGCGATGGCGTGCGCGCCATCTGGTGCATCCTCAAATACAGCCTCTGGGCCCGCTGATGCTCGAGCGCGTCGACGCCCCCTATCCCCACTGGCGGTTCACCGCCCCGAGCGGCGACCAGTTGCGGCTGGTGCCGGAGCGGGGTGGTTTGGTCACCGGCTGGTGGGCCGATGGCCACGAGCGCCTCTATTTCGACCAGCAGCGCTTTGCTGATCCCGCCAACAGCGTGCGCGGCGGCATCCCGGTGCTGTTCCCCATCTGCGGCAATCTCCCCGGCGATCAGCTGGAGCTGCCCCAGGGCCGATTTCCCATGGCCCAGCACGGCTTTGCGCGGGATCTGCCCTGGCAGTTGCAGGCGCTCGAGGGCTGCTCCGGCGTGGAGCTCAGCCTCCGCCACAGCGAAGCCACCTTGGCCCACTACCCCTTCCCCTTTGAGTTGCAGTTGCGCTATGAGCTGCAGCCCTCGGCCCTGGCGGTCACCGCCACGGTGGAGCAGCTGGCCAGCGGCACCGCAGCGATGCCCTTCTCCCTCGGGCTGCACCCCTACTTCCAGGTGAGTTCCCTGGAGAACGCCGCCCTGGAGGGCCTGCCGGAGGGTTGCCTCAACCACCACACCATGGCAGGCGCCCCCACCGCCGAGCAGCTGGGGCGCCTGCCCGAGGGCGTTGACCTTTTGGCGGGCCCCACGGCCGCCGTGCGCCTGGTGGACCGGGGCTCGGGCACCGCCGTGGAGCTGCTGCCGGAGCCCCCAATGGATCTGGCGGTGGTGTGGACCGATCCACCCCGGCCGATGGTGTGCCTGGAGCCCTGGACGGCGCCCCGCGGCGCCTTGGCCGGCGGTGAGCGTTGCCTGTGGCTGCAGCCGGGCGAACGCCAGCAGCTGCACTGCCGTTATGCCCTGCTCAAGGGCGATCGGCTTCAGGCCTGAATGCCAGGCAGCCGGCCGCGGGCCAGCTGCTGGAGTGGATCGAATTCCCGTTTCACCGCCTCAATCCAAGGGCGCGCCGGGGAGTCCACCC
>JBIPLV010000213.1:0-2526 GCA_044369475.1 Cyanobium sp. | reverse complement strand
CCCTGCAGGAGGCCATTGAACAGGTGGCCGCCACTGCCGAGGCCACGGCCTTCAAGGGCTACGAGGCCCTGGAGCACCCCAGCTGCGTGCTGGCCCTGGTGGTGAATGGTGCGCCGGCGGAGCGCGCGGTGGCCGGCGACAGCGTGCAGCTGGTGCTTGATTCCACCCCCTTCTATGGCGAGGGCGGTGGCCAGGTGGGCGACCGCGGCGTGCTCCTGGGTGGCGGTGACCAGACCAGCGTCGATGCCGGCGTGATCGTGAGCATCGAGGGGGTGAGCCGCAACCGTTCGGTGTTCGTGCACAGCGGGCGCATCGACCGCGGCGGCGTGGCGGTGGGCGACCTGCTCACGGCCCGGGTGGATGCGGCCTGCCGCCGCAGCGCCCAGGCCAACCACACGGCCACCCACCTGCTGCAGGCGGCCCTCAAACAGGTGGTGGATCCGGGCATCGGCCAGGCCGGCTCGCTGGTGGATTTCGACCGCCTGCGCTTCGATTTCCACTGCCCCCGCGCCGTGAGCGCCGATGAGCTCGAGCAGATCGAGGCGCTGATCAACGGCTGGATCAGCGAGGCCCACAGCCTCGAGGTTCAGGAGATGGCGATCGAGCAGGCCAAGGCCGCCGGTGCGGTGGCGATGTTCGGCGAGAAGTACGCCGCTGTGGTGCGGGTGGTGGATGTGCCCGGCGTGTCGATGGAGCTCTGCGGTGGCACCCACGTGGCCAACACCGCTGAGATCGGTGTGTTCAAGATCGTGGGCGAGAGCGGCGTGGCCGCCGGCATCCGCCGCATCGAGGCCGTGGCCGGCCCGGCGGTGCTGGCTTATCTCAAGGAGCGCGAGGCGGTGGTGAAGCCCCTGGCCGAGCGCTTCAAGGCCCAGCCTGGCGAGATCGTGGAGCGGGTGGCGGCCCTGGCCGACGAGCTCAAGGCGGCCCAGAAGGCCCTGGCCGCGGCCCGCAGCGAGCTGGCGACCGCCAAGGCCGCGGCGCTGCTGGCCCAGGCAGCGCCTGTGGGTGCCGGGCCGGATGGCGCCCCCTTCCAGCTGCTGGTGGCGCGTCTCGATGGGGTGGAGGGCGCCGGTCTGCAGGGCGCCGCCCAGGGCCTGGCCGACCAGCTCGGCGCCGGCGCGGCCGTGGTGCTGGGCGGTCTGCCCGATCCGGCTGATCTGGGCAAGGTGATCCTGGTGGCGGCCTTTGGTCCGGCGGTGATCGCCGCGGGCCCCAAAGCAGGGGCCTTCATCGGCGGTGTGGCGAAAGCCTGCGGCGGCGGCGGTGGCGGCCGGCCCAACCTGGCCCAGGCCGGCGGCCGCGACGGGGCGGCGCTGGATGGGGCGCTGGAGCAGGCGCGCTCAGCGCTGCGGGCGGCGCTGGACTGAGCGTGCCTGAACCTTCCGGCTGCCACGGCGCAATGGGGCCGACCCGTTGATGCGCCAGCCAAGCTGTTGGTTGTACCGCCGTGGGAACGATGCGCTGGAGTGTGGTCTGGTGGTTGCCCGCTGTGTTGGCCTGGCCCCCCCTGCCGGGGTGGTCCCAGGCCCAGGTGCAGCTCTCCTGTGGTGGCGCCCTGGTGGAGGCCCGCGGCAGTGCCGAGTTGAAGCGCCCCACCCAGCGGCTGCGCTTCTCCTTGGCGCTGGAAGCGGAGGAAGCCAGCAGCGAAGGGGCCCTCGCCAGCCTGCAACGGCGTCTGGCTGCTGTGCGCAGTCGCCTCCAGGTTCTCCAGGTCAGCGACCTGCAGGTCACCTCCCCGTCCACCTGGAAACGGCCGGCAAGCCCTGGCCTGCCTGAGGTGGTTCAGGCCAGCCTCCAGGTGTCGGGCCAGCTGGCCCCCGCCCAGCTGCAGCCGCTGGTGCGGGAGGTGGGTGCCCTGCCCGGTGTGCGGCTGTCCCCCGTGGCTCCTGAGGCCGATGGGGCCGGCGACCGTGCCGCACGCCGCCAGTTGTTGCGGGCCGCCTATCAGGATGCGCTCCAGCAGGCCCAGGATGTGGCCGCGGCCATGGGGTTGCGGGTGGTTCAGCCCTTGGAGGTGCAGCTCGATGCTGGTGCGCGACCTGTGCCGCTGCGGGCGATGGCGATGGCCGATGGGGTGGTTCCTCCCTTTGATCCGGCCGAGCTGCCCGGGCCCATCGAGCGCCTGAGCCTGCAGGCCCGCTTCTGCGCCCGCTGAGGCCGAAGGCGGTCATGGTGGAGATCAGAGGTGTTCTCCCTCGATGGAGTGGCGGAATCAGTGGCGGTGTTCAACCTGTTTCTGATGCTGGCGATGGGCCATGTCCTGGCCGACTTTGCCCTGCAGGGTGATCGCATGGCCGTGGAGAAGTGTCCTGGCCAGGGCGTGGTGCTCGGTTGGGGCTGGTGGTTGTGCGCCCATGCCGCCATCCATGGCTTTTTTGTGGGCCCAGCTGGCACCGAGCCCGATGTGCTGCCCGTCAGCGAGCCGCTGCTGGCTGACAAGCCCTGGCATGTGATTCCCCGGCCGCCTCAGCAGGTGCCAGATCCCCGTTGCGGCTTCCACATGGAGGTGCCCGAGCACCTCGA
>JBIPLV010000417.1:0-2533 GCA_044369475.1 Cyanobium sp. | reverse complement strand
AAAATCTAAAGTAAGACCAACTAGGCTTTCAACCCAGTTGCCAAGATCTGACATTAATTTAACCACTTTTCCAATCTTTTGCCACGCTTGTTCGAAACCGCTCATTTTTTCTGCAAGGGTTTGGCGACTTGCTGAAGCAGTATCAAGCAGGCCAGAATTGCTTTGTTTCAATTCGTCTTCGTTGTCATAAAGTCCTCCGGCTATAAACATGTTAACGCCGTTATTGTCTGGATCATTGGTAGTTGTCTCTAGAGATCGCCCACCCCTCAAGGGCCTACTCGATGTGAGCTGTGCTGCTGACTTGTCTCCGTAAACGACCTTTAAGCCATAAAAAGGTTCATAGCCTGGCACGACAATCTGTGGTCCAATATCAATGATATCAAACCCATACCCACCAATGATGGCGTCACGACCTACCCCTCCATAGATTTGATCGTTACCTGGTCCACCGTCGATTTCATCAGCGCCCAGTTTAATCGAGGTCCAATTGCTTGAACTCACTCCTCCACCGCTATTCCAAACGGCATACGGTGTGTACGGAAGCCACTTTCTAATGGTTGGAAGCTGGTATAGATTGTTATTGATGGTATTGTCATCGCCATAGATCACGTCATCTCCATCGTTTCCTATAATGTAATCGTTGCCTGGCGCCCATAATGGATAATAATCTACAGAAAAAAGTTTTAATGAATCATTGTATTGTCCAAGCAGCGAGGAGCCCGCGCCCTCTTTAAAATCTGGTGGCTGATACGCCTTGAGGTTGTTTGCTTGTTTCAACCATTTTGCTGGAACATCGTGAAGAGATTCACTTGTTAGGTAGAGTTCGTGGCCACCCCAGCGATCACCTACCAGTAGGTCGCTTTCTCTTCCCCCATGGAGGTTATCGTTGTTTGAGCCACCAACAAAAAACTTTGTACCAGTCGCATCTGGAATGATGACTGCGGAATCAATTGATCCAAAGAGATCTCTGCCATAACCTCCTATTACAACATCGTTGCCATTTCCAATGTTGACAAGCGCAGAGCCCCTGTCAACGATGGTTGCAGAGCGTTCGTTGTCTATGATTGCGTCAATGTTGCCAGTCCCATAAGGGAGGATGACGTCGTCTCCCCGGGTATGAGTGGCTATTTGTATGCCATCTACGCGTTCCCATGGATAATTAGATACACTTATATTCCCCAAAGTAATATGTCCCAACGCTGCACGTGTTCGTAATGCATTCTCAGGTATTGCGGGCTCTCCGATGTTTGCTGTGTCGATAGCCAGAAAAATGCCAAGCGCACTTTCGTTCACAATGGGCCTAAATGCAATTGTATCATAATAATAATTGCCTCCTTTTGTTCTTGAAGTTTGTAAATACCCCCCTTGTTCGTAAAAGATTGCTTCCCCCTGCATCCCTCTCTCCGACTCGGGTGAGCCTAGCCCAGTGTCAGTTGTTGCCAAATCAATCCGTGTATTCCAATCGATCCAAACTTGTGGATTGTAGTTAGTATTGTCGTGCTTGTATCCGACATATGCTGTGCGGACTGTTGTTTGTCCGTTTCCGTGATCTGGAGATGGAGACATTGTTTGACCGCTGAGAGGTGGTTTCGACTGGTTGCTGAGTCGCTGTCTGCTTAGCTTTTGGTAAACTATTTTTCGGTAGCGTGCTCATCCCTGTGACCCCGTACTAAAAATTATAAGTTCTTGGGCTTATCGCTGTCAAGCCTGGGACTTTGCCGGGCAGCCAAGGCCTTGTGCAGCAGGCCATAGCAAGCCATGCCCCAGCCGGTTGTTGCTTTTCGATGTCAGTCAGGGACCTGCGTTGATTCCATGCCGCAACTCAGCGCATGAACAGCGTCTCCTGCTAAGCGGGCCGGGGGGAGGGCATCAGGCTGTAAGCAAGTCATGGCGATGGTTTTTTGTGGGGGTGGGGGGTGGCAACGAGATAGCGCAATTGCTAGCGCAGAATTGCCTTGTCGATGGTGCCCGCTTGGCGACTCGGTAATCCACTGCAGCAAATCTGCAGCGTTGAGCCCTCGGTCCAGCATTCCTGATCAAACTGGCCGCCGCAACCATGCCGTTCATGCACCTCGAGGATGACATCACCCTGGACGAGCTGGCGCGAGAGCTGGCAGCCATTTACAGGCCGCAATCACTGCAGTACCTGGCAGCGGCGCTGCGCACAATTGCCAAACAACAGCTCTCAGGGCTCTCGCCAGAGCAGTATTGGCTCGAACGGCAGGGAATCCGGCCCGCTCATGGCTGGAAACGGAAAGCCTGAGGGCGGCTTTGCCCTCAGGCTTTGCCTTGCTGGCGATCGGCGGCCCATCCGTAACCAGCCGATCGCTGTTTTGC
Organism: Cyanobium sp.; assembly: GCA_044369475.1. Classification (GTDB taxonomy): domain Bacteria; phylum Cyanobacteriota; class Cyanobacteriia; order PCC-6307; family Cyanobiaceae; genus Cyanobium_A. Next base: position 196 of record JBIPLV010000417.1, on the reverse strand, counting down.
TAGACATCACTCAGGTAAAGGCTTTTGCCCCCTGCCGCAACTCAGCGCATGAACAGCATCTCCTGGTATGTGGGCAGGGGCCAGAGATCGTCATCGACGATCGCTTCGAGTGCGTCGACGGCCTGGCGCACAGCCTGCATCAACGGCAGCAGACCTTCGGCGCAGTGCTGCATGTGACCGATCAACTCCTGTTGTG
>JBIPLV010000271.1:0-2538 GCA_044369475.1 Cyanobium sp. | reverse complement strand
AGTCAAAATAAAGACATTCTCGATCAAGTACTTTCCAAGAGCTAATCAGCCCACCTCGACCCGGGAAAACACTTAGAGAATCTCCATGGTTAGAAATGAAGCGATACAGCTTCGGTTCCTCAGAGATCAACCGAAGCTGATCGACGCAAGACGAGGACATTTGAACCTCAGAAAGAAGCCTGGAGGCTTTCGATAGACACAAAAGCTAGTATACTAAGTAAAACATCAAAGAGCCATGATCGCGATAATTTTGATGTGGTGGACTTTTGCACTGGTAGCAGCCAGGCCTAGGAGCGAACAGGAGCAGAAGGATTACGGAGACTCGAGCTACACGCTCATCCTGGGAACACTCCCACTGGCCTATGCAGCAACAGGCTTTCTGGGCTTGGTATTGACACAGCTGTCATTGCTTCACTACTCGATCACAGACATCAGTGCTGCGATCGCAGGGGCGACGACAATATTCAGACGTCGATCACTTAGAGCACTCAGACAATCGACAAGAGTGCTCATGGATGATCTACACAACATCATCAATGGACAATGCGGAAAAAAGGGTCTATGGAGAACTATCGGTTTAATTTGCATCCTGATTGTCGTTGTTTCAGTTGGACCAATTAATCAACCAGATGCGATCGACTATCACGTGGGATACCCGAAGCAATTTCTCCTTCATGGCGGCAATTTAAGAGACGGGGGGCTTCATCAAGGATTGATCGGACTTGGAGATTTCGCCAATCTCGCCTTCATTCAAGAACACACTGATTGGCTCATAAGATCAGCACAAGCTCTATCATTGGTTCCCTTGATTTTGCTTCTCAGTAGACATGGAACCAGGCCCAGCTTTTTAGTTGCGTTCCTCATAGCACCAGTTTTTATCGGATGGGTCAGTGTTGGCAAGCCCATGCTCTTAGGAGATAGCTGCATCGCAGCAACCTACCTCTGCTGGAAAATCAAGCCAACATGGGAGAGATCAGCTTTCGCGCTCATTGCTATCATCAGCGGAATCAGCTTCAAGGTCTCAGCTGTTTTAATTTCAGCGCCCATTGCTATTGATATGTGCTGCCATTTATACACCAGCAAGCAAGGTCATCGTGGCAGAATCTACCAAGGAAATCTTCATTGGCTGATTGCATTGAGCGCGGTGATGCTCATCAGCTTATTCGCTTATCGATACGAAATTACAGGCAATCCACTGTACCCACTGGCGTCTCATTTATTCACACCGCATAATCAACAAGCAATCGGTTTTGAAGAGTACCTCCGAAACTTTTCTCGTGACAGCTTTCTCTTCCCTTTGTCACTATTTATGCCGACAAGCCTTGGCCTTTTGGCATCGACCCTCGGGCCGTGCATCGGACTCGTCTGCATCTATCAGTGCATTCAAATGCCGTCTGCAGATCAACAATCAAGGCAAATACACTATGTAGCACTTGGACAAGCCCTGTTGCTACTTCTCTTTGGCCAGGGTCGCGCTGATTATTATGCTGCCCCGATTATTCTCCTTCTAAGCAATGTTTCTCCCGGAAACCCTAAGCACGTATTCTCCGAAAAATATTTATTTTTAAAACCAGGCTTTCAAGGACTGCTTATTGGGCAAGCACTTTTGTTCATCTTGATGGCAACCACTAGTATCTATCAGACTTTTATTGCAGCAACATCACCCCAACTTGCTCTCCGGCAATGGGCTTACGGATACGATGCCACTCAACAGTTGGAGCGATTCGAGCCACCCCATCTCAATCTCGCATTTCGCACGCCAAGGCTTTTCTACAAAGATGGCTATATCGACCAAGATCGATTTTTATTGTGTCTCTCAGAGCAGGTAAATCTTGCTAACAGCTACCCTCATGCCGTGAGTCAATGCATGAGACTACTTGGCGCCAAGAGCGTGATGACAACATCTGGGGCCTTGAAATCTGCCGAAGAATTCTCTTGCACCTCTACGAAAGCGACACTTGGACAGAGGAACCCCTTCAACAATAAAAAGGTTGACGTGGATATCTGCACACAGAGCTGACTGACATCAATCAACAAATCTGTACTTCAAAATGCACCAGATGGCTCGAACACCATCCTTCCAGCCAATTTTCTTGCCCTCGTCGTAGGTGCGGCCGTAATAGGAAATGCCCACCTCATAGATGCGGCAGCGGCGACGGGCCAGCTTGGCGGTGATCTCCGGTTCGAAGCCGAAGCGTTGTTCACGGATGCGGATCGCCTGAATGATCTCCGTACGGAAGGCCTTGTAGCAGGTCTCCATGTCGGTGAGGTTTAGGTCGGTGAGCATGTTGCTGAGCAGAGTGAGCACGCCATTGCCCACGCGGTGCCAGAAGTAGACAACCCGGTGCGGCGCGGCCCCCTGGAAGCGGCTGCCGAACACCACATCCGCCTTGCCCTGCACGATCGGCCCGATCACCAACGGGTACTCGGCGGGGTCGTACTCCAGGTCGGCGTCCTGCACGATGCAAATCTCGCCGCGCGCCGCCGCAAAACCGGTGGCGAGGGCCGCCCCCTTGCCGCGGTTGCGCTCGTGCAGCA
>JBIPLV010000260.1:0-2538 GCA_044369475.1 Cyanobium sp. | reverse complement strand
GTCGCAGCGGCGGTCTTCGCGACGTACCTGGAGCAGAGCCGTAACGCGGAGGCCCCGCACGGCGACCGACAGCGCGTACTCATCGCGCAGCAGGCCAACGACGCGCTCGCGCGGCGCATCAAGACGAAGCTACGTCGACAGCGCCACGGCAGTGCTGGTGGGGGTGACGGCGGCGACGGCAAGGGGGAGATCAACGCGGCGCAGCCCGCACCAAGCGCGAACAGCGAACCAGACAGTGACGATGCCCGCCGGCATGAGGACAACGATGACGACGACGACGGCAGCCACGACACCGACGCCGACGACGACGACGAGTCGATCGCCAGCACCGACGCCTCACTCGACGCGCCCCTCACCGAGGAGGAAGTCGCGTGTGCCATTCGTCGAGTCAAATCCACGTCGTCGGCGCTGGGGACTGCGGCGTCAATGCTGAAGCTGGAGGCCAGCGTCGCGACGCTGGGCGGTGTCGACGGCCTCGCGCAGCGTCTCCTTCGAGACGGACTGCAGGACGAGTGGCTCCGAGCAGCACCGGGCGTCGACATGGCGGTTGTGCGCGGTACGCCGCAGCTCAAGAAGGGCGCGACCGACAAGGCGGACCCCAAGAACTACCGCATCATCGCCGTCTCGACGCTCACCGCCAAGCTGATGCAGATGGTGCTGGTATCGCGCCTCGACGCCGTCATCACGCCGACGCTGCACGACGCGCAGACGGGATTCAGGAAGCACCGGTCGACAACGGAGGCGGCGACGACACGCGTGACGCTGCTGTCCCTCGCACGTGCGCATGGCACACCGGTGCTGGGTCTGTTCGTCGACCTCGCGACGTGCTATCCGTCGCTCGTGCACCAGCTGCTCCTTGATCAGCTCGCGCGCATGGGCGTGCGTGGGCGCATGTGGGCATACCTGCGTGCGTGGTTGCGCAACGCCCGCATGTTTGTCCAGGTCGCGAACGGCAAGTCGCGCGTGTTCCGTCTACACCGCGGGGTGCCGGAAGGGTCTCCGGTGAGCCCCTTCTGCGCCCTCATCATGTTACACCCCCTGCTGGCGACGTTGTCACAAGTGCCGCGTATCGTCGCGGGCGCGGGCATATCCCTCGACTTCACGCCGGATGACGAGACGGCGTGGGTACAGATACGCCAACGGATCCGCTCGCGCAACGCAGCAGCGGCAGCAGCGGCAGCAGCAGCGGCAGCGGCAGTAGCAGCGACAGCGGCAGCAGCAGCAGTGACGGGTGAGGCCGAAGCGCCCGCAGCGACACCAGTACCGAAGGAGGCATCGAGCGCTGACAGGCGACGAGGCCATGGTCGCAGACGACGCGACGCCGACACCGTACCCGCCGCGGGCCGCTTGACAACGCGGTGGGCCGTGGCACAACGCGATGGGGACGACGGCGACAGCGACGGGGCCAGCAGACGTGCGGAGGAGCCGACGGCAGCGGCGATGTTGCGTCGACAGGACATTGCCGTCGCGACGCGCGACACGCACACGAGGCGGCTGGAAGAGTACTGGCCGCCGCTGCGCCGCACCAACGACAACGACGGAGTGCTGGCGCCAGATACCGACGGCCCCAGCACACACGGTACGCACGGCGAGGACGACGACGGTGGCGGCGCTGGAAGGGCCACGACCAGACGCCGTGGCGCACACCACCATGGCGACGCGCGGATGGACGCGGACGGCCTCGGTCAGACGGCGTCCTACAACGCCGCCATGGTGATAGCGGTGGACAGCGACGACGGTGACGCGGACAACGAAGGCGACGATGGTCACGACACTGACGGCGACCACACGCAGTGGGAACGCCTCGACGACAGCGGCGCTGAGTGGTGTCCACCTGACAACGCCAACCGCCCATCGACTCCAGCTGCAGCGGCACCGGTGGTCGACATCGATGGACAGCGGGCTGCGGCGGCGACAGCGCAGACGACGCGGAGGCTGGGTCAAGACCAAGGCCAGCAGCGTGAAGGTCGCATGCAGCCGCGCGCCACCGTGCCACGCCGCCATCGGCCGAGACGCAGTGACCAGCGCAAGTCGACGGCTACGACGACGCAGCGAACCCAGCGTACCACCCTGCGAACCTGGTGGGCACCTGGCGCAGCGAGACCAGCAGCGACAGCGACGGCTGCGACGTCGCCTGTCGGCGTGCATCATGGCGACGCGGACCAACTGCTACGCAACGACACCGACGACGAGGTGGTGTACATTGACAGCGACGAGGCACCTGGGCACGAGGCGTCGCGCGAAAGTGGTGGCGACAGGGCAGCGGGTGGCGCCACCTTGAGGCTGCGCGACACGTCCGGCCACCCCACCAACGCGCTGGGGGTGGCGCCAGCAACCGATGGACCGCACCGCCCTGACCCCAGCGAGGCAGTGGCATCGGCGCGGCGCGGCACGGCGATGGACCCTGACGAGGTGCTGTACATCGACAGCGATGCGTCGCCGACGGTACCAGAGGCGCCGCGCTGCAGCGTCGGTGACAGAGCAGCAGTGGCCGCCGCATCAAGACCGATCGACGCGCCCGACTACCACGACGTCGTG
>JBIPLV010000214.1:0-2541 GCA_044369475.1 Cyanobium sp. | reverse complement strand
CCAGCTGCGCTGGTTACCAGCTGGGGAGTGTGAGGAGTTCTTCCATGGCTTATTGCCACACCTGTGTGCCGGTTGCACTGCCAACCGATGAGCTCTCCCGTTTTCTGCGGGATCTGATTCGTGGTCTGGGGTTGGAGGTCGAGGAGCAGACCAGCGCCCATCACTGCCTGTATGCCGCTGATCCACCCAACAGCGGCCGTCGCCTGGGTGAGCAGGTCGCGCTGGTGTGTGACTGGAGCAACTGGCGCAACACCGGCGAGCTGGAGCTCGAGATCCGCAGCGGTGAGTCGATGGCGCTTGGCGTCACCCGCGCCGAGACCCTGTTCAGCCAGTTGTGCAGCCTGCTGCAGGGCAGTCGCTGAGGTGGGTGACGTCCGCACCCTGCAGCTCCAACCGGCAACTGCCACAATGAACAGGTCCGGTTCCGGCCGGACTAGGTGGCTCACACCAGTGCTTCGGACAGCGGTTCGATTCCGCTCAGCTCCATTCCCCCTTCACGGGGCTGCAATGGTTTCGACGGGGTATGAGGAGGGTGACTGAAGCCTGCTCGGTCAGAGCACACACGTAACTGCGAACAACATCGTTCGTTTCTCCCGTCAGACCGCCCCTGTGGCCGCCTGACACTCTTAACGGAGATGGGGTGAGGTCAGCCTTATTACCCAAATGACTGCTTGGGGGTGGAAGCCCCCCTTCATCATTCCAGCGCAGGCGATCTCAGGGATCCGCTTTTTAGCCCATTGTGTAGTCGGGGCTAAAAACGGGGCTAAACCCTCGAAAAGAGCGGGCGGTAGTTGGCAAGAGCTCGTGGGAGTCGTAGTTTCTATGCACGAAGTCGAACTCCCCCAGCGAGTGCGACCCTCTAGGGACAAAGGCGCCCCATTCGCCTCCTGGAGAAAAAAACAGTCGCAGAGACCCTGCTGCGGTCGGGCTGGTCAGATGGGGAGGCAAATCAGCAGGGTGCGTGACCCCGAGGTGTGAGACGGCCATTCGAGGGGGCGGGCAAAGAGTCTTCAGGGGGTCGAGAACGGCATCAACCACTCGCCTTGGGTCAAGCGGGCGAGGGCTGGATTCGCCGAGTCGTTACTCATGGCTCACGCATCGACCTGGGTGTCATCAGCCCTAATGGCCGATCACCTCGGCATTCACAAACAGACCCTGCTGAAGTTGCGGCGCACCAAGCGCTCGCCTTTCAAGGAAGGATCTCACTACAGGTGGGCTGGAATCACAACGGCCGGGATCCTGCAATGGAACCCAGAAGCAACTGATCGGGCGTTTACAACTTTCCGCCGGATACCTGCAGGCAGTTTCGAGACCTTTGCAGCGGCGCGATAAGCACCGGCTAGGCAAATAAAAAGCCGCCCACCCACGAGCGGCAAAAAAGCAGAAGTTTCCCATCCATTGTCCGTGAAACCGACTTTTTCTTCAACGCTTTTCACGCGTTCGCTTCAGCCTGCAAACCCAGCAGACATCTACGCCCTGTTGCGCCTGTGCATCCACGACCAGATCGATCAGATCATTCAGCACCACCCGCATTGCCCGCCAGCAGTATCGCTGGAAGTTGACGGCTTGCTACTGACCCTTGAGCGGATGGGAGAGCGGGAATGAATCTGAACAAATCACACCGACAGCACATCGCCAAGCGCGGGTTCAGCGACGAACAAATCGACCAACTTGCACGCGATGGCATCGTCCAATCGCTGACAGCAAAGCAAATCCAACAGCACTGGCTGGAACCATTCCCGCGAATGACCGGCAACATCGGTGGTGCCTTGCTGTTGAATTTCAACGAAACAACGCGAAGTCTTCGCCCAGACGTTCCACCACTAGACGAAGACGGCAAGCCATCAAAGTACCTGTACCAATACGGCGGCAAAGACCCCAAAGGCACTCACACGCAACCGTGGCATCCACCCCAGCCAGCCATTGCGGCAACCGAAGGTCTGTTTGATGCCCTTGTCGCCACCTACCTAATTGGGGTGCCAACAGCAGCGGCAACCGCTCCGAGCCACATCGGGCGGTCAAGGTTCGAGCCATCCGTCCGCAGTTACTTCTCTGATGCGGACGTGCCGTACCACCACGCCACCTTGCTGGAATTCGTAGTGAAGCAATGCCGGAGTCAAGGTCTGAAGCTGGCACACCTGCCCCGCAACCCAGCCGCCAACTACGCCTACACCAGCGAGAAGATTCCTGAAGAGTGCAAGTGGGGTGCTGAAGAGTGGTGCCGCGAATGGCGCGACACGGGCAAAGACCCACGAGCCGAACTGCAGACGATCGTCGCGGCAGCGCGGGAGCCAGTGCCGTACCTCCGCCAAATCATTGACGAGTACTGCGAAGGCGGGATCCGCTACCCAACCCACGAACACATCCTGCGCCACTTCGCAGGCGCCATCGCAGAAGCCAGCAGCGACCCATTCCAACAGCAAGCACTCCGCGACCGGTTATGCGAAAAATGCAAGACACCGAAGAAATGGGTCGATGGCATCGTCGAACGGCGGCTGAAGGAGAGCCGTGAACTATCGCCCGAGCAATTAGCCGAAGCAG
>JBIPLV010000215.1:0-2546 GCA_044369475.1 Cyanobium sp. | reverse complement strand
AAAGTTGTCTGATTCTGTATTCTCTCCATAGCGTTGAGCATCGCGTCTTGGTGTTCCATCAACACCTGGGAGATTGTTGTGATTACCACTGACGCGATAAAAGAAGTCACCTCCCTCCAGTGACCAGGGATCCAAATTTCGTGGATTTCCGAAGATGAATGAGTCAATGCCAGGACCGCCTGACATTGTCACCGGCTGCATCAACTGAGCATGCGGTCGTTCAAAGGGACGATCACTGCGGTTATTGCTGTAGAACGCCTGGCGTTGACCACCCGATGGCATAGTCCATGTTCTGTACCAGTCAGGGTCAATCCCATAAAAAAGATCTGATCCTTCCCCGCCGATCAGATGCTGGCCACCCAGTCGATTCATCAACGAGCGGTCTTCTATGAATGGACCATTGTTAGAGTCACTGGAGCGCAGCCCCCAGTTCGCGTTCGGCGTCAAAACTGCGCGATGAATAGTTATTGAATCATTGAAACGACGAAACGTTCTATCAAGTTCGAATTGATATAGCGGGCTAGGTGAACCTGCTTGTCCCCTAAACTGCTTAGCCGGGCTGATTAATGCGGCATCACCATGCACAAAAGTAGCTGGGCTGATTAATGCGGCATCGCCATGCACAAAAGTTTGAAGATTTCCTCCAACACCTGGGTCTAACCCGCTCAAGCGAATTTCACGTTCGGCTGCATCTTGGTTGTTGTTGCGCCGAGAAAAATTTTCAATTCTTCCATTGGTATCTCTTAGTGTTACGCTATTTGACGGACCTTGTATGAGTGTATCGATGGCCCAGTTAAAGGAGCCAAATGATGGAGCAAAAATATCATCGCCTGTGCCGCCATTGGCATTGTTGATGCTTGAATCATAGTAGATTAAATCACTTCCCCCCTCGCCGAAGATCGAATTTCCCCTTTGATTTGCTGCGGTGCCTTGCAAGGCATAGGCTGTTGGATATAAAATCTTTGCATCAACGGTTCCTGAGCTACTTCTTAAGTTATTGCCTGCTAACACAGCTGCAAAGAGCTGAGGCGAGGCGAGATAGATGTCTCCGCCGTCGCCCATTCTGACTACGCTATTCCCAAGATAGCCGGGCATGATAATGTCATTGCCAATGCCTACATTAATTGCGTTGGCTGTGTGCCCAGGGCTGTAACGGGGTAACGCTGCCAACGTTTGCTGAAGCATTTCGAATGTCTGCTCGTTTGAAAGATTTGGTAGGCGAACTCCAACGCGTGTAGGCCTGCCGGATATTTCTAATTCTTTGCTGAATAATTGGCGTGTGACGGATATTCCTGTTCCGTTAACGCCAACATCTGGAAAAATCGGCGCGAACGGATTGCGCTCGATCCTTTTGCGAACTCCAGCCAGTGCACCTGTTGCAAGCATATCCGGGCCAACAGCATTGGCTTGGCCAAGCATCCACTCCTGAAGAAGCAGTCGGGATTGATCGGACAGCTGAGGATGATTGGCATATGCCGCCAATGCTGGGCTGTCCAAGATCAATCCAATGTCGCCTCGTTGGCTTCGCAAGTCAAGATTTAAGGCACGGTTATCGGCAATTCGTGTCGCCTGTATGCCTCCATAGCCTTGGAATGTTGTTCGATTTCTTTGTGTCGTTCGTGTCATCGTTCTTGTATGTGTTTTAAGGTATTCTAATAATAATAAAATCAATGACCCAGTCTAGGCATTTTTTAGTCTATGTAAGAGATGTTTACAGATTGAGGCTTGCCGGCCGAAGGCGCAACCGCCAAGCGTGCAGGTCGCCAGGGGCGCGGCCTAATGTTGGTGGAAGCCAGCGGAACTTCTGCGCCCAGGTCAGCAAGCTGCCTGAAACTGATCACTGCGCTGCAGATGCGCACTGGTTTAAAATATTTTCCTATCGAATGGCCCCGTGAACATCTCTCTGGCGCGTTCTGAGCTGCAGCACCATGCGATTGCCCCTGCTTTGGTGATGCGAGGCCCCGCTGCCTGGGAGCAATCCCTGCCTGCAATCGGTCAACTATGCAGGCGACCCTTGTTGCTGGGCCGCAGTGCATCCACCACTCCTATGCGGCTGCGCCTGAGCGCTTCACTGCAGGCCGAGGGGCTTGAGACCTATGAGGCCGCGCTTCGGTACGACTGTTGCGAGGAAGACCTGGAGCCCCTCTCTCAGCAGGCTGTTGCCGCTGGTGTGGATGGGGTGATCGCTGCCGGCGGCGGCAAGGTGCTCGATGCCGGCAAGCTTCTTGCCGATCGCCTGGGCCTGCCGTGCATCACGGTGCCCACCAGCGCCGCCACCTGCGCGGGCTGGACAGCCCTCGCCAACGTCTATTCACCGCAGGGAGCCTTTTGCCATGACGTGGCCCTGCGCCGCTGCCCCGAACTGCTGGTGTTTGACCACGAGCTGGTGGCCAGCGCCCCGGCCCGCACCCTGGCCAGCGGCATCGCCGATGCGGTGGCCAAGTGGTACGAGGCCTCGGTCAGCAGTGGCGGCAGCAGCGACGGCCTGATTCAGCAGGCGGTGCAAATGGCGCGGGTGCTGCGCGACCAGTTGTTGCTCGATGGCC
>JBIPLV010000217.1:0-2548 GCA_044369475.1 Cyanobium sp. | reverse complement strand
ATTGCAGGTTTGGATGGCAGGCGGGCAAGAGAACCCGATGCAGCTTGAGCAGGAGCTCGAGCAGGCCCGACGCCATGGGCGCTGGCTGGCCGATGATGAACGTGAAGCCCTGGCTCTGGCCCAGCAGCAGCAGGCCGAGACAGCCCTGGCGCAACGCCGGCAGCGGCGCAAGCTGCTGATCCTGACGGTGGTCTGCGTGCTGATCCCGCCGTTGTGGCCGTTGGCGCTGGCTCTGGTGCTCTATCGGCTGTTTCCGCGCACCACCAGGCGCTTCGGCCTGATCGCCGGTGTGATCCTGCTGGTCGGCGGAGCCTTGGTGCTGCTGCTGTTGCTCAGCCTGGTGGTGGCGATCCTGATGGCGGTGTTCTGAGCAGAACCGACCGCCAGGACGCCAGCTGGAAGCCCTCCAGCTCCCAGCGTTTGACCAGGCGGTAGACCACCGGCACCACCAGCAGGCTCAGGGCGGTGGAGACCAGCTGACCACTGAAAACGACGACGCCGATGCTCATGCGGCTGCCCGAGCCGAAGCCACTTGCCAGCAGCAAGGGGATGAACCCTGCCAACGAGGCGATCGCTGTGAGCAGGATCGGCCGCAGACGCGCAATCGAGGCTTCGTGGATCGCTTGCTCAAGCGGTTCACCACCCGCGAGGCGCTGGTTGGCGAATTCGACGATCAGAATGCCGTTCTTGGCCGCCACGCTCACGAGCACAAGCAGCCCCATCTGGCCGTAGACATCGAGCGCCATGCCGCGCAGGCCCAGGCCGATCACGGCTCCCAGCAGCGCCAGCGGCACGGTGACACCGATAATCAGTGGATCGATGAAGTTCTCATAGAGGGCCGCGAGCACCAGCAGCATCACCAGCACGCCCAGGGCAAAGACCCGCACGTTGCTGCCGGCAGCCCGATCTTCTTCACGGGCAAGGCCCGCCCATTCGAGCTCGGTGATGCCGGCTTGACGCTGTTGAACCTGTTCGAGCAGGGCCATGGCCTGGCCGCTGCTGACGCCCTCTTTGGGCAGGGCGCGCACGCTGATCGAGCGCACCAGCCGGGTGTGGTTGATGCTGGTGGGCCCGCTGCTCTGCTCCAGACGCACGATCTGGCGCAAGGGGATGAGATTGCCTTCGCGGTTGCGCACCATCAGGTTGAGCACGTCATCGGCGTCGCGCCGCCTAGCCCCGTCGAGCTGCACGATCACCTTGCGCACCTGCTCGCTTTCGAAGCTGTCGTTGACGTAGTCGCTGCCGAAGCTCGCCCCCAGGGTGTCAACCACGGTGGCCAGGTCGACCCCAAGCGAAGCCAGTTGCAGCCGGTCGGGAATCAGCTGGAGTTGGGGAGCACCGGCGCTGAAGCGCGTCGAGACCCGTTCAAACGCGCCGGTGGCTCGGGCATCGCGAATGAAGCGTTGCACCTGTTGTTCGAAGTCGGCGAGGCTGAGCTGACCATTGCTCACATCGAGCAGTTCCAGTTCCAACCCCCCCTCGCTGCTGAACCCCCGCACACTTGGGGGCTCGCTCAGCTGCACCATCGCCTGGCGAATCTGGCGGCGCAGCTTGCCGTTGAGCCGATCGCCCACGGCTGCTGTGGTCTGCTCGGATCCGGTTCGCTGCTCGATGGGGGCCAGGCGCAGATAAAAGAGCCCTTTGTTGGGGCTGCTGTCGCCAAATGAACGTCCGGCAAAGAAGGTGGCCCGGGTGATCAGGGGCTCGCTGCGCACCACGTCGCGCACCTGATCCAGCACCGCCTGGGTCTGCTGCAGGGCCAAGCCATCTGGCAGGATCACCACCCCGCGCAGCTGGCCGGTGTCCTCCTGCGGAATGAAGCTCTTGGGCAGGGTCTGCAACGCCAGGGCTGTGACCAGGATGCCCGCCAGCAACAGGGCCACCACCAGGCGCGCGCGGGCCATCACCCAGTCCAGCAGCCGGCCATAGGGGGCCTCGAGGCGCTCCAACCAGCGCCGAGGCGGGTCGATCCAGCGCAGCAACCAGCGCGGTTCCGAACGGTTGGGCCCCACGGCCCTGCTGGCCAGCACCGGCGTGAAGGTGAGGGCGTTGAACGTCGAAAAGATGATCGCCGCGGTGATCGTGATCGCGATCGGGGCATAGAGCCGGCCGACGCTGCCCCCCAGCCCCAGCACCGGCACGAACACCACGATCAGCACAAGCGATGTGGCGATCAGGGCGCTGCCCAGCTCGGCCATTGCTTCGCGCGCTGCCACGAGCGGCGGGTGGCCCGCCTCGAGCCTGCGGCCGATGTCTTCACTGACGACGATGGCGTCGTCGACCAACACCCCCGAAGCCAGGACCATGCCGAACAGGGTCAGGCTATTGAGGGACTGTCCTGTGAGGTAGAGCACGCTGAGGGCACCGACCAGCGCCACCGGTACCGCTGCGGCGGTGACCAGGGCCAGGCGGCTGTTGCCAAGCCCCAGCAGCAACACCAGAAACACCAGCAGCACCGCGTCCCGCAGGCTGGCGGTGGTGTTGTCGATGCTGCCCTTGACGAAGTCGGCTTCATCGACGATCAGCTGCATGCTGATGCCCGGCGGGA
>JBIPLV010000212.1:0-2551 GCA_044369475.1 Cyanobium sp. | reverse complement strand
CCGCTCGGCGCAGAGATCGACGCAGGCCGCCCGCACCAGCGAGGTCGTGAAGGTGCCCGCGCAGACCGCCCCCTCGGGCGCCAGCAGCAGTGACAGATCCGGGTTGCCCGAGGCCTTGAGGCCCGCCGTGATGCCGGCGGCCTGGAAACCCCGGGGGGCCGTGATGCCACCCGGAATCGGCTGCCAGGGTGCGGGAGGATCGGTTGCCATGGCTTTGATTGTGTGGCGGGGCGACACCAGCTGGCAACCGGTCAGCATGGGGGCGATGACGTCAACGCACCCGCACCGCCGCATCGGCCTGACCGGTGGCATCGCCAGCGGCAAGAGCAGCGTCGCCTGTCTGCTGCAGCGCAACCATGGCCTACCCCTGCTCGATGCCGACGTCATGGCCCGCCAGGCCCTGGCCGCGGGCACGGCCGCGGCGCACCAGGTGGCTGCCCGCTACGGCGATCGGGTGCTGGCTGCCGGATCCGACCCCGCGGCGGCGGTGCTCGACCGCAGCGCCCTGGGTCAGATCGTGTTCGGCGATGCGGCTGAGCGGCAGTGGCTCGAGCAGCTGGTCCATCCGATCGTGCGTCAGGGGTTTGCCGCCGAACTGCAACGCCTGGACGCGGCACCCACGGTGGTGCTGGTGATCCCCCTGCTGTTTGAAGCAGGGCTGGAGCCTCTCTGCAGCGAGGTGTGGCTGGTGGACTGCGACGAGCAGCAGCAGCTCGAACGGCTGATGGCCCGAGACAACCTCAGTGCCGATGCCGCCCGAGCCCGCATCGCAGCCCAGTGGCCCCTGGCCCGCAAACGGGCACTGGCCTCGCGGATTCTCGACAACCGGAGCACACCGGACGCCCTGGCTGCGCAGATCAGCCGGGCCCTGGGAACGGACTGAGCGCTTGCGAGGACACAGCCAGCGTGCAACAGTCCGTTTGTGCATGGGCTGCCGATGACGCTGGTCGACAACCTCAACAGCTTCATCTGGGGACTGCTGGTCGATTGGATTCTGTTTCTGGGGATCTATCTGACCCTGGGACTGGATTTCATCTCGCTGCGGCTGGTGCCCAGCGCCTTTGTGATGTGGTGGCAGGCCGTGCGCCACCCCCCTGAAGGCGAGGGCGAATGCGGTCCCTTTCTCAACTCCATGGCAGCCCTCGGGGGCATGATCGGCATGGGCAATGTGACCGGGGTCACGGCCGCTCTGATCGCAGGGGGTCCCGGCGTACTGGTGTGGATCTGGATCGGTTCACTGGTGGGATTCGCCACCAAGTTCGCCGAAACCTTTCTGGCCACCAGGTATCGCAGCCATAACGCCAAAGGCGAGGTGGTCGGCGGACCGATGTATTACCTGAGCCAGGGCCTGCCCCGGTCGTTGCGCTGGCTGGGCAGGGTCTTCGCCCTGTTCGGCGCGCTGGCGGTGCTGGGGGTGGGCAATGGTCTGCAGAGCGAGCAGATCGCCTCGCTGCTCAACCGCGACCTGGCGGTGCCACCGCTCGCAACCGGGGTGGTGATGGCGGCCCTCACCTGGTGGGTGATCCAGGGAGGTCTGCGGCGCATCGGCCTGTGGTCGGCCTGGTTGATTCCCCTGTCTTGCCTCTTTTACCTGGTGCTGTGCCTTGTGCTGGTGCTGCCGAACATCGAGCGGCTCCCGGGGGTGCTGGGTGCCATCCTCGGCGAGGGCTTCAAACTCAAGGCCATGGCCGGCGGCACCCTGGGCCTGACCATCAGCAAGGGGATTCGACTCGGGGTGCTGTCCAACGAAGCCGGGCTGGGCACCTCACCGATCATTTTGTCGGCGGGCCGGCCCGGCGATCCCTTCTACCAGGGCTGCATCTCGATGCTGCTGAGCCTTGCTGATGTGGTGGTGTGCACGGCCACCGCCCTGGTGGTGCTGTGTTGCGGCCTTCCCCTGGATGGCAGCGATCCGGTGACGCTGCTGGATCAGGCCTTTGCCACAGTGCTGGGGGGAGCGTCCTGGTTGGCGATTCTGGCGGTGGTCCCGTTTGCATTCACCACCTTCACGGCCTTCGGTTACTACGGCGAACGCTGTCTGGAGTTTTTGCTGGGCGTGCGCTCCCAGCAACCGTTCCGCCTGATCTGGATCGCCGTGGTGGCCCTGGCCTCGGTCAGCAGGCATGCCGACATCTGGGAGGTCACCGAGGTGCTCAACTCCATGGTGGCCCTGCCCAACATCATCGGCATCCTGTTGCTGTCGGGGCTGCTGGTGCGCCAGACCCGCGAGCAGTTCGCCCGGATCCAAGCCACCCATTCCCTGAACCCCAGCCCATGATCTGGACCTCGATCCTGCTGGCCGCCCCTGGAGGGGGGCTGATCGTCGATCAGACACCGATCACCGCCCTGCCGATGGAGGGCTTGATCACTGTGGTGTCACTGGCCTTTCTGGCCACCCTGGTGGCCAGCAAGGTCTCGATCCGCCTGGGGATCCCGGCCATTCTCGGGGTGCTGGTGCTGGGGGTGTTGATCAACGCCGACTACTCCCTGTTCAGCCCCCAGGGGGTCGAAGCCCTGCATGTGGTGAGCCTGGCGATGCTGCTGTTCTATG
>JBIPLV010000013.1:0-29052 GCA_044369475.1 Cyanobium sp. | reverse complement strand
GCCCTTGGCACGGGGCCCCGTGCCCAGCGCCCCCTTCGACACCCCCTGGGGCCGCAGCAGTTACACCAGCTGGACCCAGGGCAGCCACAGCGCCGCGCCGGCGGCGGTGGAGGAGGGCCGCGAAACCGATGCCCTGGTGGCCGATCTGGACCCATCAGCCGAACCCGATGGCGATGCTCCCGCTGGCAGCGGTCCCGGTGACGGCGTTCCCCAGAACAGCCAGTCGCCTCTGGTCTGGCCCGAAGACGGCCCCCTGGCGGCATTTCCCCGGGGGGCTCAGGCGGGCGATTGCCTGCACCGCATCCTCGAGCAGCTCGACTACCGCCAGCCCGTGGCGGCCCAGGCAGAGCTCTGCGGCCGCGAACTGCAGCGGGCCGGCATCGCCGAGCACCACAGCGCGGCGGCAGTGCTGGGGTTGGAGCAACTGCGGCAAACCCCCCTGGGAGGCGCGCTGGGGAGCTTTCAACTGGCCGAGCTGGAGCACAGCGATCGCCTCAACGAGATGAATTTCGATCTGCCGCTGAGCCTGGTGCGGGCCCGAGCCCTGGCGCGTCCCTTTGCCGACCATCCAGAGGGCTGGTTTGGGGCGAGCTATGCCGAACGGCTGGCCCAACTCGAGGTGGCCAGCCAGGGCTTCCTCACCGGCTCGATCGACCTGGTGTTCCGCCACGGCGAGCGCTGGTGGGTGGCCGACTGGAAGAGCAACTGGCTGGGCGAGCGCGACCCCCAGGGCCAGCCGTTGCACTGCGGTCCGCGGCACTACAGCCCAACAGCCATGGCCGCGCTGATGGCCGCCAACCACTACCCGCTGCAGGCCCACCTCTACCTGGTGGCCCTGCACCGCTACCTGCGCTGGCGCTTGCCCGACTACCGCCCCGAACAGCACCTGGGTGGCTACGTCTATGTGTTCCTGCGCGGGGTGCCCGGCCCACTGCCGCCTACGGCAACGGGCACGGCAACCGGCGGCGACGTGCCCGGCATGTTTTTGGAGCAACCGCCGCTGGCGCGGCTGCTGCAGCTCGACCGGGCCCTGGGGGGGCCGCCATGACCACCAGCCCCGTTGCCGATCAACCCGCGTGGCTGCAGGCCCTGGCCGCAGCCTTGAGCGAAGCCTTGCCGCGGCTGCACGCCACCAGCCCCGATCCCCTCGTGGGCGAGCTGATCGAGGCCCTGACCACAGCCCTGGCGGAGGGTCAGCTGGAGGTCAGCCTGCCCAGCCCGGAGCATCGTCTGGCCCTCGAGGCCTCACCGCTCAGCGCCACCCCCCATGGCCCCCTGGCCCTGGAGGGCGATCGGCTGCTGTGGCGCCGCTGGCAGCGCCAGCGCGAGGGTGTGCTTCAGGCCCTGATCGCCCGGGCCCAACGGCCGCTCGACGCCCCTGCCGAACCCTCTGTCGAGGAGCAGAGCAGCGGGCTCGATGCCGACCAACAACGGGCCATTGCGGCAGTGCTGCGGCATGGGCTGGTGCTGCTCGAAGGCGGCCCGGGCACCGGCAAAACCAGCACCGTGGCCCGCATGCTGACGGCGGTGCAGGCCCAGCAGCCCGGCAGCCGCATCCACCTGGCCGCGCCCACCGGCAAGGCCGCCGCCCGGCTGCGAGCCGCCCTGGCCAACGCCGAGCTGCAGCTGCCTTGCAGCACCCTGCACCGGCTGCTGGAGAGCCGCGGCGAGCGGTTTGGCCGCAACCGCCTCCATCTCCTCGCCCTCGACCTGCTGGTGGTGGATGAGGTGTCGATGGTCGACCTGTCCTTGATGGAAGCCCTGCTCGAGGCCCTGCCAGCCAGCTGCCGGCTGGTGCTGGTGGGCGACGCCGCCCAGCTGCCGCCGGTGGGGCCGGGCCCCGTGCTGCTCGACCTGCAGGCCCCCGAGCGTCGCCAGGCCCTGGGGCCTGCGGCCATCACCCTGCGCACCACCTACCGCAACAACGGCGCCATCGCCGCTGTGGCCGCCGCCCTGCGCGACGGCGACCAGCCCCTCGAACCCCTGCTGACAGGCCTGCTCGAGCCCCTGGATCCAAACGCCAACTTCATCTGGGCCCAGGCGGGGGTGCGGACGCTACCGGCCGCTCTGCTGGAGCGACTGCGGCAGCACCAACAACGGCTGGAGGCGCTCTGCCACCAAAGCGACCCCAACGATCCCGCCGCGGCGGCCACCCTGCTGGCCGCCCTCGACGCCTGCCTGGTGCTCACCCCGCTGCGCCGCGGCCGCTGGGGGGTGGAGGCGATCCACCAAGCCCTGCTGGGGGAGGCCGCAGAGCGCTCGCCCCAGCACTGGCCGCTGGGCACACCGGTGCTGTGTCGCCACAACCTGACCGAACTGGGGCTCGCCAACGGCGACGTGGGCTTGGTGGTGGAGCGCCCTGGGGCCACCCGTGGAGAGCGCCGGCTGCTGTTCAACACGCCCGGCAGTCCTCAGCCGCTCTGGATTCACCCCGCCCAGCTACCCGATGCAGAACCGGCCCTGGCCCTCACCGTGCACAAAGCCCAGGGCAGCGAAGCCGATGAGGTGTGGGTGCTGATGTCCGACACCGGCCGACCCCAACGGCGCCTGCTCTACACCGCCATCACCCGGGCCCGCCAGCAGGCCCAACTGATCACCCCCTTGCGGGCATCGGCCGACAGCGCCAGCCTGATGGCGTGATCCAACCCAACCCCCACAACCCGGAAGGCCGGGTGGAGCGCCCCTGGGGCTGGTTTGAAACCTTGGCCAGCGGTGATCAATATCGGGTGAAACGGCTGCTGATCCACAGCGGCCAGCGTCTGAGCCTGCAGCGCCACCAGCACCGTTGCGAGCACTGGGTGGTGGTCGCGGGCACGGGCGAGCTGCAGGTGGCGGACGCTGTGATTGCGGCGGTGCCAGGAACAACCCTGTTCATCCCCCAGGGGGCGATTCACCGGGCCAGGGGCGGCAGCGAAAATCTGGAAATTGTTGAGGTGCAACGGGGCTCCTGGCTCAGCGAAACCGACATCGAACGGCTGGCCGACGATTTTGGGCGGCTGTGAAAGGCGAGCCATCGCTAGTGATAAAGTTTTGGTTCAGCCTTTTTCAAGGGCAGGGCAGTTTTGTTAGGTGCGGGCCAGAGCAACTGAATACCGGGTTCGGCAGTGCAGCGTTTTGTTGTTCCGCCACTGCCCATCGCTTCAGTCTTTCTTGCCTCCATTGGGTTTCTGCCGGCCTGCGTTGAAGGACCTCACCAGCCAGGACTTCACCAAGTTCTGCTTCACCAGGCCGAATTGAATCCAGTGACCGAACTTTCCAACGGCGGCAGTTTCACCTGCTCCGTCGAAATCAATGCGTCCGTTGAGACGTCGACCGATCTCCCTGTGGAGTCGACCCCTGCAGACACCAAAACTGCAGACTCCAAGAGTGTGGACGACAAGGCCAGCCAGGGCTTTGCCCGCTTTGGCTTCGGCCCCGAGCTGCTGAAGGCCCTGGAGGCCATCGGCTATCAGGAGCCCTCACCGATTCAGAAGGCCGCCATCCCCGAGCTGCTACTCGGTCGCGACCTGGTGGGCCAAGCGCAAACGGGCACCGGCAAAACTGCCGCCTTCGCCCTGCCGATGCTGGCCGCCCTCGATCCGGCGGAACGCAAGCCCCAGGTGCTGGTGCTCGCCCCCACCCGGGAGCTGGCCCTGCAGGTGGCCGATGCCTTCAACAGCTATGCCGCCCACCTCAGCGGTGTGCGCACCTTGGCGATTTACGGCGGCGCCGACTTCCGCGACCAGATTCACCAGCTCAAGCGTGGCGTTCAGATCGTGGTGGGCACCCCCGGCCGGGTGATGGACCACATGCGCCAGGGAACCCTCGACCTCTCCAATCTGCGGGCCCTGGTGCTCGACGAGGCCGACGAAATGCTGCGCATGGGCTTCATCGACGACGTCGAATGGGTGCTAGAGCAGCTACCTGAAAAGCGCCAGGTGGTGCTGTTTTCAGCCACCATGCCGGCCGAAATCCGGCGGATCTCGCAGAAATATCTCAATGCGCCCGCCGAGATCACGATCAAGCAGAAGGCCGCCGATGCCAGCCGCATCCGTCAGCGCTTCCTGATGGTGCATGCGCCCCACAAACTGGCAGCTCTGGAGCGGGTGCTCGAGGCCGAGACCAGTGAAGGGGTGATCATCTTTGCCCGCACCAAGGCGATCACAATCACGGTGGCCGAATCGCTAGAGCAACACGGCTACGACGTGGCGGTTCTCAACGGCGACGTGCCCCAGGCCCAGCGGGAGCGCACCATCGAACGCCTCAAGAGCGGCCAGGTGGATGTGCTGGTGGCCACCGATGTGGCTGCCCGTGGCCTCGATGTGGACCGCATCGGCCTGGTGATCAACTACGACATTCCCTTCGATTCCGAGGCCTACGTGCACCGGATCGGTCGCACGGGGCGGGCGGGCCGCAGCGGCGACGCCATCCTGTTTCTGACGCCGCGGGAGCGGCGCTTCCTGGGGGGGCTCGAACGGGCCGTGGGCAAACCGATCGAAGAGATGGAGGTGCCCAGCAACGCCACCATCAACCAGAACCGGCTGGACCGGATGCGCACCAAACTGACCAACTGCCTGCAGACACCCTCCAGCAGCGAGCAGGAGCGGGCCCTGCTCAGCGAAATCCTGCAACGGGTGGCCCAGGAGCAAGGCTCGAGCCCCGAGCAACTGGCGCTGGCCGCTCTCGAGCTGAGCCTGGTGGGCAAACCGCTGCTGCTTCAGGGCGAAGAGAATTTCCACCAGGTGCGTCCGAACGGTCCCGGTCGGGATGGCGGCCGCGATGGCGGACGTGATGGGGGACGGGACTTCGGGCGTGATCGGGGTCGGGGGCGCGAGATGGGACGCGATGGGGATCGGGGTCCCCGGGGCGAGCGGCCCATGGGACCGCCCGAAGATCACATGGAGCGCTTCCGCGTCGAAGTGGGCTGGCGCGACCGGATCAAGCCCGGCAACATCGTGGGTGCTATTGCCAATGAGGCTGGTCTGAACGGTCGCTCGATCGGCCGCATCCAGATCTTCGACACCCACAGCACCGTGGACCTGCCCAAGGGCATGCCCGATGAGGTCTTCCAGGGCCTAAGGCAGCTACGGGTGATGAACAAGCCACTCCAGCTCTCCCGGCTGCAGGGGTAACCGTCTCGGGCGCCAGGCATGCCACCCGCCCGACCTGCTCCATGTCACCCAGACCCGTGCGAATCGTCCCCATGGGCCTGCTGTGCCTGGGGCTGGCCGGGCTGGGGCTGGGGCTGGCCGGGCCGGTTCCATCCAGCCGGGGCATTAGCGTCTCGGAAGTGGTGAAAGCCTTCTGCCTATCGGCCTATCAGGCTGATCTGCAGAAAGAGGGAAAAAGCGTCTCACCGGCCCAGCTGGATCGCACCTGTGGTTGCGTTGGGGAGCGAGTTGCCCAAGGCAGCGACGTGGAAGATGCCCACGCGGTGTGTGGGCGCCCTCAGGCGCAGAGACTGGTCACGTCTCCCACACTCAGGCTGGTTAACTCCGGCAACGAGAGCCGTTCAACAGCGGCGATCAGCGAGACCTGAATGTCCAGGCTTTCGCTGGTCACGAGGGTCTGGAGCAGGTCGAAACGATCCTGGGGAGCCAGCTCTCCATCCTCGCGCCAGGCGAGGCTCCAAGGGACAGGGGCCGTCATCACAGGGTCGCGGTTGATCAGGATTTGCTGACAATGGGACGTTACAGGGGGCTGGGCTGGGAACTCCAGAGTCTCTTCAGAAGGACTTCACGCTTCTCCATGATTCCCGCCCTCACGGGGTGAGCAGGCCCAGCAAACCGGTAAGATTGCGAATGATTCCAAGGCGTTCAGGCTCCCTTCGGTGCGCTCAGTTCCCACTGGCATTCCCGAGGAAG
This sequence comes from Cyanobium sp., assembly GCA_044369475.1. Classification (GTDB taxonomy): domain Bacteria; phylum Cyanobacteriota; class Cyanobacteriia; order PCC-6307; family Cyanobiaceae; genus Cyanobium_A. The sequence goes on along the minus strand of JBIPLV010000013.1, from coordinate 23,209 downwards.
CGCAGCATCAACCGAATCAGTTCCAGGATTTGCTCCATTAATGACCATTTACGTTGGCAACCTCTCGTTCCAAGCCGAACGCGAGGACCTGCTTGATCTCTTCGGCCAGTACGGAGAGGTGCGCCAGTGCAGCCTGCCCCTTGACCGGGAAACCGGTCGCAAGCGCGGCTTCGCCTTTGTCGAACTAGCCGACGATGCCGCGGAACAGAAAGCCATCGACGACCTTCAGGACGTCGAGTGGATGGGCCGCATGATCCGCGTCAACAAAGCCACCCCCCGTGAAGGTGGTGGTGGTGGTGGCGGCCGCGGTGGTTATGGCGGCGGCGGCGGCGGCAACCGTGGTGGTGGCGGCGGCGGTGGCTACGGCGGTGGTGGTGGCGGCGGCGGTGGCGGCAACCGCTGGTAAGGCTTCCGACCAAACCTGAACCTGGACCCCTGGCTGTGGATCACCCCACGGCCAGGGGTTTTTGCTGGGCCGAGATCGCACGAATCAGCAGCGGGGGGGCAACATCGTCAGCACGTTGTTCCGCAGCCGGCCATGTCGCCCCAGACCGCCACCAGCCCCACCACCCTGGAGCGGCTGATTCGCACCCTCCGGCCCCACCGGCACCTGGTGTGGCTGGCCGCAAGCTGCTCGGTGCTCAACAAACTTTTCGACCTGGCCCCACCGGTGCTGATCGGCCTGGCGGTGGATGTGGTGGTGCAGCAGGACACCTCCTGGCTGGCGGCCCTGGGCGTGACCTCTGTGCCCGGACAGCTGGGTGTGCTGGCGGGGCTCTCGTTTGTGATCTGGAGCGCAGAATCCCTGTTCGAATACCTCTACGCCCTGCTCTGGCGCAACCTGGCCCAAACGGTGCAGCACGAGCTGCGACTGGAGGCCTACGGCCACCTGCAGCAGCTGGAGATGGGCTTCTTCGAAGCTAGCAGCAGCGGCAGGCTGCTCACGATCCTCAACGACGACATCAACCAGCTGGAGCGCTTTCTCGACCACGGCGCCAACGAGATCCTTCAGCTGATCACCACTGTGCTGGCGGTGGGCACCGCGATGCTGTGGCTCTCGCCGCTGGTGGCGGGGGTGTCATTCCTGCCGATTCCCGTGATCCTCTGGGGGTCGCTGCGCTTCCAGAAGCGGCTGGCTCCCCGTTATGCCGAGGTGCGCGAGCGGGCGGGGGATCTGGCCAGCCGCCTGGGCAACAACCTCGGCGGAATGCTCACGATCAAGAGCTACACGGCAGAGGCCTGGGAAACCGCACGGCTCAGCGAGCAGAGCCAGGCCTATCGACGCAGCAATGCCCGGGCCATCCGGCTCTCGGCCGCGTTCATTCCCCTGATCCGCTTCGCGATCCTGTTCGCCTTCCTGGCGATCCTGGTGATCGGGGGCCTGCAGGCCTGGCGCGGTGCCATCGCCGTGGGCACCTACAGCTTCCTGGTGTTCATCACCCAGCGGCTGCTGTGGCCGCTCACCACTCTGGGCCGCACCCTCGACGACTACCAGCGGGCGATGGCGTCCACCAACCGGGTGCTCGATCTGCTCGACACCCCGATCGCCATCGCTAGCGGTGGGCAGCCCCTGCCCCTGAGCCACGTGAAGGGGGAGCTCCGCTTTGAGGACGTGACCTTCGCCTACGCCGGTCGCAAGCCCCTGCTGCGCCACTTCAACCTGCAGGTGCCCGCCGGCAGCACCCTCGGCATCGTGGGCGCCACCGGCTCGGGCAAGAGCACCCTCGTAAAGCTGCTGCTGCGGTTTTATGCCATCACAGCGGGCACCATCCGCCTCGATGGCAACCCCATCAGCGAGCTGCGCCTCGACGACCTGCGCCGGGCCATTGGCCTGGTGAGCCAAGAGGTGTTTTTGTTTCACGGCACCGTGGCCGAGAACATCGGCTACGGCAGCTTCGAGGCACCCCGAGCCGCGATCGAGCGGGCGGCCCAACTGGCCGAGGCGGCGGGCTTCATCGAGGCCCTACCCCAGGGTTACGACACGGTGGTGGGAGAACGGGGCCAACGGCTCAGCGGCGGCCAGCGCCAGCGCATCGCCCTGGCCCGCGCCATCCTCAAAAACCCGCCGGTGCTGATCCTCGATGAGGCCACAGCGGCGGTCGACAACGACACCGAGGCCGCCATCCAACGCTCCCTGGATCTCATCACCGCCGAGCGCACCACCCTGGTGATCGCCCACCGGCTCTCCACCGTGCGCCACGCCGATCGGATCGTGGTGATGGAGGAGGGGCAGATCGTGGAGAGCGGCCGCCACGAGCAACTGATCGCCGCCGATGGGGCCTATGCCAACCTCTGGCGGGTGCAGGCCGGTCTGCGCAGCGGCGAACCCCTGCGGCTCTGAGCCCTGATCGTGCAATAGGTTTTGAGGCATGAGAACCCCTCAGGCCAAAGGCCCCCGCAAGCGGAGCCGACGCGGCTCCGTGCTGGTGGCGATCGGCGTGGGCCTGGGTAGTGGCCTGCTGCTGGCGGCGCCGCTCTCGGAGCTGCTCAACGAAACCAGCACGGGCGCCAACAACGCCATCACCAATCCGTTTGCCGCCTGGAGTGGCATCACCAACCAGGACATCCTGCTGCTGGGGACCGATGTGGGCGGTGGCAACACCGATGTGATTGCCAGCCTGCGGGTGGATGGCGGCATCACCCGGATCACCCAGGTACCGCGCGACACCTACATCGAGGCGGAGGGCTACGGCCCCCACAAAATCAATGCCCTCTACAGCCTGGGGGGCACTGACCTACTCAAACGGGAGCTGGCCCGCAAGCTGGGGCGCCCGATCACCCACCACGTGGTGGTGAACCTGGCGGCGATCCGGCGCATGGCCGATGCCCTCGGCGGCATCGAGGTGAATGTGCCCAAACGGATGGCTTACACCGACCAGAGCCAGGGCCTCACCATCGACCTGCAACCGGGCCTTCAGACCCTGAAGGGCCGCGACCTGGAGGGGTTCCTGCGATTCCGTTACGACGAAATGGGCGACATCGGCCGGCTGGAACGCCAGCAGCTGGCCCTGCAGGCCCTCTTCCGCAAGCTCACTCGGCCCGAGCATCTGGTGCGGCTGCCTGTGCTGCTGGCCGCCGCCGGCAAGGACCTCAAAACCGATCTCGGGCCGATGGAACTGGGCGGGCTGATCACCGCCATGGGCACGACCCAACTGGAGACCAAGCGGCTCGGCGGGCGCCCCTTCTACCGCAACGACATCAGCTACTGGGAGGCCGACTGGCCCCAGCCGGTGCTGGACAACTCAGCCGGCGATGGCTCCGGGGGAGACAGCCGCTACCGCTTCCTCTTCTGATCCTGCGCAGGATCAAGATCCGGCGGCGGGCCACCGTTGGGGCGTTGGGAGAGGGTGATCAGCGCCAGCGCCAGGGCCACGCCTGCCAGCAGGGGCGCGGAAGCCGCAACGGTCACCCCGAGGGCAGCCGTAAACCAGATCGAAGCCGCACTGGTGAGTCCGCGCACCTCAGGCAGGCCCCTCTTGTCAGCCGTAGGGGGCACCAGAATCTCACCCGCCCCCAGGAAGCCAATGCCGGTGGCAACCCCCTGAATCACCCGGCTGCGGGCCTGGGGGTCGTCACCGGCCGCCAACACCATCAGACAGGCACTGAGCCCCACCAGCACGTGCACCCGCAGGCGGTTGGGATGGCTGGTGTTGCCGTGGTGGGCGCGGTTGATCCCCACGGCCAGGCCGCACAGCACCGCCAGCCCCAGCCGGAGCAGGATCTGCAGATCGGGGGAGAGGGCTGGCAGCCAGCTCATGGCCGCCCCCTCACGACAGCACTCTCAAGACAGTCCTTTTAAGACAGCACCCGCAGAGCAGCCAAGCACAGCATGGCTGCTGCCCATAAGCTCCAGGCAGCGAGCGTTGCCGCAGACAGTGCAAAACCAGCTGCTGCGCAACAGCCTGAAGCTCTTTGTCGCCGCGCTCCTCACAGCCGCCATTGCTCTTTGGACCGAACGCATCCAATTTGCCTGGTACCCACTGTTAGCAGTGGTGATGGTTGTTGACGATAACGACGACCACACGCTGCAGGCCGCCAGCGGCAGGATCCTCGGCACCGTGGCCGGGGGCCTGATCACCTTCCTGGTGCACACCATCCTTGGCGGTTGGATCGGCGTCCTGGTGTCGATGCTGGTGATGATTCCTGTTCTGCAGCTGTTGGGCTGGCAGAGCGCCCTCAACACGGCTTCACTGGTCGCTGTGATGTTCCTCATGCTTCCCGGCCATACGGCGCTGGGCTGGGACTACGTGTTCAACCGCGCCCTCGACACGGTGGTGGGCTGCATTGTGGCGATCCTGGTGGGCCGGCTGTTCTGGCCGCAAAACAGCAGCAGCGAACTCAAAGCAGCCGATGGGCGCCTGCGTTACGCCCTAAAGACCCAGCTGCAGGCCTACAGCGACTGGCTGGCCCAACGGCGATCCAGGCCCGATCCGCTGAATACCGCCCCGCTCACCAACGACCTGCAACGGATCGAACAACTGGTCGCTCAGGAACGCAAAGGCCCTCGCCATCAGGCGCTGAAGCGCAGCGGCTGGGAGCAACGGCTACGGCTTTGGCAGCTCGCGCACTTTCACTGGATCGCCTGGGAGCGGCTGATGGCCGGGTTGCCCGAGCAGCAGAGCCTGAAGGCCGATCCGCTCAGGCATGCCGTGGGGGAGCTGCAGCGTCAGCTCAGCGAAGACCCCACACCAACACCGCCGCGGCAACCCCAGCGCTGGCAGCAGCTGGCCCAACAGCTGCAGCTCCCGCTACTGCCGCTGCTGGCCCTCGCGGAGGAGGGGCGCCCGCTGCATGCCTGCCTGGGCGGGCTAAACCGGATGGCTCCGCTGTGATCAACCGCAACGGCCTGCGCACCGCCTTCACCGCCGGGCTCGGCAACGCTTTCGCCAGCTTGTCGGGAGTGGGGGATAGCCAATACGTGTCCCTGGCGGTGTTGGCGGTGTCCACCGGCACCTACGGCGGCGCGCTGGCCCTGGGCAGCCAGCGCCTGCTGGGCACGGCGCTCGGGTCGGTGCTGCTGCTGATCGGCTACGAGGGATTGCGCGGTCTGCCGATGCCGCTGGCGCTCGCGCTCACCCTCGGCGCCCTGCGCCTGCTGGGCGGGCTGCTGAAGCTGCAGGTGGGCTACAAAGTGGGTGGAATCGTCATCGTGATGGGCTGGCTCGTCCACGAGGGCGGCCTGGCCGCATGGATTCCGCTTCGCTTTTTCTGGACCTGTTTCGGCGTGCTGATCACGCTGCTGGCCCTGCGGCTGTTCTGGCCCGCCCGCGGACTCGACAGCAGCCTGGCCCAGGTCGCCACGCTGCTCGTGCGACTGCAGAGCTGCTTCCGCGACCTGGCGGCGAGGGTGGATCCAGCCATCACTGGCCAGGTGGCCGATCCGGTGGGGATCGGCCGCTACCGGGCCCTGCGCAACCAGCTCGTTGCCATCCGGCAGCAACGGCCTGCACTGCTGCAGGAACTGGGTTCGCTGCCGGAGCGCCATCCAGCGACGCTGCTGATGGCCAACTTCGAGGCCACCGCCTCTCGCCTGATCACCCTTGTGGGCGGCCTGGTGCGCGAGCCCCCCACCCTCCAGGATCCCCAGCTGGTGGTGCAGCTGCACCGGGCCGAAGCGGAGTTGCTGCAAGCCATGGCCAACCAGCTTGGTCTTTGGGAACAGCAGATCCATGGGCGCCGGGGGCTGCCCAAACCACCCGAAACCGAGCTTCAGCTGCCGCGCAGCTGGCAGAACCTGGGCCAGGAGCTCAACGATCCGAACGCCAACTCAGCTTCCCTGGAGCGGCTGGAGCGAATCGCCAGCCGGCTGATGCTCTGCAGCCAGGCAGAGCAGGCCATCCGCTCGGCCGAAGCAAACTGGGCGGCAATCCTGGGCAGGGCTTGAATCACGCCAATCACCGCATCACCAGATGACCGCATCACGCCGATGACGATGGACCTTGTGAGCCGACTGCTGCAACAGCGGCACACCCTCTACCGCACCATGCTGGCGGTTGAGGTGATCGCTCTGGTGGGACTGCGCGGCCTCCAGCAGGCACCACGGTTGGTGAGCGTGGTGTATCTGGTGATCTCCGCGGTGGCCGTGCTGACGGACTCTCCGCTGCTTCGCCAGAACCGCCTGGATCCCTCGGCCACGCAGGCGATGCCTAGCGCCCTCGGACGCCGGGTGCAGCGGGTGCTGCAGCTCCGGCAGCGCCTGGTGAGCTACTGGATCGTGGCCCTGGCCGTGGAACTGCTCTGGCAGGCCGCACTGGAGATCAACCCCAGCCTGGCCGTGCAGTTGAGCGTGCTCCATCTGGTGGTGTGGCTCAGCCTGATGCTTGTGGTGCTCTGGAGCCTGGTGAAGGCCCTGGCCGAAGAACCGGTGTTCAACGGCGACCTGCTGATGGGGGCCGCAGCCGGGTATCTGCTGGTGGGCTTCACCGGCGGCATCGTGCTCAATTCGCTGTTGGTGATCGACCCAGCAGCGTTCAACCTGCCGGCCCATGGGCATGCCCTACCCGATGGCATCGGCCATGCACCAGCCTTGCTGGGTGCCGCCTTCGCCAGCCTCACCACCATCGGCAGCCCGGTGCTGACAACCGGCAACCTCACCAGCCTCACCGCCAGCGTGGGCATCACGATTGTGGGCCAGCTCTATGTGGCCATCCTGATCGCCGGGGTGCTGGGAAAACCCAGAGTGCTGAGCAATCAGAAGGCGGTGGACAGGCCGAGTCAATCCGCTGACGCCCCGGAAGCTGAACACCCCCAGCGCCAACGAGCTGATGCGCGAATCAGACTGCGGCGCACCAGGCGCTGATCGGCATCATTGTGGCAATGCGCATCCGCGCCCTGGCCCTGTTGTGGCTGGGGCTCATCCCGGCCCAGGTGACAACGGTTGCGCTGGCTGCACCACGGCCTGCAGTGCTGCCGGGCCAGCCGCGGCAAGCCCAAAGCACCGAGCTGCTGCAGCGCAGCTGGCAGCGGCTGGATGCGGAGCTGCGGGCCCTCGATCAGCTGTTGCCCGGCGAACCCGAGCCCCCGGTGGGCGACGTGCTCAGCACACCGGAGCTACCCGCCAATCTGATCCGGGCCAACCAGCCCGCCGCCGGTCCGATCCAACCTGCCGACACGGTGGCCGGTCCGCCCCTGGATCTACCCACCCCCCAGCAGCTTCAGGCTGGCGGCGTTGCCAGCCTCAGCCTGGAGCAGGCCCTGGCGATCGCCTTTGCCAACAGCGCCACCCTGCAGGCCCAGCGCGAGCAGGTGGCTGCCGCCCTGGCCAGCGTTCAGGCCGCCATGGGCAGCTACTGGCCCACCATCAGCGCCTTTGCCACCGGTGGCTACGAGGGCAGCCGCAGCACCACCACCGCGAAAAAGCCCAACGACAATTTGGGATTTGGCCCCCAGTTCTCACCCACTGGGCTGCGCGACTCAGCTGGAGACCCAACCGCCGGCGCGTTTTATGTGCCCAACGGCGGATCCGTGGCGGCCACATCCGGGGAATGGGGCGTTGAGGGGGGCCTGCAGCTGAACTACGCCCTGCTCGACTTCGCCCGCACGCCCACGGTGAAAGCGGCCCGCGCCAGCCTGGAGCAGCAGCGCAACACCTACGCCAACCAGCTGCGCTCCCTGCAGCTGCAGGTGAGTGAGGCTTACTACAAGCTCCAGCAGGACGAGCAACTGGTGCGCGTCTACGACGCCAACCTGCGAAACGACCTGTTGATCCTGCAGGACACGCTCGACCTCAAGCAGGCCGGCCTGGTGCCGCGGCTGGATGTGCTGCGGCGCCGGGCCATCCAGGCATCCGATGAAGAAACCCTGATCCAGGCCCTGGCGGATCGGGCGGTGGCGCGCCGCCAACTGGCGGTGCTGCTCAACCTGCCGGCCAGCGTGACCCCCACCCCCAGCGACCCGATCGTGGTGCAGCCCCGCTGGCCGCTCGATCTCGAAGCCAGCCTGCTGGCGGCCTACCGGGGCAACCCCGAACTGGAGGCGATCCTGGCCACCCGCACGGCCTTGGCTCAGCAAAGCCAGGCCACAGCCGCCGGACTGCTGCCAAAACTCTCCCTGTTTGCCAGCGGCGGGGGCAGCAGCTCTCAAACCAGCCTGGGCAACTTCGACATTGGTGGAGGGGGCTGCTGTGGTTCCACGGCCCTGCCCCTCTCCACCAGCAACGGCTGGGACTGGTCGGCGGGACTCACCCTCACCTGGCTGCTGTTTGATGCCGGCACAACCGCAGGGCAGGCGCGGGCCCTGGCCAAACGGGAGGCGGCCACCGCCCAGCAGTACGCCGCCACGCGCAACGACATCCGCCTGCGGATCGAACAGGCCTTCTTCAACCACGAGGCCAGCCTCGCCAAGCTCAGCTCGGCCCGCCGCGGCGTGGCCGCGGCCCTCGAAGCCTTCCGCGACGTACGCCTGCGCTTTCTCACAGGCCTCGACAGTGAGCTCAATCTCTCCAACACCCAGGACCGCCTGATCAACAGCCAGGTGCAGCGGCTCAACGCCACGGTGAACGTGAACATCACCTACGCCAAGTTGCTGAAGGAACTGCTGCCGATGCCGCGCGATCCCAACCTCTCGGTGCAGACCCAACTGCAACTCACCCAGCTGCAGCCCAGCAAAAGCACTCCCGGGCAACCCTGAGCCGGAAGACCTCCATGTCCTCTGGCTCCCTGTCCCTCAGCCCCCTGTGGCGCAACAGCTTGCGAATCTGGATAGCCAGCACCCTGGCGATCGGGATCCTCTTCTGGTCAGGACGCAGCCATGTGCTGCCGTTGGCTCTGGTGATGGCGGTGTTGTTCGTGAACGAGAACGACTTGACCCCCGCCCGGAGCATTGGCCAACAGGTGGCCGGCGCCTTGATCGGCATCCTCATAGCCATCGTGCTGCATGAGCTTTCCACCAGCTGGCCGATGCTTGGAATCGCCCTACTGCTCACCGGCGTGCTGGTGCGCAGCCTGGGGTTGCTCAAGGGGGTGAGCACGGGCTACCTGTGCTGCTGGGCCGTGGAACTGATGCATCGCGGCAACCAGTTCAACTGGGCGGAGATCTTCGATCTGGCCTTTGCGGCGGTGGTGGGCATCCTGATGGCGCAGATCGCCACCTGGGCCCTTTGGCCGCGCCGCCCCCTGCAACAGCTCCCTGCCCTGGAAGCCCGGATCGCCAGTCAGCTCGGGGCACAGATCACGGCGATGCAGCAGTGGTTAAGCAGCGGCGGCACGCCCCCTGCAGCCCTGCGCTCCCAGGATCTGCTGCCCAGCATCCAGCTGTTGCAACAGCTGCGCGACCAAAACCAGGGCCTCGCCATGCCCGCCCACACAAAACACATGCTGTCCCGCTGGGCGCAGACCGGCAGTCTCTGGCGACAAGTGTTGCGCCAGTGGCTGCTGCTGGAGCCGCTGCTGCGGCAGCTAGCCACACCCCTGCCGGCAGAGAGCCCCCAGCCGCTGCTGTGCAGCTCGCTCGGCGATCTGGCCGGGTGCTTGCAAGCTCAGCCCACCGCGACTCCTGTGCCGCGCCCCTCGGGCACAGCACAGCTTTGGCTGGAGGATGCCATTCGTCTGGGTGCTCCCCAGCCCCTGCTGCTGGCCATCGGCCAGCAGTGCCAAGACCTGCAACAGCTGCTCCACAGCCGAGCCCTACTACAGGCCTCGCTACAGCAGCGGGTGGAATCGAACCGATGACCAGCCCAGCCCTGCGGGACGGCCTACGCCTCGCCGCCACTGTGACGGTGGTCAACGGCTTCGCCAGCCTGACCGGCGTGCCCTTTGCGCTCTACGCCTCCCTGGCGGTGCTGAGCGTCACCGTGGGCAATTACGGCAACACCCTCGAGCTCGGCCGTCAGCGCCTGGTTGGCACGGCGGTAGGAGCGGTTGTTGTGTTTTTCGGCTACCGGGCCTGGGGGCAGCTGCCTCTGGTGGTCGCCCTGCCGCTGGCCCTGCTGCTGGCCCGGCTGATCGCTGGCTCCTTGCGGCTCACCGTGGGCTATGGGGTCTGCTGCTTCGTGGTGGTGATGGGCTGGCTTACCCATGAGCAGCAGCTCGACAGCTGGATCCCCCTGCGCTTGCTCTGGACCGCCTTCGGCATCTTGATGGCCCTGCTCAGCCTGCGTCTGTTCTGGCCGTCCAGAGCCCGGATCCAGCAGCGGGAGGGACTGCTGCAGCTGCTGGTGGATCTGGGACACACCCTGCCGCAGGTGGTGCAGCACCCGCCGGAGGCCATCCAGCCCCAGGCGCAACGCCGCCGCGAGCTGGGGCAACAGATCCGCAGCCTGCGCAGCACGCTGTTGAGCCTGCGCGACCAACGCCAGGGCGCCCTGCTGGAACTGGGAACACTGGCGAGCGAGCATCCTGTGGCACGGATGTGGGCGCTGCTCGACCAGGCCAGCGAAGCCCTGATCCTGGATCTCGACGAGCTGCGGCGCCTGCCCAATGCCGACTGGCTGGGCTGGGGTCTACAGGTCGACTACGACGCAGGCCTGGCTTTTGTGCAGGGTGTGGTCGAGCGTTTGCTGAGCTGGCAACAGCAGCTGCGCGGTTCCTCCCAGCTGCAGCCACCGCCGAGCCAGCCGCGTTCGACGCTGTCCTTGGAGGCCCTGCAGTCGCCCGAGTCCAAGGCTGCCTACATGCGGCTAAGCCCCGAGCAACTGCAGCGGGTGGCCGCTCAGTTGATGGTGCTCAACCGCATGGATCACACCCTGGAGAGCACCGAACGCCAATGGCGCGAGATCGTGAACGCAACAGCCCTGTGAACGCAACAGCCTTGTGAGCTGCGTGTTCAGGCGTTGGGCCGCGATGACCACCAGCGCTCGATCCGGTACAGCAGCACCACCACCAGCACCACCAGCCAGAACCACAGCTCTGGTGGGTTGGCGTTGAACAGGATCAGCAGCAACACCACCTCGCTGACCAGCCAGGGGAACTCCTGCCGCAGCAAGGGGTTACGGATCTTGAAACGGGGCTTGGCGTCCACGGGGCGGGTCACGAGACAGTGTTGGGCTGGCGCAGGGAGGGCAGGTTCCAGCGCAGATCGATCCAGGGGGTGCGGAAGCCACCTGTGAGGGAGCGCAGGCCTGGAATCACGTAGCTGATCGGCGAGCGCCACTCCACGTAGGCATGGGTCGACACCGTGAGGCCGTCGCGAATCGGGAACACGCCGCTTCCCCCTGAGAGGGTCCAGCGGTAGCCATCCACGCTGGAGGGATCACGCTCCAGTTCAATTTCGCTACGCATCACCGGGCCGTTCTTGGTGAGCGCCTGGGCGAGCTGCGCGTTGCCGGTGGTGGTGGAGATGTCGTCTTGAGTGGCGGGCAGGGTGAGCACCTGCGTCACCTTGCCCACGATGCCGCCAAAGCGGCCGCGCTGGTTCCACTGCGGCACCACCTCAACAGGCAGCCCCAGCGGCAGGCGGCGGGCATCGGCGGGCGCGAAGTAGGCCACCACCCGCAGCGGGCGATCTTTGGCGCTGGGTTGCTCAGGCCGGCCGATCGTGCCCAGCCGCTGGCCGGTGCCCACGGTCTGGCCGGCAATCACCTGCAGATCCAACACCGTGCCGTCGCGGTCGGCATGCACCTTGCCGTCGTAGCCGATCTTGGCTTCGGTCACCTGGATCTGACGCTTGAGATCGTCGATCTGATAACGACGCTGCAGGGCCTGGGTTTCGATCGTGAGCTTCACCTGCTGATAATTGGTGACCACGTTCTTCTCGTTGATCTTCACATCATCGAGATTCACGCTGGTGCTGGTGAACCCCTGCTCCGCCGACACCACCTCGGACGAGAGCGGGGCCACCACCTGGCGCTGGGCCAACCAATTCAGATTGCGCAGTTTGCTGGAGTACGTCGACTGCAGTTCGCCGTAGCGACGGCGATCGTCGGACAACTTGGCCAGAGAGGTGTCCAGGGCCCGCTTCTCGGTGAGCAAACGCAGAGCGTCGCGCTCATCAAGCATGGCGTTGTGCCGCTCCAGCTGACGCAGGTTGCCGCGCTGCTGGTCAAGCTGGCGCTCCAGCACGGGCAGATACAGCTGCATCAGCACCTGACCGCGCGCCACCGGCTGCCCCTCCTTGACGAACACCTCCCGCACCTGCCCGCCGGCACGGGCGTTGAGGATACCGGCGTTGTTGGGGTAGATCATCACGCCCATGCCTTCCACCTCGGTGGGCACAGGCCAGACCAGGGCCCACAGCACCAACACGCCACCCACCCCCGCCAGGCTGACGCCCACCTGGTTGTGATCGCTCAGCCCCTGCCAGCGGGTCTGCAGCTGCTGCCATTGCCGGCGGGGCCACGGCTGCGCAGAGGTCGGAGTGGCCTGGATCATGGCGCCCAGCTTGCAGGATTCAGCGGCAGCTGTCAGCCCCCCAGCTGATCCAGCCGACCCAGGCCTAGCTGCTGCAGGCGCCGCATCGCCGCGTCCGCCCGCGCTTCACCCAAGACCAGGGCCTGGGCCACCAGGGGCGCCAACACCGGCACCTGGCTGAACCCTGCACTGAAACCGGTGAACGCCCACAACCCTGGCGCCCCTGCCAGCGGACCCACCAGGGGCACCCCCTCGCTGCAGAAGGCCACGGCCGCCTGGCGCAGGCAACCAGGCAGCGCCGCGAGGGGCGCCCCCCAGGCTTGCGCCGCCAACCCATGGCGCAGGTGCTGTTCCACCTCCAAAGCCGGCGGCGCTGAGCCCAGCTCCAGTCCCGGTCGCACCAGGGTGTGTTGGCCCAGCAGAGCCCCATCGGCCCAGGGCACCAGGCCGCCATCCACCAGCCACTCCGGCTGGCTCAGGCCGGCGGCGCGGCGCTCCAGGCCAACCCGCCCAAAGCTCACCGGCAGCCAGGCAGCGGGTCGGCCCAGACGCGCTGGATAGGAGGCCAGCTCCAGCGCCGCGGCCCAGCTGCTGCGCAGGCACTGGGGCAGAGCTGGCCAGAGCTGGCGGCAGTGGGCACCAGCCGCCAACACCAGCTGCGGGGCCTGCAGGCTGGTGCCATCGCTGAGGTGCAGCTCCCAGCCAGCCTTTGGCTCGGAATCCAGGCGCTCCGCACGAGCCGCTTGACACGTCACCCCCGCCGCGGCCAGCACCAGCGGCAAGCGCGCGGCCAACACCGTGGAATCCACCTGGGCAAACGGCAGCGGCCACCAGGCACTCAGCGCCCGCAACCCGGTGCCGCCTCCATGCAATCGCAAGCGGCAGGGCCTCCAGCCCAATGCGCCATGGCGACGTTGCAGCTGACGCCAGCGCTTGGATGCTCCCGCCGCCAAGCGCGCCAGGGGTGTGGGGGCTAGGGGCCAGCCGGGCAGGGCGCCGTAGCTGATCGCCGACGCCGAGCACAGACCCCCTTGGGCTGAGGTTGGAGAGGTGGCATCGACCAGGGTCACCGACGCCCCCAGATCCCGCAATTCCAGGGCAAGCAGGCCCCCAGCCACCCCAGCGCCGACGATTACCACGTCGGCGGCGGCGGCAGTAGCCGTCACACCAGCAGGGTGAACGAGGTGACCACCTGGTGGAACATCTCTTTCACCTTGGCCCAGCGGTTCTCATTGGTGCTGGCGGCGAAGGTGTAGAGGCGGCCGCGGTCGAGCACCACGGTGGCCAGCTCGTGGCGGTCGCGGTCGTCGAGGTGCACGGCATATTCGAGGTCGTAGAAGGTGCGGGGCCCCTCCTGCCGCTCCGACGCTTCCACCAGCTCGGCGGCCCGGCCGCTGCCCTCGGGGGCAATCACCGTGCGGCGCAGCTGCTCGCCCACGGCCACGGCGCTGCCGAGCTTCTCGAGATCATTGGTGGGATTGACCTCCGAGATCACCAAGCTGAGGGTTTCATCGCTGTTGATCAGGTCGTGAAACACCACCTGGGGGCCGCCACTCACCTGCACCCGGGTCCAGCCGGTGGGATAGAGAAAGGCGTAGCGCCCATCCGGGCTCTGGAAGCTGTTGAGCCCGGCCGCGGCGGCGCTGCAGGACACCAGCACCCCCGCCAACAGCACGGCAACCAGGCGCGGCAACAGGTTGCGAAAAACAGCCAGATTGCGGGAAACAGCCAGATTGCGAAAAACAGCCATGGCTCGGGTCACTTGCGTGGCGCCATTCTGCTGGGCCGTCAGCATGGGCCCGATCCACCCATCGCAGCGATGCCCCGCCAGCAACGTTCGGCCCGTGGGCCGCAAACTGACGGCCATCGGCCGCAAACCTGGGCCCAACGGCAGCAACAGCGCCACGACTCCCGTTTGTTCCGGCTGCTCGACGGCTCCTTTGCCGTTCGCCTCGCGCTTTCGGCAGGCAGTGCCCTCGCCCTGCTGCTGGTGGTGAACAGCTACGCCACCTGCCGCAACCAAAACTGGAGCAAAGGCTGCCTGTTTCGGGATGCCGAGGCCCTGATCAGCGTCGGCAATGTGGAGTCGCTGAGCATCGTGACAGCAGCGTTCCTCTACCTACTGGAAGGCCACAAGCGCCGCCAGCGCGAAAACATGGAGGCTTATGAGCTGTTGCAAACCTGCAACGCCTCTGGGGCACGCTGGTTGATGGGTCGCATCCACGCCCTCGAAAGTCTCAACAGCGCCGGCCTCTCGCTCGCCGGCCAGCAGCTGGCCGGCTTCGATCTGCACAACCTGCGGGCCCCCCATGGCGACTGGCAGGAGGTGAATCTGGAAAACAGCGTGCTGCGCAACGCCAACCTGGCCGGTACCGATCTGCGCGGCGCCAACCTGCGCGGTTGCGATCTGCAGGACGCCAATCTGCGCGGGGCCAATCTGCGCGACGCCAACTTGGAAGGGGCGCACCTGACAGGAGCCCAGCTGGAGGGTGCTGACCTCAGCGGCACCCACCTGGAGGCCGCCAGAACTCATCCCGGCTAAGGGGCAGGCCTGCCACAATCCACTCAATTGGAGCGGAACGCTGAGCGGCTTCACGCGCCCGTTGGCACGGCTGATCGACCAGTTCGAGCGGCTACCCGGCATCGGCCCCCGCACGGCCCAGCGCCTGGCCCTTCACCTGCTGCGTCAGCCCGAAGAGCAGATCCGCAGCTTCGCCGACGCCCTGCTGGACGCCCGCAGCCAGGTGGGCCAGTGTCAGCGCTGCTTCCATCTATCGGCCGAACCCGTCTGTGAGATCTGCCGCAACAGCGAACGTGGCAACGGCCAGCTGTGCGTGGTGGCTGATTCACGCGACCTGCTCGCCATGGAGCGCACCCGGGAGTTCAAAGGGCACTACCACGTGCTTGGCGGCCTGATCTCGCCGATGGATGGCATCGGGCCGGAGCTGCTCCAGATCCAACCGCTGGTGCACCGCGTGGATCAGGAGGGCATCAACGAAGTGATCCTGGCCCTCACCCCGAGCGTTGAGGGCGACACCACCAGCCTCTACCTGGCCCGCCTGCTCAAGCCCTTCACCGCGGTGAGCCGGATCGCCTACGGCCTGCCCGTGGGCAGCGAGCTCGAATACGCCGACGAAGTCACCCTGGCCCGGGCCTTCGAGGGACGGCGCCGAGTCGAGTAGCTCCCATGACGCGCTACAGCGCCATCCCGCCTGCTGAACGGCTACCTGAGTGGCTGCGGCGTCCCGTCGGCAACGCCTCAGCGTTGGAGACCGTGCAGGGATTGGTGAAGCAGCAACGGCTGCACACCATCTGCGAGGAGGGCCGCTGCCCCAACCGGGCCGAGTGCTATGCCGCAGGCACCGCCACCTTCCTGCTGGGCGGCCCGATCTGCACCCGCAGCTGCGCGTTCTGCCAGGTGGAGAAGGGCCAGGCTCCCCACCCAGTGGATGCCGGCGAAGCGGAGCGGGTGGCCGAAGCGGTGGCCACCCTGGGGCTCTCCTATGTGGTGCTGACGGCCGTCGCCCGCGACGATCGGACCGACCACGGCGCCAGCCTGTTCACCACCACCATGGCCGCCATCCGCCAGCGCACACCCAAAGTGGGCATCGAAGTGCTCACCCCCGACTTCTGGGGCGGCCATCGCAACGAACAGGAGGGGTTAGCCGCCCAACGCCAACGGCTCGCCGCGGTGCTCGCGGCCGAACCGGCCTGCTTCAACCACAACCTCGAAACCGTGGAGCGGCTGCAGGGCGACGTGCGCCGCGGTGCGACCTACCGCCACTCCTTAGGGCTGCTAGCGGCCGCCCGCGAGCTGGCGCCGCAGATCCCCACCAAGAGTGGCCTGATGCTGGGGCTGGGCGAAACCCACGCCGAGGTGGTGCAGACGCTGCACGACCTGCGCCGTGTCGATTGTCAGCGACTCACCCTGGGGCAATACATGCGCCCATCCCTCGCCCACATCCCGGTTAGCGGCTACTGGAGTCCGGCGGAATTCGAGGAGCTGGGCGTCATCGCCAGGGAGCTGGGATTTCAGCAGGTGCGCAGCGGGCCGCTGGTGCGCAGCAGCTATCACGCTGCCTCATAGATCTGTTCCGCTCCACTGGATGCGCTGGAATGTGCAGCTTTTCAGGGATGAAGATTCGGGTACCAACCCTTGCCGAAAGCAATGGGACTCAACGAATCGCTGGTGCGAGTTGGGTGATGAAGATCTGGCTCACACCGGTCACCATGAATTGAACACCCATCGCGGCCACCATCAAACCCATCACACGCATCAGGATGTTGAGACCGATCGGGCCCAAAACCGCCTTCAGCCAACGGCCCGCAAGAAAGATCGCTAACACCACCACGGAGAGCAGGAATGCACCCAACACCAACGCACCGCCATCGTGATCTGCCTGATCTTTGGCGGCGTAGAGGATCACGTTCGCAATCACACCAGGGCCCACGAGCAAGGGCATAGCCATCGGAATGACAATCTTCTGAAAAACTGTTTCCGCCTCCTTTAGTTCGCTCACCCCAGCAGCAACCTCCGACAACTGCGCCCCAGAATCACCCGCATCTCCGGCCACAATTTTTAATCCCATCAGCAAGAGGAGAATTCCCCCAGCGATGCGAAAGGCATCCATCGATACTCCAAGGAATTGGAGGATGCTCTCACCAACAAACAGAAACACCAGCAGCAGTGCCAGCACCGTGAGAGAGACAAACAGGGCCACCAGACGCTGAACACCACGACTCTCGCGTGCCGTTAGGCCAATAAAAATCGGCAGAACCCCGAGCGGGTTGAGCAACGCAAAGTTTGTGACCATAAAATTGATCAACTCTGATCCGTTCATCGAGACCCAGGCTTTCACCTCAAACTAAGCCAACCCTGAATCAACCGCAAGCCAAGTCAAAATGAAGTCACAAAATTGACCAAGAATCGCCGCTCAACATCCTCTAATGGCAACAGGAAGCGCGTCCCAAAAACTTTTGATGCCCCAAGGTGGCTCAACCGCTTGTTTCCCAGAGCTGCCAAAGCTCTCACTGGCTGCCAGCCAAGCCTGGATCTCTCGTCAAAACTTGAAATCAAGTCTCTTCCGTCACAAACCAGTCCAACTGCGCAGTGGCCAGCCTATCAAGTCAAGCCATCAAGTCAGGTCATCAAGTCAGGTCATCAAGTCAAGCCATCAAGTCAGGTCATCAGGTCAGGCCAGCCTGATTGCCAAGACTAAACTATTCAGCGACAATCAGTCCCGCTGGTCGCCCTCTGTCAAGTGGTAAATGGCACACGGCAAGAACGTCCAACGGCCTCATTGGAATCCGAGCAAACAGCTCACTCTTTGCTTTTTCGTTTTATGCCAACTGCCGGGGCTTTGTCAATCCAGTGATGAAACCAACCCTTCCAAGCCTCAGCCCGCGGAGCCAACACAACGCATTGAAACCAATGGTTCATCCCTAAACGAATGGATCAAGCCACCCGAATGGCTTGATCTGCAGCTGCAACTGCAAGCCCAGCCCCTGGGCAACCCCAGCGGCGGTAGCCAACAGAGCGCTAGCTGGATGCAGCAGTTGAGGCTGGATGTGGTGGCGGGCTCAGGCCGCTCCAAACCAGTGGAGCTGTGGCAACAAGCCGATTACTGGCGCGGCCACGTGCAGCTGATGCTGTTCAGCGGAGATCCCAACTACAGCCAGAGCATCGGCGCCGCCTTCCCTCTCCAGAACAGCAGCGACCCCACAGGGCTGTGGCTCACGGAAGCGAGTGTGGAGCGGCAGATGGGTGGCGGCCCTCTGGCGTTCAAGGCCGGAGTGTTGTCGATCGATCCGGGGTTTGTGAGCGCACCGGTGCTGGATGCCTATGTGCACTCTGCACTCAACAACACCCTCAACCTGAATGTGAATGGTCTACCGATCAACCCCTACATCGCACCGGGAGTGAAACTGCGTTGGCGACCAGAGCCATCGGGGCGCTGGGGGGAATGGCACTACGGCGCCTTCTGGCTGGATCCAGAATTCAATCTGGCGCGTCTATTTGGTGTGAAGCCCAACCAGGCGGCGCTAAACGGCCATACCCAGTTGCTGCAGTGGAGCTACGGCGCGCTGCCAGGCAGCCAAGCGTTGGAGCGGCCGATTGCCCAGGCTCAGGAGCTGATCCAGCGGCAGCTGCCGCCGCCCCTGCTCCAAATCGGCGGGGGGTATGTGGACAACCGCAGCAATGAGACGCTGAACAGCTTCGTCGCCGCCACCCTCACCTTGGCGGCACCGCTGCCACTGGGTCTCGACAACCGCCTCTGGCTCGGAGTGAATGCCGGCTTTGAGTGGGACACCAATCCCGTCCCCCTGTTTCTGAGTGGCGGCTGGCTGAGTCAGGGGGTGCTGCCCGGCCGCCCGCTCGATGTGCTGGCCTTCGGCGTTGGCAGCAGCCGCTTCAGCCCCACCCTCTCGCCCGGCCAGGGCAGCGAAACCGTGCTGGAGCTCAACTACAGCTGGCTGGTGAACAGCAACCTCAGCCTGCAACCTGTGCTGCAGCTGATCCTCAATCCCAACGGCAGCAACGCCGCACCGATCCTTGCTGCCGGCATGCAACTGCAGCTGCAGTTCTGACTCAGCCCATCAGCAGCCGATACGCCGCCTCCAGCCGGTGAAACGCCTGCGCATCGCCACCGAGATCAGGGTGGTGGGCTTTGGCCAAGCGGCGATAGGCGCGCTTGATCATCGGCTGGCTGGCACCGGGCTCCAACCCCAGAAGCCGCAGGGCATCGCCGCGGGGATCTGGCCCCGGTGTTTTGGTGTGCGAACCAGTTTTGTTGTGGGAGTGATTCGTGCTCTGGGAGTGATTCTCAGTGCGGGTGCCGTGGCGGCGCTGGTGGTGGCGCTGGTGGTGGCGCTGGCCGAGGAGCTCCTGGCGGCGCAGGAGCTCTTCAGCCACCTGCAACGGCGCCTCGCTCAACCACTCGGGCGCACGTTGGCCATAGAGGGCAAAGGCCGCCCGCACGGCCCAGCGGGCCCGGCTGTGGGGCCCCCGAAGCGCCTCAGCCAGTTCGGCGCCCAAGCCGGGGGAGCGGCGATCGAGCTCCTGCTCCAGGCTGAGCTCCGGGTTCCACCAGCGACTGCGCAGCTCCTCGATCACCCCACGCAACCCGGCCGGTGGGCCAATCCGCAACGCCTGCCAACGGGGATGACCAGCCATGGCCTGGCCCCAGCGCTCCACCTGATCCGGGCTCAGGCCGTAGGCAAACCTCGAGCCCTCAACGTTGGGGCGTGGCCGTTGCTGCAGCTGCAGTTGCTCCAGTCGCCCCCTCAACACCCGCACCTCCCGGCGCAGGGCATCGTTCTCAGCCAGGAGGGCATCGACGTTGCTGGTGACTGCTGGGCTGCCGGGAGCTGGACGCCAGCGACGGGGATCAAAGCCCATCCAGCCCCCCGAGGCCCAACCGCCGCGCACTGCGCCGCAGAACCTCGCTGGCATCGGCTCGCATCAACAGGCCAGCGCCGCCCCAGAGCAACCGCGGAGCCAGATCGGCCGGGCCGGCACCGAGCTCGCGCAGGGGCGTGAAGCCCAGCTGGCGGAAGTAGCGCACCAAACGGCGATGTTGCCGCTCACTGTCTCGGATCGCCAGGATGGTGGCTTGGCGGCAGGGGGTGACCTCCAGGGCCCAGGCGAAGGTGGCACCGCAGATCAGCGGAGCAACCGCAGCGGTCTGCTCACCCTGCACCCGCAGGGTGTCGAGCCGCAGACCATCGGCCGTGGCCAGGGCCCAGCCCTTGAGCTCGCCGAGCAACAGCAGCCCGCCGCAAGCCTCCTCCGGCAGCGGGCGTCGCGCCACCCCCACCCGCAGGGTCCAGGCCAACCCAGCCGGCCGCCGCACCTGCAGGCGCAGCAGCAAGCCCCGACGGCTGGCCTCCGCCTCCAGATCGGCGAGGGTCGGCACGCCGGTCACGGCCGCCACGGCTCCGCCAGCCGCACAGCCTCCAGAGGCAGGGGGCCAAACAAATGCGGGAACAACTCCGCGCCAGGGGTACCGCCTGGAGGCGCCGCCGGTTCGTGGCGCACCGTCAGGCCCGCGGCCACCAGGCGCTGGGGATCGATGCTGAGCAGCAGCACCTCGCCAGCGCCCAGGTCGCCGTAGAAACGGGCGGCTGTAACCGGCACCTGATGGGCCTCGCTCAGGTGGATGAAGCCCACCTCCTCGAGCGCCAGGCCACGGCTGGAACGGCGGTAGATGCCCTCGGCCCGCGCCGCCTGCCACTCGTGACGCAAGGCCAGGTGATACAGCCAGCGTGGGGAACGCCACGGCATGCGCGTCGCCCAGGGGGGCGCGAGCACCACCGCCAGCTCCGGGCCGCCGAGACAGCGGCCCAGCCAGGCCTGCAGGGCCACCAGCTGCGGCGCCGCATCGAATCCCAGCGGATCAGCCAGGCGGAACTGGCGCACGAAGGGCAGCAGGGCCCAGTCGGCCAGGGATGGCCGCTCACCCAGCAGCCAGCCCCCCTGCTCCAAACGGTCGTTCCAGCGGCGCAACATCGCAAGCCCGGCGAGACGATGGGCCTCCAACGGCTCGGTCGGGAAGCGATCCGGATATTTGAAGCGATCGAGGTGGTGCTTGAAGGGGCCGTCGTTTTCGGCGATGAGCGCCTCCATTGCTGCCACCTGGGCCGGGCTCCAACCCGCCACCCAGCCGTGGGGATCACGGTGCTCCAAGGCCCAGCCCATAATCGCCAGGCTTTCCTCCAGCACCGGCTCCCCCTCGGGCCCAACCGCCCCCACCAGCACCGGCACCGTGGCCTTGGCCGAGGCCGCCAACAGCTCAGGCGGCTTGGCCTTGAGACTCACCTCCCGCAGCGCCAACGTCTCCCCCGGCGAAAACCCCGCCGCCGCCAAGGCGAGGCGCGCCCGGATGGCATAGGGGCAGCGGCGGAAGCTGTAGAGAACCGGCCGCGTTTCAGCCACCGCTGCGCTCGCCGGGATCACGCTCACCAAGATGGCGTTCACCCCGCCCTCGGGCCAGCTGCATCTGGCGCTGGCGCTCCGCAAAGCGGGCCCGGTCGGCGTCGCTGAAGCGATCGCGGCAATGGCGGCAACTCACCCCCTCCACGTAGCTGGCCAGCTGGCGATCGTCTGGCGAGAGCGGCAGACCGCAGGCGTGGCACAGGCTGTGCTCGCCGGGCTCGAGCCGGTGGTTCACCGCCACCCGCTGATCAAACACGAAGCACTCGCCGCGCCAGCTGCTGCCCGGCTCGGGGATCTCCTCGAGGTAGCGCAAGATGCCGCCCTGCAGGTGGTGCACCCCGGCAAAACCCTGCTGCTGCAGGTAGGCCGTGGCCTTCTCGCAGCGGATGCCGCCGGTGCAGAACATCGCGATCGCCTTGGGCTGGCGCTCGGCCACCAGCGGCCTGAGCTCGTGCTCCACCCACCGGGGAAACTCCCGAAAGCTCTCGGTGCCCGGGTCGATCGCCCCAGCAAAGGTGCCGATGGCCACCTCGTAGGCGTTGCGGGTGTCGATCACCAAGGTGTCAGGGTCGGCGATGAGGGCATCCCACTGCTCGGGCGGCACGTGGGTGCCCACCGCCGAGGCCAGATAGGGCTGCACCTTGGGCTGGCCAAGGCAAACGATCTCGCGCTTGAGCCGCACCTTGAGGCGATGAAACGCCTGCGCGTCGGTGCGGCTGAACTTGGCCTCCAGGCGCTCCAGCCCCACCACCTGCCGCAGCCGCTGCAGCACCGCCTCCACGCCGGCATCGGGGCCCGAGATGGTGCCATTCACCCCCTCATCGGCCAGCAGGATCGTGCCGCGCACGCCAGCAGCGTCAGCGAGCTGCAGCAGCTCGCTGCGCAGGGCCGGCAACGCCTCCAGGGCAGCAAAGCGGTAAAACGCCGCCACCAGCACGCTCATCTCACCTGCACACCCGCAGCCGCCAGCAGCTCTCGGTCGGCCTCGACCGCGGGATTGCCTGTGGTGAGCAAGGTGTCGCCGTAGAAGATCGAATCGGCCCCGGCCAGCAGGCACAGAATCTGGGCCTCACGGCCCAGCTGCTCGCGGCCGGCACTGAGCCGCACCCGCGCCTGGGGCATCAGGATGCGGGCGACAGCCACCATCCGCACCAGCTCGAGCGGGTCCACCGGCGGCAGCTCCTCCAACGGCGTGCCCTCCACGGCCACCAGAGCGTTGATCGGCACGCTCTCGGGGTGGGGGGTGAGGTTGGCCAGCACCTCGAGCAGCCCGGCGCGATCGCTGGCGGTTTCGCCCATGCCGATGATGCCGCCACAGCACATTGAAATCCCGGCACTCCGCACCCGCTGCAGGGTTTCGAGCCGCTCTTGGTAGGTGCGGGTGGTGATGATCCGGTCGTAGTGCTCGGGGCTGGTGTCGAGGTTGTGGTTGTAGGCGGTGAGCCCCGCCTCGGCCAGGCGCTGGGCCTGGGCGTCGCTGAGCATGCCGGCGGTGACGCAGGCTTCGAGCCCCAGCTCCCGCACGCCGCGCACCATCGCCAACATCGCCTCAAACGGTGCACCATCGCGGATCTCGCGCCAGGCCCAGCCCATGCAGAAGCGATGGGCCCCGGCCTGCTTGGCCGCCCGCGCCCGCACCAGCACCGGCTCCACCTCCAGCTCGGGCTGGCCGGCCACGTCGCTGCTGTTGTGCAGCGACTGGGGGCAGTAAGCGCAATCTTCTTCGCAGCCGCCGGTCTTGACGCTGAGCAGGGAGGCCAGCTGCACGTGGTAGCCGGGGTTGGCGGCGCGGTGCACCTGCTGGGCCTGCCAGAGCAACTCCATCAGGGGCAGCTCCAGCAGCGCCTGGATTTCAGAACGGGACCAATCGTGACGCGTGATCACTGGCAGCAACGGAGACAGGGTGGCGTGGAGACAGAAACCGGTCAGGCCAGGGGCTCGACCCCGCCGAAACGGCGCTGGCGGCCCTGGTAGTCGAGCAGGGCCGCCC
>JBIPLV010000082.1:0-9344 GCA_044369475.1 Cyanobium sp. | reverse complement strand
GAGATCGACGATTTCCAATTGATGGCGATCATCCCGGGGCCCGACTTCCCTACGGGAGGGCAGATCCTGGGCCGCCGCGGCATCCGCGAGACCTACACCACCGGTCGTGGCTCGGTGACGATGCGCGGCGTGGCCTCGATCGAAACGGTGGAGGTGAAGGGCCGCCCCGACCGCGATGCGGTGATCATCACCGAACTTCCCTTCCAAACCAACAAGGCCTCGCTGATCGAGCGGATCGCCGAGTTGGTGAACGACAAGAAGCTTGAGGGCATCGCTGATATCCGCGACGAATCCGACCGCGACGGCATGCGGATCGTGATCGAGTTGCGGCGCGATGCCTACCCCCAGGTGGTGCTGAACAACCTGTTCAAGCTCACCCCGCTGCAGAACAACTTCAGCGCCTACATGCTGGCGCTCGTGAAGTCGGAGCCGGTGCTGCTCACCCTGCGCAAGATGCTGCAGGTGTTCCTCGACTTCCGCGTCGAGACGATCGAGCGCCGCACCCGCTACTTCCTGCGCAAGGCCGAAGAGCGCGATCACATCCTGCTCGGGCTGCTGCTGGCCCTCGACCAACTTGATCCGATCATTGCCCTGATCCGGGCCGCCTCCGACGCCGCCACCGCTCGGCAGCAGCTGCAGGAGCGCCACGGTCTCAGTGAGATCCAGGCCGACGCCATCCTGCAGATGCAGCTGCGGCGCCTCACCGCCCTGGAGGCCGACAAAATCCGGCTCGAGCACGAAGACCTCGTGGCCAAGATCGCCGACTACAAGGACATCCTGGCCAACCGCGAGCGGGTGCTGACGATCATCACCGAGGAGCTCGGTGTGATCCGCAGCCGCTACCTGTCCCCCCGCCGCACCGAGATCCTCGATCTCGAGGGTGGCCTGGAAGACATCGACCTGATCGCCAACGAGCGCTCGGTGGTGCTGCTCACCGAGAACGGCTACCTCAAGCGGATGCCGGTGAGCGAATTCGAGGCCACCAGCCGCGGCACCCGCGGCAAGGCCGGCACCAAGAGCCAGGGCGAAGAGGCCGTGAGGCTGTTCATCAGCTGCAACGACCACGACAACCTGCTGTTGTTCTCGGACCGGGGCGTGGTGTACACCGTGCCGGCCTACCGGGTGCCGATCTGCAGCCGGGCCGCCAAGGGCACGCCGATCGTGCAGATGCTGCCGATCCCCCGCGAGGAGCAGATCACCTCGCTGCTGGCAGTGAGCGAATTTGCCGAAGACGCCGTGCTGGTGATGCTCACCAGCGGTGGCTATGTGAAGCGCACCCGGCTCTCGGCTTTCGCCAACATCCGCTCCAACGGCCTGATCGCCATCTCCCTCGAGGACGGCGACGCCCTCACCTGGGTGCGGCTGGCCCAGCCCGGTGATTCGGTGCTGATTGGCTCGCGCAACGGCATGACGATCCACTTCCGGCTCAGCGATGAGGAGCTGCGCCCGCTGGGTCGCACCGCTCGGGGTGTGCGCGCCATGAACCTGCGGGCCGGCGACCAGCTCGTGAGCATGGATGTGATCCCGGCCGAGCTGGCCGATCAGGTGGCCAGCAGCGCCAGCGCCGAAGACGATGACAGTGAGGAGGTGGCGCCGAGCGAAGGCCCGTGGGTGTTGGTGGCCAGCGCCAGCGGCCTGGGCAAGCGGGTGCCGGTGAACCAGTTCCGGCTTCAGAAGCGTGCCGGCATGGGCCTGCGCTGCATGAAGTTCCGCCGCGATGGCGACGTGCTGGTGGGTCTGAAGGTGCTCGGCGCCGGCGAGGAGCTGCTGCTGGTGAGTGAGAAGGGCGTGATCGTGCGCACCCAGGCCGACGCCATTCCCCAGCAGTCCCGCGCTGCCACTGGCGTGCGCCTGCAGAAGCTCGACTCCGGCGACCGCCTCACCGAAGTGGTGCTGGTGCCGCCGGCGCCGGAGGAGGAAGCTCCCGTTGAGGAAGCTCCCGCCCTGGAGGATGCCGAGGCCCCGATTGATGCCGCGGCCAGCCCCAACACTGCCCCAGACGCCTGAGCCCCAGGCCCTTCCCCATGGCCGACTTCTGGATCGCTAACACCGTGCGCGATCTGATTCAGGGTGATGTGAACGAGCACCTGCCCCTAGAGCGCATTCCTCTCCAGGGTGATGTGCTCGGCCTGGGCACCACCACCAGCATCGACAACGGGGAGCTCACCTTTCTGCAGGATGCCGATGGCGTGGCCACCACGATCTGGAAATGCCAGGCCAGCGATGGTGGCATTCGGGCCCTGCGACCTGGGGATGGCAGCAGCCACTTCCCCTACGTGTGCTTCAGCGCTGATGCCACCGCGGTGCGCACGCCGGTGGATTTGTCCAGTTTCGGCGAGATGCGGGGCCGGCCACTGCAGGAGCTCGTGGCCGAGGCGATTGCCCAGCTGCGGCAGCAGGGGCGCCTAGCGCAGGCCCCGATCTATGGCCTGCGCCTGGTATCCCAGTGGGAGTCGCTGGTGATCACGGTGGCCTCCAAGCTGTGCATGGGGCAGCAGCGGCGCAACACCGCTGTGGCCACCAGTGCGGCCAGCGAGGGCACCGCATCGCGCAGCATCTATCAACTGCTGCAGCACTACCGGTTGGCACCGGAAGATCCGGGGGATCCCAGCGATCCAATCCGGTTTCTGGGCCGCTCCCTGGAGTGGGATTGCTGCGGCTTCTTCGACACCGATCCAGTCCAGGGCCGTGTCACCGTTCCCGATCCCCACGCCCATCTGCATCTGCACGGCTGCAGCACCGATCTGCGCTACGGCGGACACCTGCACCACGAACATCCCGGCGCCCGGCTGGCATCCCTCCAGCGTCTGGTGCTCTATCCCCTCGAAAACCTGCACCGGTTGGCGAGCGATCTGTCGATTGAGACCCTGCACTTCCGCGATGGCCATGCCCACTTCACGGTGGCCAACCGTGGTGCCATGGATGTCAGCGATGTAGGGGTCGCCGTGGTGGTCAACGACCGCTACAGCGGCCATCGCTATCTGCGGCTCCCCTGGCTCGCGGCCGGTGCCAGCGAAACCTTCAGCGTGCCCCTCCAGCTCCCCGCGGGGACCCATCGCCTCGACGTGATTGCCGATCCCGAGAATCAGATTTTGGAGGAGGCCGCTTTCCAGCTCAACAATCGCGCCACCCTCGACATCCAGCTGCCAGATGTCTGACGTGCTGGTTGCAGAAGTGCTGGTTGCAGACGTGCTGGTGGTGGGTGCAGGCCCGGCGGCCCTGGCCATCGCCGCTGAGCTGGCGGAGCGCCAGCTGGCCGTGGCCGTGCTGGCAGCGGCCGATCCTCGCGATCCCTGGCCCAACACCTACGGCATCTGGGGCGATGAGGTGGATGCCCTTGGCTTAGGCCACTTGCTGGAGCACCGCTGGAGCCACACTTGCAGCTATTTCGGCTCCGGTAGCAGCGATCCTGCCGATCCGGCCAACGCTCCCACCCGCCACGGCCGCGACTACGGCCTGTTCGACAAGACCCGCCTGCAGCAGTTCTGGCTGGAGCGCTGCGAGGCGGCTGGCGTGCAGTGGCTGCGGGGGCTGGCGCAGGAGCTGAGCCTCGTCGGGGGCCGCAGCCTGGTGCGCACTGCCGCCGCTGCTCCAGCCGTGATCGAGGCGCGGCTGGTGGTGGATGCCACCGGCCACAAGGCAGCGTTTGTGCGGCGGCCCGACCGTGGGCCGGTGGCGGGGCAGGCGGCCTACGGGGTGGTGGGCTGGTTCACGGCGCCTCCGGTGGAGCCGGGGCAATTCGTGCTGATGGATTACCGCGTCGACCATCTCACTGAAGCGGAGCGGCAGGAGCCCCCCACGTTTTTGTATGCGATGGACCTGGGCGGTGGTCGCTTCTTCGTGGAGGAAACCTCCCTCGCTCTGGCGCCGCCGGTGCCCTATGCGGTGTTGCAGCAGCGGTTGGAGCGGCGACTGGCCCACCGTGGCGTGGCGATCGAGCAGGTGGAGCACGAGGAGTTCTGCCTGTTCCCGATGAACCTGCCCCTGCCGGATCTGGAGCAGCCGGTGCTGGGCTTCGGTGGGGCCGCGGCGATGGTGCATCCGGCCTCGGGCTACATGGTGGGGGCGCTGCTGCGCCGGGCTCCGGCGGTGGCCTCAGCGGTGGCGGCGGCGATGGCCGATCTTGCGGCCCCCTCGGCTGAGCTGGCCAGGGCCGGCTGGCAGTCCTTGTGGCCGCTGGAGCTGCGTCGCAAGCATGCGCTCTACCAATTCGGGCTGGAGAAGTTGATGCGCTTCTCAGAGCCCCAGCTGCGGGCCCACTTCGCCACCTTCTTCTCCCTTCCCGAAGCCCAGTGGTATGGGTTCCTGGCCAACACTGCCACCGTGCCTGAACTGCTGGTGGCGATGGTGCAGCTGTTTGCCACCGCCCCCTGGAGCGTCAAAGCAGGCCTGATGGGCATGCAGGGGAGGGAGCTTCAGCTCGGTCTCGGGCTGATCTGGCCTGCCTTCCCTAGCCCTGGCCCGCAGTCGGTGCCGGCAGCCAATCCGCCGCGTTGAGCAGGGGGAAGAGGCCGTCTTCGATCGCCACGGCCTTGAGCCATTCGGCCGGGAGCTCGGTGCCGTTGTCGATGGCATCCAGCAGGCGCCAGAAGCGATCCAGGTGGCGCTCGATGCGCTCCTTGGCCAGTTCGGTGGTGGTGCCGGCCCGCAGGATGAAGCTCCAGTCGGAGCTCTGGGCCAGCAGCAGCTCCCGGCCGGCCTGGGTGAGCAGGCGGCGCTGGGCCTCGCTGCCCACACCCCGCTGCACCCGCGCCACCATGGCCCGGGAGGCCCGCTGCCACTCGGCCACCACCCAGGCGTTGGTTTCGTTGAGCCAGTAGTCGTGGTAGCCACCCTGGCCCCAGCTGCTGGGGGAGGGGCGGCACACCTGCAGGGGGTCGCCGCCGGCCAGGCTCTCGCGCAGGGTCACCAGGCGCACGCTGGCCTCGGCGGCCTGGCGGAACAGGGCCGCCAGGAACTGGGGCCCCTCAAACCACCAGTGGCCGAAGAGCTCGGCATCGAAGGGCGCCACCAGCAGGGGCCGGCGCTCCATTGAGCGAGCCAGGCCCGCCAATTCGCTGGCACGGCCCTCCAAGTAGGCGGTGGCGTGCTGCTCGATCCGCTCGGCCGCAACGGCAGGTTGGTAAGGCTGCTTCTGGTCGAGCGGGCAGCCCTGGGCCGTGACCCGGTGCAGCTTCAGGCCCAGGGGCCGGCGGCTGGGGATGGCGTGGCTGGCCAGCTCCGCTTCGGGCAGGTCCCAGCCCAGGTCGCGATGGAATTCGCGGTAGGCGCCGTCGCCGGGATAGCCCTCGCGGGCGCTCCACACCGGCAGGGTGGCACTGCTGTCGCGGCCGAAGAAAGCCGCCCCCGCCGGCGAACAGATCGGCGCAAATACCCCGTAGCGGGGCCGGGGCAGGGCGTGCAGCAGGCCGTGGGCGTCGAGCACCGAGTAGCGCAGGCCGGCGCCCACCAGCTGCTGGTCGAGGCCTTCGTAGTAGGCGCACTCCGGCAGCCAGATGCCCAGGGGCCGCTCGCCCAGCAGCCGCTCGTGCTCCCGCACCGCGGTGACCAGCTGGGCCCGCACCGCCTCGGGAACCTGGCGCAGCAGGGGCAGGTAGCCGTGGGTGGCCCCGCAGGTGATCAGATCGAGCACGCCCTGCTGCTGCAACCGCCGGAAGCGGGGGATCAGGGCGCCCTCGATCTGGATCCACTGCTCCACGACAGCGTCGAGCTGGCCGGCCAGCTGGGTGGCAGCCTCGCCGAGCTCCTGCGGGGCTTGCTGCAGCAACTCCTGGCGCAGGGTGATCCAGGGCAGGAAGCGGGCGTTGAGCTGGCGGTCGGCCAGCAGCGACAGCAGGGTGGGCGAAAGGCCGAGGGTGAGCCGGGGGTGCTGACGCCGGTCGGCTGCAGCGGCCTCCAACACGGCCAGCAGCGGCAGGTAGCACTCCTGAAGAGCCTGGAAATACCAGTCTTCCTCCAGCGATCCCGGCTCGCTCGAGCGCACGTAGGGCAGATGCGCGTGGAGGACGAGGGCCAGATCGCCTGCGGCCATGACCTTTCCGCGTTGGCTCCACTCTAGGCGCATCGTTCTGGCGCCCCCTACAATGGGGCTAACTCATAGCCAGTCCGTTTAAGGACTGGTTTGCCCCAGGAGCCCCGATGGCCCGTGATCCCGGCCGCGTTCTGATTTTCGACACCACGTTGCGCGACGGCGAGCAGTCGCCTGGCGCCAGCCTCAACCTGGAAGAGAAGCTGGCGATCGCCCAGCAGCTGGCGCGCCTGGGCGTCGACATCATCGAGGCCGGCTTCCCCTTCGCCAGCCCCGGCGACTTCAACGCCGTGCAGCGCATCGCTGAAAGCGTCGGCACCCCGGACGGCCCCACCATCTGCGGCCTGGCCCGCGCCGCCGCCGGCGACATCAAGGCCTGCGCCGATGCGGTGGGGCCGGCCGCCCACAAGCGGATCCACACCTTCATCGCCACCAGCGACATCCATCTCGAGCACAAGTTGCGCAAGAGCCGCGCCGAGGTTCTGGCGATCACTGCCGAGATGGTGGCTTACGCCCGCTCGCTGGTGGACGACGTCGAATTCTCCTGCGAAGACGCCGGTCGCAGCGACCCGGAGTTCATGCATCAGGTGATCGAGGCGGCGATCAACGCCGGCGCCACCACGATCAACATTCCCGACACGGTGGGCTACGCCACCCCGGCGGAATTCGGCGCCCTGATCGCCGGCATCAACGCCAGCGTGCCCAATATCGACCAGGCGGTGATCTCGGTGCACGGTCACAACGACCTGGGCTTGGCGGTGGCCAACTTCCTCGAGGCCGTCAAGAACGGGGCCCGCCAGCTGGAGTGCACGATCAATGGCATCGGCGAGCGGGCCGGCAATGCCTCGCTCGAGGAGCTGGTGATGGCGCTGCATGTGCGCCGCAGCTATTTCAATCCTTTTCTGGGCCGGCCGGCCGACTCCACCGAGCCGCTCACGGGCGTGCGCACCGAGGAGATCACCAAAACCTCGCGGCTGGTGAGCAACCTCACCGGCATGGCGGTGCAGCCCAACAAGGCGATCGTGGGCGCCAACGCCTTCGCGCACGAGAGCGGCATCCACCAAGACGGCGTGCTTAAGAACCGCCTGACCTATGAAATCATCGACGCCCGCACCGTCGGCCTGGCCGACAACCGCATCTCCCTGGGCAAGCTGAGCGGCCGCAGCGCCTTCCGGGCCCGGTTGGAGGAGCTCGGCTACAGCCTCGAGCGCGAGGACCTCGACGATGCCTTCGCCCGCTTCAAGGAGCTGGCCGACCGCAAGCGCGAGATCAGCGACCGCGACCTCGAGGCGATCGTCAGCGAGCAGGTGCAGCAGCAGGACGATGGCAGCTTCACGCTGAAGAGCGTGCAGGTGAGCTGCGGCACGGGTCTGCAGCCCACCGCCACCGTCACCCTGGTGGACGCCGACGGCGCCGAGCTCACCGAGGCGGCAATCGGCACTGGGCCGGTGGATGCGGTGTGTCAGGCGCTCAATCGCTTGGCCAACGTGCCCAATGAGCTGGTGGAGTTTTCGGTGAAGTCCGTGACCGAGGGCATCGACGCCATGGGGGATGTAACGATCCGGCTGCGCCAGAACGGCGTGCTCTACTCCGGCCACGCAGCCGACACCGACATCGTGGTGGCCGCCGCCCAGGCCTTTGTGAACGCCCTCAACCGGCTGCTGGCCGGGGGGCGCCATCAGCCCCTACACCCCCAGAAGGCGCCGCTGCCAGTGGTGGGCGACCTGCCCCTGGCCGACCGGCCGCGGGTCTGACCCGGTGTGGGCTCGCTGGTGGGGGCGCGATCGTTGGGGAAGGTGGGGTGCCCCGGTGTGGTTTTGGTTGCTTAGCTAAGCCAAAACCAAGCCAAGCACCAAAAACCATGGGTGGCACCCCATCCAGGCACTCCCCTCCCATCCAGGCGCTCCCTTCCCATCCGAGCCTCCCCCGCCATGCGTCCATCCCTCTTCGGCCCGCGCCGTTCGCGCCTGACGGCTGCGGCCCAGCTGATCTTGCTGCTGCTGGTGGCCCTGGCGATGTTGGTGCCCCTGCTGTGGCTGGTGAGCACCTCGCTCAAGGGCCCGGCGGAAGACATCTTCACCAGCCCGCCGGCGCTGTGGCCCAGCCAGCCGAGCCTTGAGGCCTACACGCGTCTGTTCACCGACAACCCGATCGGCACGTACCTGTTCAACAGCACGATCGTGAGCGGCCTGGCGGTGCTGGCGAATGTGCTGTTTTGCTCGCTAGCGGCCTATCCGCTGGCGCGGATGCGCTTCAAGGGGCGCGGCCTGGTGCTGGCACTAGTGGTGGCCACGATCCTGATCCCCTTTCAGGTGGTGATGATTCCGCTGTATCTGCTGATGGTGCAGCTCGGCCTGCGCAACACCCTCTGGGCCCTGATCATTCCCCAGGCGGCTACGGCCTTTGGCATCTTCCTGCTGCGCCAGAGCTTCCTGGGGGTGCCGGTGGAGCTGGAGGAGGCGGCCCGCTGCGACGGCTGCACGCCGCTGGGGGAGTGGTGGAACGTGATGCTTCCGGCGGCCCGGGCCGACCTGATCACGCTGGCGATGTTCGTGTTCATCGGCACCTGGAGCGACTTCCTCTGGCCGCTGGTGATTCTTGATGAGCCGCAGCTCTACACCCTGCCCCTGGGCCTGCAGCAGCTGGCCAGCAGCTTCTCCCTCGACTGGCGCCTGGTGGCGGCAGGGTCGGTGGTGTCGATCTTGCCAGTGCTGGTGCTGTTCATCGGCCTGCAGCGCTACATCCTGCCCAGCGCCAGTGGCGATGCGGTAAAGGGGTGAGGCCTGGGCCCGACGGGCCCCCTGCTCAGTTGGCAGGTGCCGGCGTTTTCAGGGGCGGTAGCGGCGGCAGCAGGGGTGGCTCATCCCCGCGGGAGGGGCCGGCATTGGGCACGCCTGCCGGGCCCCGCAATCGAGACAGTTCGCCCCGCAGGCTGGCGGCTTCGCGGCTCAGTCCGTCGATCCTGGCGCTGTTGCGTTCCACCGCCTGGAGCCGCTCCACAGCGGATCGCAATTGCTGTTCCAGACCGGTGGTGCGCTCGAGGGCACGGCTGTTTTCCAGCCCCTCCACCCGCTCCTGCAGCTGGCGGATCGTGGCGCTCTGCTGGCGGGCTTTGCCCACGATCACGAAAAACAGCACCACCAGCATGGCGGTAACGCCGGCCTGCAGCCAGGGCACCCAGGCCAGGGGTGCTGGCGAGGTGTTGGCTGCGGGGCTGTTGGCTTGCGGCTGCTCGGGGGTTGGAGTCATCAAGGCAAGGGGAGCCGTTGCTGCCCCGATCCTGGCGGGCGGGCCGGCCTTTGTCAGGGGGGCGGTG
>JBIPLV010000012.1:0-29309 GCA_044369475.1 Cyanobium sp. | reverse complement strand
AGGGTGTTGGGCCTTTGACTGCTCATACCACTGAGCGCGGAGAAGTTTCGGCCCTGATGGGTGATCCGACCCTCGCGATCATTGCCGGTGAGGGCGCGCTGCCGAGGATGCTCTCGCAGGCCCTCACCAGGGCAGGCCGTGCCCACATCGCCTGCTACCCCCATGGGTTGGAGGTGGATGTCCCGGCGGCAGAGGAATTCTTCTTCGAGCGCTCGATCGCTTTCATCAAGTTGCTGCAGCAGCGCGGCATCGAGCAGATCGTGATGGTGGGCAAGTTTGTGCGGCCCCGCTCGCTCAATTTGCTGCGTTTCGAGGGTTCCACGTTGATGGCCGCTCCGCGCATCCTGGCCTCGCTGCGCAACGGCGATGACGCCTCCCTGCGGGCCTTGGCCCAGATCATCGAGGAGCACGGTTTGCGGGTGGTGGGCATCGAGGATGTGGCGCCGAACCTGCTGCCGGAGCCGGGGCTCTATGCCAGCACCGTGCCCAGCGACATGGACCGGGCTGATGTGGAGCGCGCCGCTTACATCGTGGAGGCCATCTCCCAGGTGGACGTGGGCCAGGGGGCGGTGGTGGCCAAGGGGCTGTGCCTAGCCACCGAGGCGCTGCCGGGCACGGACGCCATGCTCGAGTGGGTGGCGGCCACGCGCACCGATCGGCCGGAATCGGGCCGCTCCGGCGTGCTCTACAAGGCCCCCAAGCTCAACCAAGACCGGCGCATGGACCTGCCCGGCATTGGCCCCACCACGGTGGCCAAGGCTGCGGCAGCTGGGCTGGCTGGCATCGCCTGGGAAGCCCGCAGCGCCCTGTTGCTGGATGCCGAGCAAACGATGGCCGACGCCGAGCGGTTGGGACTGTTTCTGTGGTCGCGGGAGTCGGATCCGGGCTAGCAGGCCCGGCGTCGGCGTCGCCTTTGCGCTGGCTCTGGCCGTTCAGCTCCCCGCCTGCTCCAGCACGCCTTTGCTACTCGGCACGGCGCCGGCGCGGCGTGGATCCACTTCCACGGCCAGGCGCAGCGCCCGCGCAAACGCCTTGAAGCAGGCCTCCACGATGTGGTGGGAGTTCACCCCATCCAGCTGGCGGATGTGCAGGGTGAGGCCACTGTTGTTGGCCACGGCCACGAAAAACTCCTTCACCAGTTCCGTGTCGTAGCTGCCGATCTTCTGGGCCGGGATCTGCAGGCCGTAGCTGAGGTGGGGCCGGCCGGAGCAGTCGAGCGCCACCTGCACCAGCGCCTCATCAAGGGGCGCCACGAAGTGGCCGAAGCGGTGGATGCCGCGTCGGTCGCCCAGGGCCTTGGCCAGGGCCTGGCCCACGGCGATGCCCACGTCTTCGTTGGTGTGGTGGTCGTCGATGTGGGTGTCACCCTTGGCGCTGATCTCCAGGTCCACCAGGCCGTGGCTGGCCAGCTGGTGGAGCATGTGGTCGAGAAACGGCACGCCGGTGTTCACCGTGCAGCGGCCGCTGCCGTCGAGCCCCAGCGTCACGCGCACATCGGTTTCGCCGGTGACGCGGTGAATGGTGCCGATGCGCATAGGGACGCCCTCCTGGGCCTGCTTGTGCTCTTGGCTCCAGTGTGCCGCTCACATGCCGGTGATGCAGTAGCCGGCGTCCACGTAGATCACCTGGCCGGTGATGCCGGAGGCCAGGGGGCTGGCCAGGAAGGCGGCGGTGCTGCCCACCTCCTCCTGGGTCACGGTGCGCTGCAGGGGGGCTTTGGCCTCCACATTGTGGATCATGTCGAGGATGCCGCCGATGGCGCTGCTGGCCAGGGTGCGGATCGGGCCGGCGCTGATGGCGTTCACGCGCACCTGCTTCTCGGGGCCCAGCTCGGCGGCTAAATAGCGCACCGAGGCCTCCAGAGCCGCCTTGGCCACGCCCATCACGTTGTAGTTGGGGATGGCGCGCTCGGCCCCCAGATAGCTGAGGGTGATCACGCTGCCTCCTTCATTGAAGAGCGGCTTGGCGTACCGGCAGAGCGGTGCCAGTGAATAGGCACTCACCTCCAGGGCCCGGGCGAAGCCCTCGGGGCTGATGGCGGAGTAGTCACCGATCAGTTCGTCCTTGCCGGCGAAGGCCAGGCAGTGCACCAGCACGTCGATCGAGCCCCACTGCTCCTTCACCCGATCGAACACGGCCTCGATCTGGGCCGGCTCCTGCACGTTGAGGGGTTCAAACAGGCTGGGGGCCAGCGGAGCGGTGAGCTCGCGCACCTTGCCTTCGAAGCGGCCCTTCTCATCGGGCAGGTAGGTGACCCCCAGCTCGGCGCCGGCGGCATGCAGCTGCTGGGCGATGCCCCAGGCGATCGACTTGTTGTTGGCGATGCCGGTGACCAGGGCTGTCTTGCCGCGCAGATCGAGGAGCATGGGAGCAGTGGCCAGAAGCCGGAACGATGCGATCGGGCGATTCTCTCCCACCCGGCGATCTGCCCCGCCGGTTCGCCAGCCGCGCTGAGCTGGAAGCCACCCTGCGGCAGCTGTTTCCCGAGGCCCCTGGTGGGTTGAGCCCGATCCCGGGTGGGCGCCGGGCGGCTGAAACGGCGCTCGCCGCCAGCGATCCGCTGGCCTACGGCCGCAGCCGCAACCACCTCGATGGCGCCGTGACGCGCCTCTCGCCCTGGATCCGCCACGGCGCGCTCAGCCTGGTGGAGGTGCGCGAGGCGGTGTTCGCCTGGCTGGAGCGCAGTGGCCAGCCGCCCCAGGCCGCCGCCAAGCTGATCAATGAGCTGGGCTGGCGCGACTACTGGCAGCGGCTCTGGCGCCAGCTGGGCGACGGCATTTGGCGCGACCGCGAACCGCTCAAGACCGGCCATTCCCCTCAGCGCTACACCGCCGCGCTGCCGGCCGATCTGCTCGAGGCCCGCACCGGCCTGGCCTGCATCGATGGCTTCGTGCGGGAGCTGGAAACCACCGGTTGGCTGCACAACCATGCCCGCATGTGGCTGGCCAGCTACGTGGTGCACTGGCGCCGGGTGCGTTGGCAGGCTGGCGCCCGCTGGTTTCTGCAGCACCTGCTCGACGGCGACCCGGCCAGCAACAACCTCAGCTGGCAGTGGGTGGCCAGCAGCTTCAGCAGCAAGCCCTATCTGTTCAACCGCGACAACCTCGAGCGCTTCAGCTCCGGGCGCTACTGCCGCGTTTGCGCCGCCGCCACAAACGGCACCTGCCCGTTTGACGCCAGCTATGAGCAGCTGCAAGCCCAGTTGCTGGGGGGGGATTCGGGCTCTGAAGCGGGGATCGCGCTGTGCTGAAGCCCGTGCTCTGGATTCATGGCGAGGCCCTTGGGCCGGCCAATCCAGCTCTGCTGGCCCATCCGGGTGCGCCGGCGGTGTTTGTGTTTGATCGGAAGCTGATCGCCCAGGCGGGCCTGAGCCTCAAGCGCCTGGGCTTTCTCTACGAGTGCCTGCTGGAGTTGCCGGTGACCCTGCGCCACGGCGATGTGGCCGAGGAAGTGCTCGCCTTCGCCCGTCGCCATGAGGCCGATGGCGTGGTGACCAGCGCTGCGGTGGATCCGCGCTTCTCCCTGCTGCGTGATCGGATCGCTGCCCAGCTGCCGGTGCAGGTGCTCGAGCCCGAGCCCTTCGTGGAGCTGCCAGAGCCGGTCGATTTGCGCCGCTTCACTCGCTATTGGCGCCGGGCTGAGCCGGTGCTGTGGGCGCGGCGTTCAGCAGGCGCTCCTCCTGCTCGAGCACGGCGTTGGGATCGCTGAGCAGGTCGGGCTCCTCCAGCAAGGGATAGGGCTCGGGCTTGATCTCGCCGGCATTGCGGGGGGGCTCCACCCAGCTGAAGCTGCTGCGGGGTGCCCGCGCTCGGCAGAGGGCTTCGCTCTGCTGGCGTAGGGCGCGGTGCACATCGGCGCGCCCCACGGCCTCGAAGAACTCCTGGCGCGGTGCCAGGCCCGAGCTGAATGGCGCGCTGCCGTTGCCGTTGAACAGTCGGGCGGCATCGACGCTCCAGCGGGGCTGGCAGCGGCCGCTCTGGCGGGTGTCGGTGTCGAGCCAGATGTGCAGGCCGTAGCCATCGGGTTGGCTCACCACGGCCAGGCCGTCGTGGGGCACCACGCGCTGCAGGGGGTAGATCGCCCAGCTCGGGTGGCGGTGGGCCGGCACGCAGGCGCTGAGCAGCCCAGCGCCGAGAGCAGTGCCGAGGGCAGTGCTGAGGGCACGGCCCAGGGCAGGCCGTCTCCGAAAAGAGGTCACAATTGTGGGCACATGGCGGAGCCGCGGGAATCATGGCCCTCACCCCCTCCACGATGCTGCCGCTGGGCACACCGTTGCCACTCGCGCGGATCCGCTCCGAACTGGCCGCTGGCAGCACCCAGCAGGTGAGCGGTACCCACCTGGATCTCGGAGACCCTGGGGTCGAAGCGCTGGCGGGTCGGCCGGTGCTGGTGTTGTTTCTTTGCGCCCACTGCCCGTTTGTGAAGCACATCGAGCCGGAGCTGACCCGGTTGGCGGGCGAGCACGCTGGAGGCGCGGGCGTCTCCGGGTTGCAGCTGATCGGCATCTCCAGCAACAGCACGCTCACCCATCCCCAGGATGGCCCGGAGGGTTTGCGGGCTCAGGCCGCCGCCCACCACTGGACCTTCCCGTACCTGTTCGATGGCGATCAGGGCCTGGCCCAGGCTTTTCAGGCCGCCTGCACGCCCGATCTCTTTCTGTTTGGCGCCGACCATCGCCTCGCCTATCGCGGCCAGTTGGACCCCAGCCGCCCTGGCAATGATCTGCCCTGCGATGGCCGCGACCTGCGGGCTGCCATCGCCGCCGTGTTGGCCGGCGAACCGGTGCCGGAGGAGCAACGGCCGTCCATCGGCTGCAACATCAAGTGGCATCCTGAGCGCGGGCCGGTGGTGCGGGCGACTTAAGTTGCACCGATGCAAGTGCCTCCGTTCAGCCTCAGCGAGCAGATCCATGAGCTGGGTGCGGCTCTCGATCAGGCCGTTCTGGAGGTGTTGCGCAGCGGTCAGTACATCGGTGGCGCCACGATTGGCCGCTTTGAAGATGACTTCGCCAGGGCCTGTGGCGTGCCTCACGCCATCGGCTGCAACAGCGGCACCGATGCCCTGATTCTGGCCTTGCGCGGCCTGGGCATCGGCCCCGGGGATGAGGTGATTACGGCCTCCTTCAGCTTTTTCGCCACCGCCGAAGCGATCAGTGCCGTGGGGGCCACGCCGGTGTTTGTGGATGTGAAGGAGAGCAGCTACCTGATCGACCTCGATCAGCTTGAAGCCGCGATTACCCCCGCTACCAAGGCGCTGCTGCCGGTGCACCTCTTTGGTCGCCCGGTGGATATGGAGCGGGTGTGCGCCATCGCCGAGCGCCACGGCCTCCAGGTCATCGAAGACTGCGCCCAGGCCACGGGGGCCAGCTGGGCCGGCCGGCCGGTGGGCAGCTGGGGCGATGCCGGCTGCTTCAGCTTTTTCCCCACCAAGAACCTCGGCGCCGCCGGCGATGGCGGGGCGGTCACCTGCCGCGATGCCGGGCTGGCCAAGGCCATCCGCGAGCTGGCCGTGCATGGCATGCCGCGCCGCTACCTGCACACAGCGTTGGGCTACAACAGCCGCCTCGATTCCATCCAGGCCGCCGTTCTCAACGTCAAACTGCCCCACCTGACGCGCTGGGTGGAGCGCCGTGGCGCCATCGCCCGCCACTACCGCGATCATTTGGCGGCCCTGGTTGGCGTGGCGTTGCCGGAAGCCGGACCCGCGGGCCACAGCTGGAATCAGTTTGTGATGCGCGTGCCCCAGTGCCCGGGCGCCCGGGCCTGTGAGGGGGCTGGCGTGGCCTGCGTGCCCTCCTCAGACAGTGCCAGTTTTGGGCTCCCTGAGGCTTGCTGCCGCGATTGGCTGAAGCAGCAGCTGCAGGAGGCCGGCGTCAGTACGATCATCTACTACCCCATCCCGATCCACCGTCAGCCGGCCTACGCCGCTTTGGGTTACGCCCCAGGATCCCTGCCGATCACCGAACGCCTCTGCACAGAGGTGCTCAGCCTGCCGATCTTCCCCGAGCTCACCGATGAGCAGCAGCAGCGGGTGATCGCGGTGCTTCACAGCGTGGTGGGTGAGCCGGCGTTGGTGAGCTCCTGATCGCGGCTCAGCTCTTGATCGTGGCGTAGAGGGCCTTGAAGCGGGCCTGCTGGAGTTTGTGGTTCACCAGGGGGGCTGGGTAGCCGCGGCGCTCCAGCGGGGCGATCTCGCCGCTGATCAGGTCCCTGGTGCTCACGTGCTTGAGCTCCGGCAGCCAGGTGCGGATGTAGCTGGCGTCGGCATCGAACTTGGCGGCCTGGGTGGCCGGGTTGAAGATGCGCAACGGTTTGGGATCCATGCCGCTGCTGGCGCTCCACTGCCAGCCGCCGTTGTTGGCGGCCAGGTCGCCATCCACCAGGCGTGCCATGAAGGCCGCCTCGCCCCAGCGCCAGTCGCAGATCAGGTCCTTCACCAGGAAGGAGGCCACGATCATGCGGCAGCGGTTGTGCATCCAGCCGCTGGCGTTGAGCTGGCGCATGGCGGCATCGATGATCGGCATGCCCGTCAGCCCATCCCGCCAGGCCTCCAACCAGCTGCGGTCGTTGTCCCAGGGGAAGGCCCGCCACTGGGGTCGGTAGGGGCCGCCTGCCAGCTCCGGGAAATGGAACAGCGCCTGCTGATAAAACTCGCGCCAGGCCAGCTCCTGCTCCCACACCTGGATCGATTGGCGCTCCTCGTTGCTGCGGGCCAGCGGCCGGGCCTGCTGGGCGGCGGCCCAGGCCTGGCGCGGGCTGAGCGTGCCGAACTTGAGGGCGGCGCTCAGGCCTGAGGTGCCGGCCTCGCTGGGGATGTTGCGGCCCGGTTCGTAGCCGAGCAGGGGTGTGTGGCGGCCATCCCCGTCGCAGAAGGCCTGAAGCTGCTGCTGGGCAGCTTTCTCGCCGGGGCGGCAGGGGCAGAGGTCGCTGCCGGAGAAGCCGTGCTCCAGCGCGGGGCTCACCAGTGGCAGCCCGCTTAGCTGGGCGGACTCGGAATCCATCAGGGCGCTCGGCGCCGGCAGGGGATCCAGGCCACCCGAGGCGGCCGAGCCAAGAGCGCTGGCCTCCTCCACCCGTCGACGCCAGCTGCGCCAGTAGGGGCCGTACACCCGGTAGGGATCGCCGGCGCCCGTTTTGAGGCCCTCGGGCTCCACCAGCAGCTGGTCCCAGTCGGCCAGCACCTTGCGGCCATCCGCCTGCAGCGCCCGCGCCACCCGACGGTCGCGCTCGCGCCCGAAGGGTTCCACGTCGCGGTTCCAGGCCACCACTTCGGCGCCGATGGCGCTGGCCAGGCGGGGCAGGAGCTCGGCGGGATCGCCGCGCAGGATCACCAGCCGGCTGCCGGCCTGCTGCCAGCTCTGCTCCAGCTCCTGCAGGCTC
The DNA here is from genome assembly GCA_044369475.1 of Cyanobium sp. GTDB lineage: Bacteria > Cyanobacteriota > Cyanobacteriia > PCC-6307 > Cyanobiaceae > Cyanobium_A. The sequence continues at coordinate 21,930 of JBIPLV010000012.1, read as the reverse complement.
TCGGTGAGAAACCACAGCCGCGCAGGGGCCATGGTGGGCTCCGAGAGAATGGCCGGATCCAGCACGAACACCCCTGTGACAGCTGGGGTGGCGGCGGTGGCTGCCGCCAGGCCCCGGTTGTCGGCCAGGCGCAGGTCGCGGCGGTGCCAGAACAGCCAGCGGGGTGGAGTCATCGCCAATCCTGCCCTCAGAGCCCCAGCAGCTGCTTGGCCCGCAGCCAGGCGGTGACGCTCTTGCCGTCAAGGTACTCATCGCCGCTGGCCAGGGCCGCATCCAGTTCCCCGGGCTCCATCAGCAGCACCTCCAGGTCCTCGTCGTCGTCGCCGGCGGGCGGTTCGGCCAGGGGGCAGAGCTCGCGGGCCAGGAACAGGTGAATCACCTCATCGGAGTAGCCCGGGCAGGGCAACATCGCCCCCAGGGGATCCCAGCGGCTGGCGCTGTAGCCGGCCTCCTCCTGGAGCTCCCGCTGCATGGTGCTGAGGGGGTCTTCGCCGTCATCGAGGGTGCCGGCGGGAAATTCCAGCAGGCGGGTGGCCACGGCGAAGCGGTATTGGCGCAGCACCACCACGCGGCCGTCCTCGAGCACCGGCACCGCCAGGGAGGCGCCTGGATGGCGGATTAGGCCGAAGCTGCCCACCACGCCCATCGGCAGCTCGACGCGGTTGATTTCGAAGCGGATCTTGCGGGCGTCCAGGGTGGCGGTGGTTTCCAGGTGGCGCGCAGGCTCGGGAGCAGGGAGGGGAGCCATGGGCGAGCGGTGGCTGCAGCAGTGGAGCCAGCATCGCGCAGGGGCTCTCGGTTCGCTGCAGCCCTGGATCAAGCGTGTCCGACACGTGGTCTCCAGTCTGACGACAAAGCAAACACTGGAAAAAGGCCTCCCCTGACGCACCGTGCGATGCCCGATCTGCCATGCCCGATCCCCCGCCTGCTTCCGGTTTCCTGCTCCACACCCACGCGCTGCAGTGGTGGTGTTTTTCCCGGTTGCTTTCGGATCCGCTCCGGGAGGTGTTGCGCGATCCGGCGCGGAGGGTAGTGGTGAGTGCCGCCAGTTGCTGGAGGTCGATGGACTGACCTTGCTGCTGGTGTGGCCCAACCAGCAGCAGCGGGCCGGCAAGAGCGCCCACGTTTAGCGGTCCCATGCCCAGGCTTCCCATGCCCAGGCGTCTCACTCTCAGGTTGATCCGGTGGATGCGGTGCTGGTGGCCCAGGCCAAGCTGGAGACCCCGCGGCTGATCAGCCTGGATGCGGCCCTGGCCTTCCTGGGGGCTCGGTTGTTCTGGTGAGCCCATTCGCCGGCAGCTGCTCCGGCCAGCCGGCTCGGCCGGCCAGCGGCACTGCCGCCCATCCGGGTTCCGGTGCCAGGCCTGCCAGGGCCGCCAGTGGAGCAAGCACAAAGTCTCGCTCGCGCCAGAGGGGATGGGGCAGCTGCAGTTGGGGGGTATGGCAGGTCAGATCCCCCCACCAGAGCAGGTCGAGGTCGAGGCTGCGGGGGGCCCAGCGCGCCTGGCGCTCTCGGCCGAAGTGGTGCTCCAGCGCCTGCAACTGCTCCAACAGCCCTTCGGCACTTGGGTGTGTCTGCCCATCGGCTACCCCGTCCACGCGCACGACGGCGTTGATGTAGGCCGGCTGGCCCGGGGGGCCGCCCACGGGTTCGGTTTCAAACAGCGGCGACCAGTGGAAGGCGGCGGGTCCCTCCGCCAGGCTGTGCCCCCACTGCCGCACGCGGGCTTCCAGCAGGGGCCGCACCGCGATCAGGGTGGCGATTGGGCCGCCGACGCGGCTGGGCAGGTTGGCGCCGAGGGCGATGGCCAGGCTCGGCGTCACACCGCCGCTGGCCTGATCAGCGAGACTGACGCGCACGTGAATCGGGCCAGGGCCTCCCCATGGTTGCAAGCGGAACAGCCGCCACCACCACCAGCGATGCCGCGGCCCGCGCCTTTCCCCTGGCGGCCATCACCGGCCACGGCACTCTCAAACTGGCTCTGCTGCTGGCTGCGGTGGATCCCGGTCTGGGCGGAGTGGTGATCGCCGGCGGCCGTGGCACAGGCAAATCGGTGCTGGCGCGCGGGCTGCACGCTCTGTTGCCGCCGATCGACGTGCTGGACGTGGGCGGCACGGCCCTCAACATCGATCCCCAGCGCCCCGACGACTGGGACGCCGCAACCCGAGCCCGTCTCACCGAGCTGGGCGCCGATCCCACGGGCGCCGATGCCAGCGCTCTGCTGCCCACCAAGGTGATTGCGGCACCGTTTGTGCAGGTGCCCTTGGGCATCACCGAAGACCGGCTGGTGGGCTCCGTGGACGTGACGGCCTCGCTCGCCAGCGGCCAGGCCGTCTTCCAGCCGGGTCTGCTGGCGGAAGCCCACCGGGGCGTGCTCTATGTGGACGAGCTCAACCTGCTCGACGACAACGTCACCAACCTGCTGCTGGCGGCGGTGGGCTCGGGCGAAAACCGGATCGAGCGGGAGGGGCTGAGCCTGTCTCACCCCTGCCGCTGCCTGTTGATCGCCACCTACAACCCCGAAGAGGGGGCGGTGCGCGACCACCTGCTCGATCGCTTCGCCATCGCCCTGAGCGCCAACCAGGTGCTGGAGCTGGACCAGCGGGTGGAGATCACCCGCAGCGCCATGGCCCAGGCTGAATCGAGCGAGGCCTTCCGGCAGAAGTGGCAGGAAGAGACCGATGCCCTGGCCACCCAGCTGCTGCTGGCCCGCCAATGGCTCCCTGATGTGCAAATCAGCCGCGAACAGATCGCCTATCTGGTGAACGAGGCCCTGCGCGGTGGGGTGGAGGGCCACCGCAGCGAGCTCTATGCGGTGCGGGTGGCCCGGGCCCATGCGGCCCTCAGCGGACGCGATCGGGTCGAGGCCGACGACCTGCAGGTGGCCGTGCGGCTGGTGATCGCACCGCGGGCCCTGCAGCTGCCGCCCCCCGATCCCGATCAGCCGATGGAACCGCCACCGCCGTCGCCACCGCCGCCCCCACCGCAGGGAGAGCAGCCGCCAGAGGAGCCGGAGCAGCCCGAAAACGAGCCCGATCAAGACGACGCTGACCAAGACGATTCCGAGGAGGACCCCGAGGAAAACCAGGAGGACGACACCCCCGAGGATCAAGCTCCTCCCCAGGTGCCGGAGGAGTTTCTTTTGGATCCGGAGGCCATCGCCATCGATCCCGACCTGCTCCTGTTTTCCTCGGCCAAGGCCAAAACCGGCGGCAGCGGCAGCCGGGCTGTGGTGTTCAGCGACTCGCGCGGCCGCTATGTCAAACCGATGCTGCCCCGCGGCCCGGTGAAGCGCATTGCCGTCGATGCGACCCTCCGGGCTGCAGCGCCGTATCAGAAATCCCGCCGTGAGCGGCAGCCGCACCGCACTGTCATCGTCGAAGACGGCGACCTGCGGGCCAAGCAGCTGCAGCGCAAGGCGGGGGCCCTGGTGATCTTCTTGGTGGATGCCAGCGGCTCGATGGCCCTCAACCGCATGCAGAGCGCCAAAGGAGCAGTGATCCGGTTGCTCACCGAGGCCTACGAAAACCGTGATGAGGTGGCCTTGATCCCCTTCCGTGGTGAGCAGGCCGAGGTGTTGCTGCCCCCCACCCGCTCGATCACCGCCGCCCGGCGGCGGCTGGAATCGATGCCTTGTGGCGGTGGTTCACCCCTGGCCCACGGTCTTTCCCAGGCCGCCCGCGTGGGGGCTAACGCTCTGGCTACGGGCGATCTGGGCCAGGTGGTGGTGGTGGCGATCACCGATGGCCGCGGCAACGTGCCCCTCAGCCGCTCCCTGGGTCAGCCCCAGTTGGAGGGGGAGGAGCCGGTGGACCTCAAGGAGGAGGTGAAGCAGGTGGCCAGCAAATACCGGCTCCTGGGCATCAAGCTGCTGGTGATCGACACCGAGCGCAAGTTCATCGGCAGCGGCATGGGCAAGGACCTGGCCGAGGCCGCCGGTGGCAAGTATGTGCAGCTGCCCAAGGCCAGCGATCAGGCCATCGCGGCCATTGCCATGGAGGCGATCAGCGGGGTGTAGGCGCCTGGGTACGTGCTGCTTTGTCACGGGCGACCCCGGTCTGGGCGGGGTAGAGCTCTTCGAAGAATTTGCCCAAACCCACGGCCATGCTGCGGATGCCGTCCATGAAGCGGGGGTCGTCGGTCAGCTTGGTGACATCACCGCCCACCGCATTCCACTTGGCGGTGAGCTGCTCGGCATTGCTGACGGTGGCCTGGAGTTGCTGCAGAGTTTTTGGGTTATCGAGGGCGGCCATCAGACGGCGTAGGTGGGCGCTGCTGCTGTTGAGGTTGGTGATCGTGGGTTGGGCCGCTTTCACCGTGCTCTCCAGCTCTTTGGCCAGCGCCTGACCATCCTTCATGAAGGCGGAGGTGTCCTTGGCGGTGCGGTCGAAGCTGCTGCTGGCTGTGGACACCTTGCTCAGCAGCTGCATCTGGTCGGCTTCCACCAGCATTTTGTGCATCAGGGTGGTCACGCTGGTGAGGCTCGGCCCTTTCAGTCCTGTGATGGTGGCGCCGTTGCAGAGGGCCAGGCTGGGATTGCAGGCCTTGGAGCGAGGATTCGGGGCGCTCGGAGGCATCGGTTTGCCGCTGCTGACCAGGGACACTTGCGCATCCCCGCCCAAGAGGGACGCCTCGCCGATCTGGGCGAAGGCAGGCCGAGCCAGCTTGAGGTCGGGATGGTTGATTTCCAGCTCGGCGATCACGGCCTGCGGGGTCACCCGCACCTTCCGCACGCTGCCAACCAGCACCCCCCGATAAACCACCGGTGAGCGCTCGGCCAAGCCCGCCGCTTCATCGAAGTTGGCCTTTACGGTCCAGTTCTGACGGCCCAGGGAGATGCCGCGTAGCCAGAAGGACAGTCCCATGGCACTGGAAATGGCCGCCAGCAGGGAGAAGCCGACGATCGCCTCACGAATACTGCGGCGCATGGACCTACGACTCCGCCGGCTGCATCGGTCCGCGCAGGCTACCGCTCCTGAACTGCACGACGTAAGGATCGCTGCAATGGCGGTAGTCCTCCACCGTGCCGCTCCAGCGAAACTGCCCGTCGTAAAGCAGCACCACTCGCTCAGCGGAGCGTTCGATGGTGCTGTGCACATGGCTGACCACCACTGACGTGGCCTGCGCTACATCGGTGGTGCGCACGATCAGATCTTCAATCCGGGTGCAGGCCACCGGATCGAGGCCGGCCGTGGGTTCGTCGAACAGGAGCAAAGGCATCTGATCGCTGGCTTTGCCCGGATCGTTGATCAGCGCTCGGGCAAAGCTGACGCGCTTCTGCATGCCGCCGCTGAGCTCCCCGGGCAGTTGCTCTTCGGTGCCATGCAGCCCCACGGCGTCGAGGGCGGCGCCCACCCGGTCGCGAATCTCCCGCTCGCTGAGGCGGCCGTAGCGATAGAGCAGGAAGCCGACGTTTTCGCGCACGGTCAGCGATCCCAGCAGAGCGGGGTTCTGAAACACCAGGCGCACATCCGGAGGGTTGCGCTGATCGAGGCGCAGGTAGGTCTGGGGAATGCCGTAGAGGCTGAGCTGGCCGCTGCTGGGCAACTGCAGCCCGGCCAGCAGCCGCAGGATCGTGGACTTACCGGCTCCGGAAGGGCCCACCACCACCAGGCGTTCCCCCGGGGCGATCTGCAGGTTCACCCCGTCCAGCACCCTTCGGCTGCCCCAGCGCACGCTGAGGTTGTCCATCACAGCCAGCGGCGGGGTCTGGAGTTGGGCCTCTGGTGGTGCTGAGGAAGCCAGGGGAGGCGCGGCAAAGCTGGATCCCATCCTGACCCTTTGCGCCCGCGAACAGCCTCCGTAAAGTTCAGCCAGTTGCGGCAGCGTCCTCCCCAGCCCTTTGCGCCCCCCCGCTCCGGCCTCCCGATTGCGGCGCTCTCGCCGACCGCTTCCGAAACCGGGTTGGTTGGGCCGAGGCGATCTGCGCCAGAAGGATCTGATGAGCCGCTCCAGGCGGGCGGCCCGCTGGTTGCAGCCAGGGTTGGTGGTGAAGCGCTGGGTGCTCACCTCCGGCTTGGGCTTGCTGGTGGCCCTGCTAGGGGCGGCGGTGTGGGCCGATCTGCAGCCCATCTATTGGATGCTCTCCAGCATCCAATGGCTGCTGGCCCAGGTCACCGGGGTGTTGCCCCGCAAGATCACCGGCCCCCTGGTGCTGTTGGTTGGCGCCGTGTTGATCTGGCTGGGCCAGAGCCGCAGTTTCGGCTCGATCCAGCAGGCCCTGGCCCCGGAAAAGGACACCCTGCTGGTGGATGCCCTGCTGGCCCAGCGGCGCCTCAACCGCGGTCCCAGCATCGTGGCGATCGGAGGGGGCACCGGGCTCTCCACCCTGCTCAGCGGCCTGAAGCGCTACAGCAGCAACCTCACCGCCATCGTCACGGTGGCGGATGACGGCGGCAGCAGTGGGGTGTTGCGTCGGGAGCTCGGGGTGCAGCCGCCCGGCGACATCCGCAACTGCCTGGCCGCCCTGGCCAGGGAGGAGCCCCTGCTCACCCGGCTGTTTCAATACCGCTTTAAGGCCGGCAGCGGCCTCGAGGGCCACAGCTTCGGCAACCTGTTTCTCTCGGCCCTAACGGCCATCACCGGCAACCTGGAATCGGCGATCACCGCCAGCAGCCGGGTGCTGGCGGTGCAGGGGCAGGTGGTGCCCGCCACCAATGCCGACGTGCGCCTCTGGGCGGAGCTCGAAAATGGTGAGCGGATTGAAGGGGAATCGAAGATCGGCCATGCCGCCAGCCCGATCGTGCGGCTGGGTTGCATCCCGGAGCGCCCCCCAGCCCTGCCTAGGGCCCTGGAGGCCATTGCCAACGCCGATCTGATTGTGCTGGGCCCTGGCAGCCTTTACACCTCGCTGTTACCCAACCTGCTGGTGCCCGAATTGGTGGAGGCCATCCGCCGCAGCAAGGCGCCCCGCCTCTACATCTGCAACCTGATGACCCAGCCCGGCGAAACCGATGGGCTCGATGTGGAAGGTCACCTGCGGGCCATCGAGGCGCAGTTGGCCAGCCTCGGCGTGGAGGAGCGCCTGTTTACGGCGGTGTTGGCCCAGGAAGATCTGGATGATTCCGCCCTCGTGGCCCATTACCGCCATCAGGGGGCCGCGCCGGTGACCTGCGATGGGCGCCAGCTGCGCCGCCAGGGCTACGACGTCACCCTGGCTCCACTGCAGGGGGCCCGGCCCACCGCCACCCTGCGACACGACCCTCGCAGCGTTGCCCTGGCGGTGATGCGCTTCTTCCGCAAACACCAGCGCGGCAACTGAACAAGCCGCTCAGTAAGCGTCCTGCATTTCGTAAAAGTCGGGCTGCACATAGTCCTTGCGCAGGGGGAAGCCCTTCCAGTCTTCGGGCATCAGCAAGCGCTTGGGGTGGGGGTGGCCGGCGAACTGGATGCCATACATGTCGAAGGTTTCCCGTTCCTGCCAGTCCGCCCCGCGGAACAGGCCGTAGAGGGTGGGAATGGTGAGCTCGCCGTCGCGTTCCAGGAACACCTTGAGCCTTACCTCTTCAGGGCTTTGATCGGTAGCCACCACGCCGGAGCTGGAGCGATCCGCCAGGGCTGCCAGTTTCACCAAGTGGTAGAAGCACACCAACCGGCCGCCGGGCCCTTCGTCGTAGCCGCCCTGGCATTGCAAATAGTCGAAACCTTGGGTTTTGAGGGCGGTGGCGATGACGGGCAGAAACACGGCATCCACCCCGATCATCTCGACGCCCAGGTGATCGCTGCCCAGGGCTAACTGGTCAAAGCCCTGGCTGGCGAGCCATTGGCCCACTGGGCCCGCTGTTGGGCTGTCCAGCGCTGCGCTATCGCTGGATTCGGTTTGGGGGGTGGGGGTGTCTGCAGGCATGGCGAGGCTCGGAAACGCTCAGGCGTCAGCGGGGGCGGGGATGGCGTTTGTGGGGACGGGCATCGGCAGGGCGCTGGCAGCCGCCAGGGCCTGCTTCTGGGTTTCGGCCGCCAGGTATTGACCGTTGACGATGGGCGCCACGGCCTTCATCTGGTGGGAGACGGTGCAGTAACGGTGCGTCTGCTGCAGGTTGCCCCGCTCGGCAAGGGCCTCATTGCCTACCTTTTTGCGTAGCTTGATCACGGCATCGAAAATCGCCTCGGGCCGCGGCGGGCAGCCGGGCAGGTAGAGGTCCACCGGGATCAGCTTGTCCACGCCGCGCACGGCCGTGGTGGAGTCGGCGGAAAACATGCCGCCGGTGATCGTGCAGGCCCCCATGGCGATCACGTACTTGGGCTCTGGCATCTGCTCGTAGAGACGCACCAGAGCTGGTCCCATTTTCATCGTCACCGTGCCGGCCACGATCAGGAGATCGGCCTGACGGGGACTGGAGCGCGGCACCAGGCCGAAGCGGTCGAAGTCGAAGCGGGAGCCGATCAGAGCTGCGAATTCGATGAAGCAGCAAGCTGTGCCGTAAAGCAGCGGCCAGAGGCTGCTGAGCCGAGACCAGTTGTGCAGATCGTCGAGGGTGGTGAGGATCACGTTCTCGGACAGATCCGAGGTGACCGTGGGAGCACCCACCGGATTGCAGCTGGCAGCGCGCAGATCCTTGAGGGCGTTGATGGAGAGGGTATCGGTCATGGGATTAGCTCCACTCGAGGGCGCCCTTGCGCCAGGCATAGGCCAGAGCCACCACCAGGATGGCAATGAACACGAGGGCTTCGATGAAGGCCAGCAGGCCGAGACGGTGGAACGCCACGGCCCAGGGATACAGGAACACGGTCTCCACGTCGAAGATGACGAAGACCAGCGCAAACATGTAATAGCGGATGTTGAACTGAATCCAGGCGCCGCCGATCGGCTCCATGCCGGATTCATAGGTGAGCTCCCGCTCGCCCATGCGGCTCTTCGGCGAGAGCAGCTTGTTGGCCACCAACGCCAACACCGGCACCGCTGCTGAGATCAGCAGGAAGCCGAGAAAGGCGTCATAGCCGGAGAGCACAAACATGCGAGCCAGGCCAACATGTGAGGCAGTCTGGCATCCGCTCCTGGAGGTCCTCGCCATCGGGCGTGGCACGGGCCCCGGAGTGCCGTCGATAAACTGCCTCAACTGCCTGAGGCCCAGGGATGAGCTCCAATTCCACATCCGAGCTCACACCCGAGCCCATACCCGAGCCCATACCCGAGCACGATCTCGAAACCCCGGTCGTGTCCGATCTCGAGCCCCAGAGCGAAACCGGTGGCGCACCCAAGCCAGATCCTGGCCTTGAGCTGGCTGTCGATCCGGCGACCCACCGTTTCGAGTGTCGCAGCTGCGGTTTCGTTTACGACCCGGAGGAGGGGGTGCGCAAGCTCGCGATTGAGCCCGGCACGCCCTTTGTGGAGCTGGATCCGATCGCGTTCCGCTGCCCGGTCTGTCGCAGCCGGGTTGGGGCCTTCAAAGACATCGGCCCGCGCAACAAGCCCAGCGGCTTCGAGGAGAATCTCAATTTCGGCCTGGGCGTCAACCGGCTCACACCAGGCCAGAAGAATGTGTTGATCTTCGGGGGCTTTGCTTTGGCTTTTGCCTTCTTCCTCTCCCTCTACTCCCTGCGCTGATGCCTGGCTCATCTCTGCCCCGTCCGCTCCAAGCCCTGCTGCGGCCCCTGCTCAGCCTGATGCTGGTGGTGGGCCTTGGCTTCGGTCTCTCTGGTTGTGTCACGACGGGATTGCCCGTGGCCGCCTCCAGCCCCTGGCAGCCGGTGCCCTTGGCCACCAAGGCCAACCCCCTCGATGTGGCCTTCACCGACGACCGCCACGGCTTCTTGGTGGGCAGCAATCGCTTGATTCTGGAAACCAACGACGGCGGGGCCAGCTGGGAGGAGCGGGCCCTGGATCTGCCGGAGGAGGAAAACTTCCGTCTGATCAGCATCGACTTCCGCGGCGATGAGGGTTGGATCGCCGGTCAGCCCGGGCTGCTGCTCCACAGCACCGACGCTGGTCAAAATTGGAGCCGCCTGTTTCTCGACACCAAGCTGCCGGGCGAGCCTTACCTGATCACGGCCCTGGGGGCCAATCAGGCGGAGCTCGCCACCAATGTTGGCGCCGTCTATGAAACCCGTGATGGTGGCACCAATTGGCAGGCCGAGGTGGAGGATGCCGCCGGTGCCGTGCGGGAGCTGCGCCGCTTCAACGATGGCCGCTACGTGAGCGTCAGCAGCTTGGGCAACTTCTTTTCCACCTGGAACCCAGGTGAGGGCACCTGGCAGCCCCACCAGCGCATGAGCAGCCAGCGGCTGCAGTCGATGGGCTTCCAGCCCGATGGCTCGCTGTGGATGCTGGCCCGCGGCGCCCAGATCCGTTTCAACCCCGACGCCAGCAACGTGGAGGACTGGGGCAAGGCCGTGGTCCCGATCACCAACGGCTACGGCTACCTCGACATGGCCTGGGCGCCTGATGGCTCGATCTGGACCGGTGGAGGCAGCGGCACCTTGCTGGTGTCCGGCGACGGCGGCAAGAGCTGGCAGAAGGACCCGGTGGGCGCCCAGCAGCCCTCAAATTTCACTCGCATCAGCTTCAGTCCCGATGGCAAGGGCTTTGTGCTGGGCGAGCGGGGCTCCCTGCTGCGCTGGGTGGGCTGAGCTCGAGGGCTGGCGGCCTGCGCGGTCGCCAACTTCTGTAACCAAGCGCCCTTCCGCCTCCCGTCCGCCCAAGCCCGACCCCTAGGATCTCAGGGCTGAACGCTTGTCGCTATGGCTGCCGGCTCAACAGGAGAACGCCCGTTCTTCGAAATCATCACGAGCATTCGTTACTGGGTGATCCATGCGGTCACCCTGCCTGCCATCTTCTTGGCTGGGTTTCTGTTCGTGTCCACGGGCCTGGCTTACGACGCCTTTGGCACGCCCCGCCCCGATGCCTACTTCCAGGCCCAAGAAAGCAAGGCTCCCGTCGTGAGCCAGCGCTACGAGGGCAAGAGCCAGCTTGATCTGCGCCTGCAATAAGCCATGACCCAGACACCCGTTTCCACCACGCCGCGCAACTACCCGATCTTCACGGTTCGGTGGTTGTCGGTTCATGCTCTCGGCATCCCCACGGTGTTCTTCCTGGGCGCCTTGGCGGCCATGCAATTCGTTCGCCGCTGAGCCGGTCCCTCCCCATCAGCCATGCAACGCACTCCCAACCCCAACAATCTGCCGGTTGAGCTCAACCGCACCAGTTTGTTCCTCGGGCTGCTGTTCGTGTTCACGATCGGCATTCTGTTCTCGAGCTATTTCTTCAACTAAATCCTCTTCACGTCTCCAGGAGAGCCCCCGATGAGCGGCAAGAAATCCAACCTGCCTGACGGCCGGATTCCGGATCGCCTTCCCGACGGTCGCCCAGCCGTGGCCTGGCGCTCCCGCTGGACCGAAGGGGTGTTGCCTCTGTGGTTGGTGGCCACCGCCGGCGGCATGGCCGTCATTTTTGTGGTCGGTCTGTTCTTTTACGGCTCCTACGTCGGCGTCGGTTCCGCCTGAGGCCGGGCAGGTTTATCCAGGGGTACCCCCGTTGGCTCGTCTGTTGGCGGCCTTCGGGGGTTTTTGATGGAACGGCTCTGCGGAGCGCGGTACTGCGAAGACGCTGGGATCACCGGTTTGGCGAAGAAACGAACCCTCCTCAACAATCGGTTCCTGGCCACGGTCGCTGGGGTTCTTCTCAATGCCTACGGCGAGGTGTTTCGCCTGACCTCGCGCATCTCGATCCAGGCCCATCCCGAGGTGGATCGGCTGGTCAAGGAGCAGGGCGTCGCCGTGATTTACGCCCTCTGGCACCGCCATGCCTTTTTTGTGCCGTTGTTGCGCTATCACGGCCGCAGGCGGGTGGCCGTGTTGCTGAGCACCCATCGCGATGCCCAGATCGTGGCGGTGGCGGTGCGGCTGCGGGGCTTTGACGTGGTGGCTGGTTCTTCGACGCGCGGCGGGGTGAAGGCCTACCGCGACCTGCGGCGGTTGCTGGAGCAACGCCAGTCGGTTTGCATCACTCCCGACGGGCCCAAGGGCCCTCCCGAGCAGGTGAAGAGCGGGGTGATCCATCTGGCCCAGCAGTCGCGCTGCGCCATCGTGCCGGTGTCGGTGTTCTGTTCTCGCGGCTATCGCCTGCGCTCCTGGGATCGCTCGGTGCTGCCCCTGCCCTTTGCTCGGGTGGTGCTGCAGTTGGGTGAGCCGCTGCATCCCCCTGCGGGCTTGGCGGAGGGTCAGGCCCTGTTGGCGGCCCGGTTGCACGCAACCGCTGCGCTGGTCAGTGAGGGATCGCGATGAATGGTCGCGGCTGGTTGCTGCTGGGCGGTTATCGGCTGCTGACCCTGGCGCTCACCCCGGTCTGGCTGGCCCTGTTGCTGGTGCGGCTGGTGCAGGGCAAGGAGGATCCTTGGCGGCTGGTCGAGCGCCTGGGCTGGCCGACCCAGCGGCGGCCTTCGGGGCCCTTGGTGTGGTTTCACTGCGCCAGCGTGGGAGAGCTCAACAGCCTGCTGCCGGTCTTGCGGGAGCTGGGTCCACTGCCGGTGCTGTTGGTGACCACGGTGACGCGCACCTCAGCGGCCCTCGCGGCCCAGGTGTTGCCCGCCGGGGTGATCCACCAATACGTGCCGATCGACCACTGGCTGGCGATGCTGGTGTTTCGCAGCTATTGGCGACCCCGCCTGGGTGTGCTGGCGGAGGCGGAGCTGTGGCCGGAGCTCATGCGGGCGATGCCCCATCTGCTGTTGATCAACGCCCGCATGAGCGAGCGCTCCTACCAGCGCCACAGCCGCCATCGCTGGTATGCCGCTTGGTTGTTGGCGGCTGTCGAGGTGTGCCTGGCCCAATCCCAGGCTGATGCGGAGCGGTTTGGGCGCCTGGGTGTCCGCGATGCCCGCGCCCTGGGGTCCACCAAGCTCGATGCCGAACCTCTGCCGGTTAATGCGGCCCATCTGAGCCGGTTGCATCAGGCGTTTGCCGGCCGCCCGGTGTTGCTGCTGGCCAGCAGTCACCCCGGCGAGGAGCAGCAGTGGCTGGAGGCCTGGGCTGGCTCTGACGCTGCGGCCAGGCCCGTGGCGCTGCTGCTGGCGCCGCGCCATCCCCAGCGGGCCCCCGAGGTGCGAGACCAGGCTGCCGCCCAGGGGTTCACGGTGGCCCTGTGGAGCGAGCTGTTGGCAGGGCCGGCCCCGCCCCATCCGGATGTGCTCGTGGCGGATGTGATCGGCGAGATGGGGGCCTGGATCAGCGCGGCGACGGTGGTGGTGATGGGTGGCAGTTTCCATCCGATGGGCCGCCCACACGGCGGCCAGAATCCGCTTGAACCCGTTGCCCTGGGGCGCCCGGCGTTGTGTGGCCCTGATATGGCCAATTTTTCCGATCTGATTGAGCCGCTGATCGAAGCCGGATGCTTGCAGCAGTTCCCCGATGTGGCAACGACCTTGGCGTCGGCCCTGGCGCTGCTTGCCTTGACGCCGGCTCAGGACGAAGCCGACCCGCCGCTGCCTGGTCGGCCGCAGCTGCGGGGCCCCTCCCAGCTGGTGGTGTCGTTGGTGCGCGATCGATGCCGCTGACCACTCCCCGTTTCTGGTATCAAAACCGCCGCGGTTGGCAGGCCTGGCTGCTGGTCCCGCTGGGTTGGCTCTACGGCGCCGCTGTGGGGCTGCACCGCCGCAGCACCCGCCCCTGGCGGTGCGGTGTGCCGGTGCTCTCGATTGGCAATCTCACCCTGGGGGGAACGGGCAAGACGCCGCTCGGAATCGCCCTGGCCCAGGGGCTGGCCGGCCGTGGTTGGCGGGTGGCGGTGTTGCTGCGAGGGTATGGAGCCCGCCGCCGCCAGGCGTGTTTGGTCGCTGCTGCGAGTCGCTTCGAGGAGGTGGGCGATGAGGCCCTGGAATACGGCCAGAGTCTGGGCGGGAGCGTGGTGTGGGTGGGCTCCAACCGCCGCCAGAGCGCCGCGCTGGCCGTGGCGGCCGGTGCCGATTTGATCCTGCTCGACGACGGCCTGCAGCATTGGCCCCTGGCCAGGGATCTCGATGTTTCGGTGCTGGATGCACGCCACGGCCTCGGCAACCGTTCGGTGTTTCCAGCGGGCCCCCTGCGCGAGCCGCTCCGCCAGTTGGCCCGGGCCGATGTGTTGGTGCTCACCGGGTCTGGTTCGGCTGCCTCGCCGCTTGCCTCGCCCGATGTCCCGCAGCTTGCCCCACCAGGTTGGCCTGCAGAGAAACCCTGCTTTGCGGTGCGCTTCTGCCTGGAGCCGCCGGCCCATCTCTTGGGCACTCGCCTGCTGGCCTTCTGCGGCATCGGGTTGCCGGAGAAATTCTTTGCGGCCCTGCGGGCCTGCGGCCTGCAGGTGGTGGTCACGGAATCCTTCCCAGACCACCACGTCTATGCTGAATCTGATCTGCAGCGCCTGTTGGATTTGGCCCACGCCAATGGCGCTCGCTTGGTCACCACGGTCAAGGATGGGCAACGGTTGCCGCCCCGTTTCCGTGCTGGCGTGAGCCTTGTGCCCTTGAGGGTTGAGCCGGCCAGCCTCGAGCCGTTGCTGGTCTGGCTCGATCGGCGCTTAGGAGCACTCGCCGGGCGGTACCACCATGGTTGAGGTGGGCCCGAAGCGGGTCTTGCTTGTGGCTGGAGAGGCCTCCGGCGACCTCCACGGTGGTTTTTTGGTTCAGGAGCTGCAGCGTCAGATGCCTGGTGTGAAGATTGCCGGTGTCGGCGGCGATCACCTGCGGTCCCGAGGCATCGACATCCTGGCGGATGTGCGCCTGCTTTCGGCAGCGGGATTGGTGGAGATCATCAGCAGCCTGCGCCGCCACCACCGGGTGATGGAGCTGCTCAAGCACCAGATGGACTATCAGCGCCCGGATGTGGTGGTGTTGATCGATTACCCGGGCTTCAATTTGTTTGTGGCTAAGGAAGCCAAGAAGCGCGGCATCCCAGTGTTTTTCTACATCGCGCCCCAGGTGTGGGCGTGGGGTAAAGGCCGCGCCAAAAAGATGGAGCGGTTGATCGAGCGCCTGGCCGTGATCTTCCCGTTTGAAGAGGCGATCTTCAATGCCCATGGCCGGGATTTTGCCCGTTATGTCGGCCATCCGCTGGTGGATGAGCTACATGTCAGTGGCACGCGTGAGCAGATTCGCCATCGCCATGGCCTCGCACCCGATCAGCCCCTGCTGGTGTTAATGCCCGGCAGCCGGCGGGCCGAGGTGCGACTGCTGTTGCCTGCGATGCTGCAGGCAGCCCAGCAGCTCAAACGCGATGGTTGGCAGGTGGTGCTGCTCAAGGCGTCCACGATCGACCGCTCTGATCTGGAGCAGGTCTGTGGCGAACGGGCGCTGCCCGTTCCCGTGATCGAGGCAGATGCCTACAACCTGCTGCATGCCGCCGATGCCGGTGTGATCGCTTCTGGCACAGCCACGCTGGAGGCGGCTCTGCTGGGTTGCCCCCATGTCATCCTCTATCGCTTCTCGCTGCTCACCTATCTGATCGCCAAACTTGTCATTGGTCGGCGCATTCTTGGTCTGCCTAATGTCATTCTGGGTCGCCAGCTCTTCCCGGAGCTGATTCAACGGGATGTTACGGCAGCCAATATTGTCCGCTCGCTGCAGCACATTCGAGATGACCGTGTGTTGTTTGATCACGCTGTGAAGGAGCTGAAGGCTGCGATGGGGTCTCCAGGGGCCTCTCGAAGAGCGGCTGCAGAGTTGGTGGATTTGATGCGATGAAGACGGGAGTCTATGCGCGTTTTGCGGCCTATGGGCGTCGCCATCTGTGGCCAGCCTTTTCTTTGGCCCTGTTCTTTAATTTTCTCTATGGTGCCTCCACGGGCTTTGTGCCCCTGGTGATTCGCTATCTGTTCGACGATATTTTGCCATCAAGTGATCGCGGCCGTCTGTATATGGCGCCTATCGTTATTGTGGTGGTGATTCTGCTCAGAGCGGTTTCCCAATATTTGGGTTCCTATCTCACTGAATCTGTTGGTCAGTCGATTACTGCCGATCTGCGTCACGATCTTGCTGGGCGCGTTCTCGACCTTCCCCAGTCTTACGTGGATCGCAATCCCTCAACTGTTCTGGTGTCGCGGGTGCTCACAGATGTGACGCTCGTCAAAACTGGAATTGTGGATGGCTTTTCATCGGTGTTCAAGGACGGCCTGACCCTGGTCGTGTTGGTTGGCGTTGCTTTTTACCAGGACTGGTTCTTGTCTCTGATTGCTTTTATCCTGTTTCCCTTAGCAATCGCTCCGATTCTCAACTCGTCTAAAAAAGTAAGGCGCCACTCCAGCAAAGGGCAGCTCAGTTTGGCGCGGTTGGCCTCGTTTTTGCAGGAGTCTGTGGTTGGTTTGCGTGTGGTGAAAATCTTTGGGATGCAGGCTTACGAGCTCAAGCGGTTTGATGAGGAAAATCAATCCGTGCTGCGAGCTGCGCTCAAAACAACGCGCGCCAAGTTGGCCAATCAGCCTTTGATGGAAATTCTGGGCGCGGTGGGCTTCAGTGCGGTGCTCGTGTATGGCGGTGAAAATGTGATTGAGGGAACTCGAACGACAGGTAACTTCTTTGCTTTTCTCACTTCGCTTTATCTGTGCTATGCCCCATTCAAGGGGATCGCTCGTTCTAACTCTACCCTGCAGCAGGGTGTCTCAGCCGCCAAGGATCTGTTTGGTATTTTGGATACTCAGCCTGATCCGCCTGAAGCGGTAGCGCCCTGTGATTTGCGGACTGTTTCAAAAGGACTCAAGGCATCACATGTGTGCTTTAGTTATGATGATGAGAGGGTAATTGATGATCTTAATTTGGAAGTTCCCTGCGGGCGCACAGTGGCGTTGGTGGGCTCTAGTGGTGGTGGAAAAAGTACAATCATTGATCTGTTTTGCAGGTTTTATGATCCCTGTTCGGGGGTGATCAGCATTGATGAGGTTGACCTTCGGGATCTGTCGCTGCAATCGCTGCGCAGACTGATTTCGGTGGTGGATCAGAACACGTTTCTGTTTAATGATACGGTTGCCAACAACATCGCTTATGGGTTGGCCACCGCTTCAGCTGACCAGATTGAGCAGGCTGCTCGGGCAGCCAACGCTCACGATTTCATTTCCCAGCTGCCGGATGGGTATGCCACGGTGATCGGTGAAAACGGCACCATGCTTTCGGGTGGTCAGCGCCAGCGGATTGCGATTGCCCGTGCCTTGATCAAAAACGCACCGATTTTGTTCCTGGATGAGGCCACCTCCGCCCTCGATTCGGCCTCGGAGCAGGTGGTGCAGCAGGCTTTGGATCGGCTGATGGCCAATCGCACCACTTTGGTGGTGGCCCACCGCTTGTCCACGGTGGTGAATGCCGATTGCATTTGCGTCATTTCGGCAGGACGCGTTGTTGAGTCGGGCAGCCACGCTGAGCTGCTGGCTCGCAGTGGATGCTATGCCGACCTATTTTTGAGGCAATTCGCTAGCGCTGAAGCGGGATCTCCTGGATGACCACCACCACCACCCCGCAGCCGACAGGCCATCAGCACGACTACGCCCGTCACGACTGGTCCAGTGCCTTTCGCAACGTGAGTGTTGAACTGACGGATGTGCCATTGGTTGCAGCGCGGGGCAGCATTCCATCTGACCTGGCAGGCACCCTGTATCGCAACGGGCCCGGTCGTTTGGAACGTGGTGGCCGCTGGGTGCATCATCCCTTTGATGGCGACGGGATGATTGCAGCGTTTCGGTTCGACGCCGGACAGGCCTATCTGACCAACCGTTTTGTGCGCACCGAAGGTTGGTTGGCTGAAGAGGACGCCGGCACGTTTGTGTACCGGGGGGTGTTTGGCACCCAGAAACCGGGCGGTCCTCTGGCCAATGCCTTTGATCTGCGGCTCAAGAACATCGCCAACACCCAAGTGGTGCGTCTCGGCGATCAACTGCTGGCGCTCTGGGAAGCGGCTGAGCCCCATGCTCTCGATCCCCGCACCCTGGAGACCCTGGAGCTGTCGAGACTTGACGGAGTGCTCAAGCCCGGCGAGGCCTTTAGCGCCCATCCCCGTTTTGACCCGGGGCACCACGGCGAACCCCTCATGGTCACCTTTGGCGTTAAGGCCGGACCCACCAGCACCATTCGGCTGATGGAATTTGCGACGGACGATCAGCCCGGTGGGGTTCGGGCCGGTGATCTGGTGGCGGACAGCCGTCACGGCTTCAAGGGTTTCGCCTTCCTCCATGATTTCGCCATCACCCCCAGATGGGCGGTGTTTCTGCAGAACGCTGTGGCGTTTAACCCCCTGCCGTTCGTGCTCGGTCAGAAGGGTGCGGCCCAATGTTTGGCGTCCAGGCCCGGTGAAGCGGGTCAGTTCTGGCTGGTGCCACGCCAAGCCGGCCACCATGCTGGGGCCAAGCCGATCCAGGTGCCGGCGCCGGCGGGGTTCGTGTTCCACCACCTCAACGCCTTCGAAGATACGGCGACCGGTGAGGTGGTGGTGGATTCGATCTACTACGAAGATTTTCCGTCGATCGGGCCCGAGGTGGATTTTCGCGAGATCGATTTTGCGTCGATTCCGGAAGGCCAGCTGCGGCGTTGCCGCATCGATCCTCGCAGCGGCACGGTGCAAAGCGAGTGGCTGGAGCAGCGCTGCTGCGAGTTCGCCATGGTGAACCCCGCGCGCCAGGGGCTGCAGCCGCGATTTGCCTGGATGGCGGTGGCCGAGCGGGAGCGGGGCAACGATCCTCTGCAGGCCATTGAGAAGCTCGATCTCCACACGGGCGAGCGGCGGGTGTGGAGCGCCGCTCCCCGGGGTTTTGTCAGCGAGCCGGTGATGGTGCCGAGCCCCAATTCTGCTGCTAGCGAAGACCAGGCTGCTGAAGAACGCGCTGATGAAGACAGTGGCTGGGTGCTGGTGCCGGTGTGGAATGGTGCCCGTTGCGCCACGGATCTGGTGATCCTCAACGCCGTCGACATGAGCGAGCAGGCGGTGCTGGAGTTGCCCCTGGCCATTCCCTATGGCCTGCACGGCACCTGGGCCCAGGCCTGATCAGCGCCCGAGCAGCTGTTCCAACGCCGGTGCGAGTTTGGCGAAGGCCCTGCCGCGGTGGCCCAGCTTGGCCTTGAGGGTTGCTGGCATCTCCGCAAAGGTGAGGCCGGCTTCCGGCACCAGGAACACCGGGTCGTAGCCGAATCCTCCCGTGCCACGTGGGGCGTTCAGGATCACGCCCGGGCAGCGGCCTTCCACCTCCAGGTGGATGGTGCCGCTCGGGTCGGCCAGGGCCAGGGCGGCGGCGAAATGGGCCTGGCGGCTCACGTTGGTGGCGCTGCGGTTGGCATCGTCTAGTTCCTGCAGCAGCCGGGTGATGCGGGCGCTGTCGCTGTTGGCATAGCGAGCTGAATGCACGCCGGGGGCACCGTTCAGGGCATCGACGCTCAGGCCGGAGTCGTCGGCCAAGGCCCACTCTCTGCAGGCCCTGGCAACGGCACTGGCCTTGAGCCGCGCGTTCTCAGCAAAGGTGGCGCCGGTTTCCTCCACGTCCAGCCCCTCGGGCTGGGGTTGGATCTCCAGGCCCAGGCCAGCAAGCAAGTGGCCGAATTCGCGCACTTTTCCGGCGTTGCCGCTGGCGATTACCAAACGGTTCATGGCTCAGGCCGCCTCCGCGAGCTCCCGCGCCCACCCAAGCACCTCAGCCACGCGGGCCTCATTGGGGGCCTCGCAGTAGAGCCTCAGCAGCGGCTCGGTGCCGGAGAAGCGCAGCATCAGCCAGTGGCTGGGGCCT
Organism: Cyanobium sp.; assembly: GCA_044369475.1. Lineage (GTDB taxonomy): Bacteria > Cyanobacteriota > Cyanobacteriia > PCC-6307 > Cyanobiaceae > Cyanobium_A. Next base: position 2,272 of record JBIPLV010000012.1, on the reverse strand, counting down.
AGGCGCAGCTTCACGCCATCAGTGGTGATCACCTCCAGCACGGGGCTGCCGGCCACCGCGCTGGGAGGAGCGGCGGCCAGCTTGGCCTCGAGTCTCCGCCGGGCTTCCATGTCGGGCAGGCGCAGGTCGAGCCGGTCGTAGGCGGCAGCACCGCCGCAGCGCTGCTGTAGGGCATCGATCCGCTCGCCAAGGGGCACCCCACCCTCCACCAGCGCTTCGATCAGCAGCAGGGCCGCAAACGGTGCATCGCGCTCGGGCAGGTGCATGCCGAAGCCCACGCCGCCCGATTCCTCGCCGCCCACCAGCACCTCACCGCTCAGCATTTCGGCAGCGATGTGTTTGAAGCCCACCGGCTTCTCCAGCACGGTGCGGCCCAGGCCCTCGGCCACCAGCTGCATCAGGTCGGAGCCGCTGACGGTTTTGATCACGCAGCCCGGTAGCTCGCGGGCCCGGGCCAGGTGATCGATGAACAGCGGCATGAGCAGCTGGGTGCTGCAGAAGCGGCCGCGCTCATCCACCGCGGCGATGCGGTCACCGTCGCCATCAAACACGATCCCCATCGCCGGGCGACCAGCGGCCGTGCTGGCCTGCACAGCGGCGATCAGCTCGCCCAGGTAGGGGGCCAAGGGTTCGGGTGGGTTGCCCCCAAACAACGGATCTCGGTGCGTTCGAATTTCGCGAATTGCACCACTGGCCGTGGCCCGCTGGCCCAGCAGGGCCGGCAGCACCCCCGCCGCTGAGCCGTGCATCGGGTCAACGATCACCGTCAGCCCCAGGCGCTCGAGACCCTCGGCCAGAGCAGCGGTGTTCACCTTGGCCTGGAGGCCTACCAGATAATCGCTCATGGCTCCAAACCGCCGTACCTCGCCAGGCATTGGCACGCTGATGCCGCCGGCGGCCAGCCGGGTTTCCACCCGTTGGGTGAAGTCGCCCTCCACGGAGCCGCCGAAGGGACCCTTGATCTTCAGACCCAGCCATTCCGGCGGGTTGTGGCTGGCGGTGATCACCAGGGCACCGAGGGCCTGGCGCTGCACCACCGCCCAACTGGAGGCCGGGGTGGGGGTGGGGGCGTCGCAGAGCAGGGGCTCGAGGCCACAGCCCCGCACGGCGCTGCAGATTGCTTCGGCCAGTTCAGGGGCCAGGAAGCGGCGGTCGTAGCCGATCACCACCTCGCGGCTCGTCAGGCCCTGCGGGGCGGAATGGGCGAGCTCCTGGGCGGCGGCCGCTGCCACCGGCAGCAGGCGCTCCATGGTGATGTCGACCCCGAGGATGCCGCGCCAGCCATCGGTGCCGAAGGCGATCGGACTGGCCTCCAGGGGCAGGGGGGCTGAGGCCATGGGGGCGGAAACGCCGAGCTGGATCGATTCTGCTGTGCCGCTGGCGCTCCAGCCCTAGCGTTTGCGTTGGTGGATGCCCTCCTTGACGCCACTGCCCCTCACGTCAGCTCCCCTGACCGATCGCCTGCTGCGCAGTTGGCTGCGCTGTCGGCGTCGCGCCTGGCTCGATCGGTTTGGCGAGCCAGGGGAGCGTCAGTGGAATGCCCACCGCGCTCTGGCCCTCAGTGACCAGTTGCGCAGTTTTCAGACCCTGCTGCCCCAGCGCCCCGGCCATGGCGAGGCGGCCTGCGCCGACGGGGCGCCTGGGGTGGTGGGCTTGCGCCTGCGGGGCCAGGGCCCCCAGGGGTTGCAGGTGGAATCCCATCCGTCCCTGCTTGAGCGCATCGCCGGCCAGAGCCGTTGGGGCGACTTCGCCTACCGGCCAGTGCTGGCCCGTCAAGGGCGGCGGCTCACCCGCGAAGCTCGGCTGATGTTGGCCCTCTGGGGGCGCCTGCTGGCCGCGCATCAGCAGTCGCCCGTGCCCCATGGCCTTGTGGTGGCGGGAGAGGGCCGGGCCCTGCAGCGGGAGCGCCTGGCCCTCGGTGGTGGCCTGCAGCACCACCTTGATGAAAGCCTGCACCGCTTGGCCGCCGACCTCGACCCCGCTACACCGCCGCCTCTGGTGAGTGATCGCAAGAAGTGCACCCTGTGCAGCTGGCGCGCCCTTTGCGATCAAGAGGCCGCAGCGATGGGACACCTCAGCGAGGTGAGCGGCATCGGTGGCAAGCGCCGCGAGATGCTGCTGGAGCAGGGAGTGACCAGCCTGGCGAACTTGGCGGCACGGGATCCGGAGCAGCTGGCTGTGCAGCTGGCGGTGTATGGCGAGCAACACCGCGAGATTGCCGCTGAGCTGGTGGCCCAGGCCCGGGTGCAGGCCTCAGGAATCCCCCAGCGGT
>JBIPLV010000257.1:0-2576 GCA_044369475.1 Cyanobium sp. | reverse complement strand
GGTGCCACCGGCGAGTTTCACGGTGGCGGCGGCGTACTCCTGGACGAACGTCGAGGATACGTCGGCCAGTCTCACCACGCCGGCACTGCTGACGGCGACCGCGCCCACGTCGCTGATCGCCGCCTCGGCCGTGACGTTGGCGGCTGAGGAGATCGACAGCGTATCGAGATCCCGCACCCCGCCGCGGAACAGGATGTCGCCGGTGGCGCCGGCATCGAGCCGGACCGACGTCGAGCCGCACTCGTTGAGCCCGCCACTGAAGTCGATGGAGGCGGTCGCGTTCACGGCCAGACCGCCGCCGAACCCGGCCGCGGTGACGTTGCCGCCAAAGGTCACCGACCCGTTGCGGCTCGTCAGCTGCAGGAACGTGTCGGCCGTCGGCGCGAAGATGGCATCACCGGTTCCGGTGGCGATGGTGCGCGAGGCGGTGAGGTTGCGCAGGGCGAATAGGAATCGCGTGGCGTTGAGCGTGAGGTTGCCCGAGCCCGCCGAGCCGCTGACCCCGCCGGTGGTCTCGATCGAACCCACCATCTGATTGGCCGAGTTGAAGGCCACTCCGCCGGCGGTGATCGTCCTCTCGGACGCATCGATCGTCCCCGTCGGAGCCGTCACCGTCAGGTCGGCCAGCGGCGTCGCTTGGCCCACGTCGCCGCCGAAGGTCACGTTGGCCGCGTTGGTGACATTCAAGCCGTGGGCTCCTTCCACCGGGCCGTTGAACGTCACGTTGCCGCCCGCAGTCAGCGTGGCGTCGGCGGCGAGCGTCACCACACCGAAGCTGGCGTCGGTGGTCACGACGGTGGCGGCGAGCGTCGTCGGGCCGGCCGCGCTCGTGACGCCACCGGCGAACGTGATCGTGTCGCCGCCGTTGCCGAGCGTCACGCCGCCCGAGTTCGCGAAGGTCGTGACGCTCGTGATCGTCGTGCCGCTGCCGAGCAGCGAGACGGTGTACGGCTTCGAGTTCGTGGTGAGGCCGGCGGCGGTGAGTGCGCCCTCGAACGTGACGGTACCGGTGGTGTCGGTGATGGTCACGAGATCGGCGGCCACCGTCGACTGGAACGTGGTCCCGCCCGAGTTGGTGATCGTCAGGTTGCCGATGCCAGTGCCGATCGCACCCGTGACGGTCGCCGCGCCGGTGGTGTCGATCGTGACGTTTTCACCCAAGCCGCCGGCGATGCCGGCGATCGCCCCCGTCTGGATGACGTTGGCGACGCCGGTGCCGAGCACGATCTGCGCGGCCGAATCCAGCTGGATGCCGCCCAGCGTGATCGCCCCGGTGGAAGCACCGCCAATCCGGGCGGCACCCACCACCGTGACGAGCGTGTCGGCATTGCCGAGCGTGATCGCGCCGGTCGTCGCGGCGATGGTGGCGCTGAGCCGGATGGCCGCCGGCGCGGTGGCCACCACGCCGCCTACGAACGTGAACACGTCGCCGGGGCCCTGGTCGCCGAAGCTGAGCGTCCCGCTGTTCAGGAAGGTGGTCGTGCCGGCGATCGAGTTGGCTCCCGAGTTCCCCCCGAGGAACCGGAGGTTGTAGGGCTCCGCCGCGGTGATGAGCCCACCGGTGAGCGTGAGCACACCCGCGACCTGGACGAAGTCGGACGTGTCGCTCACGGTCAGGGTGCCCGCGGAGAGGCTGCCGACGACGAACGCCTGATTGGCGTTGGTGATCGTGAACGAGGTCAGCGGCGTGATGGCGCCGATGTCTCCGCCGAGCTGGCACAACGTGACGACGCCGCTGAAGCCGGCGTCGATCGCGAACGCGCCCGCGCCGTTGATACTCTGGTTGACAAGCAGGTCGCCGCCGACCGGGACCGCACCGGCCCCGGTGATGTCGATCGAGAGGTTCCGGGCGTTGAGGTCGAGGGCTCCGGTGATTTCCACCAGCCCGCCGGACGTGGTGATGGTCGTCGTGGCCCCGGCTGCACCGCCCGTGAGTTGGAGCGGGTTCGCCGCGGCGCCGCTCGAAAGATCGACGCCGCCCGTCATCCGGTAGGTCTGGCCGGTGAGGGTCAGCGACCCCGCATCGGTGCCGTCGGCCGCGTTGATTGCGGAGCGGGCGACGACGCCATCGATGGAGGCGAGCGTGATGTCGTTGCCCGAGATCGAGAGGATGTAGAAATCTCCTCCTCCCCCGACCGCGCCGATCGTGCCCGTGACGAGTACGTCGCCGGTGGTGCCGCCGTTGATGGTGAGATCATTCGTCGTGTCGCTCGTCACTGTGCCGCGGATCGTGACCGCCGCACCGGTCGCCACGCTGCCGTCAGCCGTGGTGTCGAGCGTGACGCCTGCCGCCACCACGACGGCCGTGTCGCCGCCGGCACCGTCGTCGATCGTGATCGTTCCCCCGGCGGTCGTCATGCCGGCGCGGAGCGTGACGCCTGCGGCAGACCGGATGGCGAGGTTCGTCGAGGCATTCGCGGGAGCCAGGGCTACCGAGACGGTCGCGCGGCCGGCATTCACGGAACCGACGGCCAGCGTGCCGGCGGTGATCCGGTCGATCTCAGTCGTCGTCAGACCGAGCACGAGCGGGCTGCCCGACAGCGAGTCCAGGCCGCCCAGGTCGATGAGCGTGCCGG
>JBIPLV010000294.1:0-2577 GCA_044369475.1 Cyanobium sp. | reverse complement strand
AGACCATGCTGCCCACCAGAACTCCACCGATCGCCACGCCAAGGATCTGAGAGGCGTTGCGCCATGAGGATGCAACACCGGCCAGGCGAGCGGGAACCAATCCCATCACCGTTGTCAGCAGCGCGGGAGATCCCAGCATTTTGAACAGCATGAAGCTGCTCATCAGTGCGATCACCACTGCAACAGGAGTCTCTGGTTTGATAAACAGCAGGGTCAAGGCAATCGCAGCTGAAATCAAAAAGCCGGTGAGGACAGTTTTGTAGGCACCAATGCGCGCGATGATCGGACCAGCAATCAAGTTGCCCGCTGCAGACCCCAGGTTCAGGGGAATCAGGGCAAAACCGGTGACAGCGATCAGGAGATTGTGCTGTTTTTGCAGAAACAGGGCTGTAAAAAAGATCGGGTCGGCAATATTGGCCGCAGCAAGAGCAATCAGCACGAAAATGGCACCGGGTTGCGTCGGCAGGGTGAAGTCAAAGGCCGGAGCCTTGAGTCGCTTCACCAAAATCACAAGCGCGGCAATCACTAAGCCAGCGATCACAAGGATCGTGAGACCTCTCTGAGAGGAACCCTGGAACGCCGAGATGGCAGAGGAGAGCAGAACCAGTGCAAGGCCGGCAAGGATTGGAGTTGTGAACTCCATCTTTTGGCTCTTGTCAGGATCCTTTGGAAGGAGCTGCCAGGCAACGCCAATAAACAGAAAGCCCAGCAGGAGCCATACACCCACAACGGAACGCCAACCGGCGAATCCGGCCAGTGGGGCCGCCATCGATGGCCCCAGAATCTGGGTCACGGGAGAGACGGCGGCAAAACCAGAAAACGCAATGGCGCGTTGGGCTGGTAATGGGAACGCTGCGGCTACAAGCGCCAGGCTCAGAACACGCAAGAGCATGGCACCAATGCCCTCAAGTGCCCGACCGGCCAGGATCGCTTCAAAGCTGTGACCGGTCAGAACAATGACAATTCCAATGCAGTAAACGAGGGCCCCGCTCAGCAAGACTTTCTTGCTGCCAAACACATCACCCAGGGCACCAGCAATGAACACCGCCAGCAGGCTTGCCGCTGGCGGTGCAATCCTCAGAAGATTGGCATTGTCGACAGAGAAGTTGAGCTCTTCTCCAATGGCGGTCAGGAGATAGGGTGCTGTCGCGAATGAAAAAAGACCAACAACGATTGCAAACGCCGCAACGATGAAGGTTTTGCGTTGAATCGGATCCCAGCTCTGGGAGGGTGTGTTCGAGAGTGCGGGTGTCATGTTCAGATCTCGGTTCAGTGAAGGGCAGCCACAATCTGGGGATTGCTGTACCAGCTGGTGATGCCTTCGGTCACGGGAGTGATCCCCAGCTCTTGGCGCACCACGTCAAGGTCTTTGTGCATCTGGGCATGCCAGTCAATGGGGAACAGCAATGCGGCGTCTTCGCCCATCGCCATGCCTTTCATGATGCATTGCAATTTGTAGCGTGCAGTCCGCGTCTTTTCCTGTTCATCCTCGATATCGCGATAGGGCTTTTCGCCCATCAGCCAGCTCCCGAGAAGTGAGGTGATGTCAATGAACACGTACCCGGGAAAGGCAAACTGTTGAACGCTGACGGAAATGACCCCCGTTTCACCGGCGCCATTCAAGGCAAAACCAGTAACGATGTGATGTATATCATGGGTGGCGAGCACCCTGTAATTCACATAATCAGCTGCTGTTTCAAGGTTGTTGAAATACTCAGGTGTCGGATAAAAGTTGATGTCATAGTTCATCACTTTGCAGATCTCTGCAAATACGCGACCCAGGGTCCCCTTGGGCAGGGTGAGCAGTTCGTCCTGGCTGTAGGGCTTGACCAATTCGCGGCGCTCGATCAGGTCTTGACTGGCTTCATCCCGCTGCAGCAACGAGAGGCATCGTCCCATGGGTCTGGAGTCTCTGAGGCGTTTCAGTACTTCAAAGGCGTTGACGGTGTCCTTGCCGGCGCCGAAGCCGAGATTGAAGAGCTCAAGCAGGTCGCCAGCATTGCTGGTTGCAACGATCTGATCGAGGTATTGGAACGACATGTGAGATGTCATCAATAGACACTGCCTTTATCTTGCTGACGCCAGGCTGAAGTCGCCACGCTGGTTGTCATATTTTTTTGTAGTGCTGTCATCGCTTGACGGGCTCCGGCGATGGCTGTGTTGCTCTGTGTTGGAGTCTCAACAATGAACCCTTGTCGTTCGGCGTTGATTGTGCTAATCAGACCACAATTGTCGTGGCAATTCCGTGCGACCCATCTCCGGGCTGGCGTATCGGTTCGTTGGTGGCGTCGCTGGCGCCCAGCGCTGGACTCGGCGCCCTTATCAGGCATTTCCAGGTCCATCAGCGCTGGCGGGTGGCGTGGCTGCTGCTGCTTTGCTGACTGCAGGTCTTGCGTTTCCGCTGCTTGCCGAGCCGAGTGCCTCTGTGTCTGAAGAGGCTTCGCTCCAGGCCAGTCAGTCCATGCAATTAACGGGCCGGCCTGCCCTTGACGTTCAGGCTGGCTCCCAGCTCATGGCTCGAACCCCGGTCGAGCGACCTCCCGCCAGCGGCAAAGCGGCCGAGGAAGCCCAGCGCAG
>JBIPLV010000211.1:0-2581 GCA_044369475.1 Cyanobium sp. | reverse complement strand
CGGTCCAATTGAAACAACGACAATCAGGATGCAAATTAAACCGATAGTTCTCCATAGACCCTTGTTTCCGCATTGTCCATTGATGATGTTGTGTAGATCATCCATGAACACTCTTGTCGATTGTCTGGGTGCGCCAAGTGATCGACGCCTGAATATTGTCGTCGCCCCTGCGATCGCAGCACTGATGTCTGTGATCGAGTAGTGAAGTAATGATAGCTGTGTCAATACCAATCCTAGAAAGCCTGTTGCTGCATAGGCCAGTGGGAGTGTTCCCAGGATCAGCGTGTAGCCCGAGTCTCCGTAATCCTTCTGCCCCTCTTCGCTCCTAGGCCTGGCTGCTACCAGTGCAAAAGTCCACCACATCAAAAATATCGCGATCATGTCTCTTTGATGTTTTACTTAGTATACTAGCTTTTGTGTCTATCGAAAGCCTCCAGGCTTCTTTCTGAGGTTCAAATGTCCTCGTCTTGCGTCGAGCACCTTCGGTTGATCTCTGAGGAGCCGAAGTTGTATCGCTTCGTTTCTAACCATGGAGATTCTCTAGGTATTTTCCCGGGTCGAGGTGGGCTGATTAGCTCCTGGAAAGTACTTGATCGAGAATGTCTTTATTTTGACTCCCAACGATTTGCTGACCCATCGAAGAGCATCCGCGGGGGAATCCCAGTGCTCTTCCCCATCTGTGGCAATCTCCCAGGAGATGCTCTTCGTCTGCCTAAGGGGATCTACCCCATGCCGCAGCACGGGTTTGCTCGAGATCTTCCCTGGAGCTTGCAAGGTCTCGAGGATTGTTCCGGTGTGGAACTGACCCTGCGCCACTCTGAAGCCACCCTTTGCCACTACCCATTTCCGTTCCGGTTAAGCATTCAGTACCAGCTTGAGCCCTCTAGCCTTGTGATTACGGCTGATGTCCACCAGCTTTCGAGTGGCTCTGCGGCGATGCCTTTCTCCCTTGGCCTGCACCCTTATTTCTCCATCAGCGATTTGAGGGCCGTGTCGGTTCAGGGGCTCCCATCGCCGTGTTGTAACCATCTCACCATGGAGACCGCATCAACGTCTGAACAACTCCTGTGCATTGCCGAGGGGGTTGATCTTCTCGCAGGACCAGCCAGCTCGGTGACATTGCGGGATGCTGGAGCCAACAGGGCGATTGAATTGCAACTTCAGGCACCACTGGATTTGGCAGTCGTCTGGAGCGAGCCACCCCGTCCCATGGTCTGTCTTGAACCCTGGACTGCCCCCCGTGGATCCCTTGCCAGCGGCGATCGCTGCCTTTGGCTCAACCCTGGAGACAGCATGAGCTTCCAATGTCGCTACAGCCTGATTGAGGCTTAATGCCCTGGCAGTCGTCCTCGGGCGAGTTGTTGCAGAGGGTCGAACTCTCTCTTGATGGCATCAATCCAGTTTTGCGCTGTTGATGCGTTCCAGCTGGCGAGCGCGGAATCCGTCGAATGCGGTTGCATTAGAACGTTGAGCTCACCACCAAGCGCCAGACAGTGTCGTCGTAACTGACTGACTTGATCGGTTTTCAACCCGTTGCCCGAGCTCCATGCGAAGCCTTGCCCCTGGCCGGCTGCCAGGTTGCAGTGAAGGTTCAGTTTCTCGACAGCCTCCTGGAGCCGTCTGGCGTTTGCTGGCAGCACCCCCATATGCAGCAGCCACGTCCCTTCCTTGCCAGGCGACGGGGTGGCTGCTCCCCACCCTCGACTTTCCGCGTGCTTCAGCTCTTGCCCCTCCAATCGCTTCACCGCTACGTGAAGGCCATCGGCAACCATTCGCACCTGCTGCATCTGCTCGGCCACAGCGTTTGCGCTGATGCTGGCCAGAGTCAGCAGGAGAGCAGGCTGCTCCACCTCAGACAATGCACGACTCCACCAATCCAACCGTTGTGGTGGCAATGGGGCGCTGAGACACGTCTGCCGCAGCTTTTCCAGGCCTTCCAATGGCCCCAGCAGCAGCAAGCCCGATCGGTGACGCGGCCTCGGCTGGGTCCTGAGCGTCAGCTCCGTGATCAGGCCCAGGCTGCCCCAGCTCCCGCTAAATAGCCGCATCAGGTCGTAACCGGCCACGTTCTTCACCACCTGGCCTCCGGCCTTGGCGGTGGTGCCGTCGGCGCGTATCACCCCGATGCCGATCACCTGGTCTCGGATCCCCAGGTGCCGCTGTCTTAGTCCCCCGGCTAGCCCACGGGCCACCAGCCCACCCACGCTGCCACTGAGCTCACCGTCGATCCCACTGCCCCAAGGCCAGTCGACCGCCAGCCACTGGTTTGTTGCAGCCAGTGCGGTCTGAAGGTCCTGCAGGGGGAGGCCCGCTTGCACGGTTACGGTGAAATCTCCTTGGCGGTGCTCGATCAGACGGTTGAGTTGGCGGGTGCTCACCACCAATGGTGTCGACTCACCAGGCGCCGGCAGCACCGGTGCACCCCAGTTCAAGCGGCTGCCTAGCCCGCTGGGAAGCCAGGGGGTTGCCTGCTGATGCAGGTCGCGCACCAGCTCCTGGAGCTCGCTTGGCTCAGGGCACATCACGGCCTGATCGTGCCATGGCGCAGCCACCGGTTGAACCTGCCGCTGCAGACTGATGC
>JBIPLV010000081.1:0-9414 GCA_044369475.1 Cyanobium sp. | reverse complement strand
CCTGTTGCAGGAGGAGCGCCCCGCTTGGGCGCGCAGGTATTTTGACGCCCTGGGGCTCTATGTTGTCTTCAGGATGGTCATCCAGTTGATTGGTCTGAATATTCTTGTCTTTGACTCCGTGTCGTCGAGGTTTCTTCTGATCACGCAGCTTCTCTTTTTTCTGCCCTATTCGCTTCTTGTTTGGGGTTGGATCTACTGGCGACTGGATGCTTCTGTTAGGGGTGGGCAGCGCTGTCTTTTTCGCCTCGATTGTGAGGCTGAAGTTCCAAGGCCGATCGACTATTTCGTTGCATCATTCTCGTCTGTCTTTTCTCCTTCGATTAATGCTATCAAGGGAAAATCGGCTCGTTCGCGGGTTTTGATTCTCGGGCACGGATTTCTTATTTACAATGTAATGGGTCTGACTCTTTCAAGGGCGGTCGCCCTTGTTCAGGGCCGGTGATCCGTTCAGGGCCGGTGATTCATGGTTCGACCCTGTTGTAGAAGATCTCGCCCCAGGCATCACGACTTCAATGTCCAGATCCGCTCCAGGCTCTGCCTGAAACGTTCGGTCTGGGATGGGGTTTTGAGCAGCTCCCTGCGGAAGAGGGCGGTGGCCCGCCAAAACTTCAGTCCAGCAGCGATGGCAAAGACCAACCAGGGCACCAGCATCCAGAGGGGGTTGCTCATCACGCTGCTTGCTGCGCCCTCTGACATCGCTGGTTGCCCTTCACGACCATTCCGCAGAGCTCACAGACCGTTGTAGGCACTTCTTTGGCCCAGTTGGCAGGTCGCTCACCCGGCAGTTCCCTGTGTGATGGGTCAATGTGCCTGCCGCGTTGGTAGCGGGTGAGTGCAGGAGCAGTGGTCACGAACCCTGTTTCTAGGCAGCGGAACAACAGAGTCCGACCCCGAAGGTTTTGGGGGTTGAACGTGCTATCAGACATTCTCCGCAGAAATTGGCAGCACGTTTATTTGTCCCATCTTGCCTGTTCTAATCGTTGCCTTTGGACTTTTTTGTCAGCGCATTCTCAAGGATGAATGCCGCCAAGTTGCTCATCGACCGCCCTTCCACCGTGCTCCGCTTTTCCAAGCTCTTGTAAGCAGCGTAGTTCAAGGTGATCGTGACCCTCTGCGGGGCGCGGTTGCCAATAAATCCATCACCTGCGCCTTCCCTCGTTCCGTGGATCATTTGTTGGCATTCCATGACCTTTTCTAGTTTGCCTTGCAGCCTGCCACTGTTGACCCTTTTCGCCTAAATGTGCAAACTTATATTAAGCGCTTTGCCTGAGACCCTTTTTCCTGCAGTGCCTGCTAGGATTTTGCTGATTTGCTTTAGATTTGACGATCTTTGCAGGTTGGCATCTGTCTTCTCGTCTACCTCGGCTGTAGGATTTTGGAAGGGCCTGGCTTCTGATTGGTTTCTGGGTTTTTCTTCTCCCCCTTTGGGTTGGATTGCAACGCCAACTCCTTGTCTAGAACGCGCACGTTTTTACTTGATGCCAGCGCTGGTTTTGCGTATGACCCATGGTTGATGATCCACAGAAGGCGGTAGACGCCTGGAAGCTCGATTCCTCCAAGATGCCAAGGCGTCTGGATCTGGAGTTGAGTGAGGAGGCCTACGAAGCGCTTGAGATGCTGAGCAGGCGCACAGGTCGTTCGATCCGTGATTTGGTGGAAGATCTTATTGCTCAATCGATCACGCCACCACTTCCGCCCTTGTCTCATCCTTCCTAGGGCCAGGGCTTGGTCACCTTGCCCCTAGTTGTCGCGCGGAAGGGGGAAGTCTCCTTGTTTCAGCTCATCCAGAAAGTCCTGCCAACTGGCGGCTTGTTGGGCGATGTTCAGTACGGCACGGCGTCGCTCCGCTGAGATGCCGATCACCAGTGGTGTCAGGCGTTGGCTGATTGAGGGGTGCAGGCAATTCATCAGCCTTGGCTTGTGCAACACGTGCGCGAACGTATCGGTCCTAGTTGGTTTCAAGATGGATTGCCGCTGATTTACAGCAGCCACCCTGCACACCGCAGTGTTGCGGAGCCCTTGCTCGTGCAGCGGTACCGTCGGCTCGCAATGGCTGAATCCCATGCCCTGGTTTGTGAAGCTTGAGGCTGGGCTTGTGCCCAAGCCGCAATTCGATGCGGTGATCCCAGCCCATGTGGCGTGGCTGGCGGATCTGGAGCGCAAGGGCCATTCGCCACGCAGTGGCTACTGGGCTGATCGGGTTGGCCGCAGTGGGGAAGGAGCCGGCGGCATGTTGGTGTTTCGCGCCCGCGACTGGGCTGAAGCCGAGTTGCTCGTGCAGAGCGACCCGCTGATCCTTGAGGGCTGTGTTGACTGGACGCTGCACGAATGGGCGCTGGTCTTTCCGCGTCCGCTCCTGGCTAGCTGTGAAACAGCAGCACCAGGCCCGAGTTGAGCTGATGAAATTCCCGCTCTTCGCGGCTCAGGTCGAGCCCCACCTGCAGGCCTTCCTTGAGGGCGTCTTCGAACGGCGGCGAGCTGGGAGGCGAGCCGGCCTGCCAGAGAGCTGCGATGCCCACTGGCGTGGCGTGCCAGCGGAAGCAAGGGGTGAGGCCGATCGTCGGCTCTCGCAGAGCTTCTTCGAGCAGGTCGCGAATTGGCATGGGCCCAGGAACGTTCCCGCAGCTTCGTTAGCCGCTGCTGTTGGGGCAATCAGCTGAGAGTTTTCGTGATGAACGACACCATGGCCGCCATGGTCCCGGCGGTGGCGAGCCACAGCGTTTCGAGCCGACGATTCAGCTCAAGGATGCGCTGCACGGCCACTGCATCGGCTGGCGGCAGGCCCTTGGCGAGCAGAGGTTTGCTGCGGATCTGGCCGCCGTAGCGGTTGGTGCCGCCCAGCTGCACCCCCGCCACGTGGGCATAGGCCGCCTGGGAGACACCGGCATTGGGGGAGGGGTCGGCTGCCCCATCCCCTAGGGCTACCGCCAGCACCGCTCCGCAGCGGCCAGGGTGCCCCGCTGCCACCGGCAGGCTCAGGGCCACCAACCGGCAGGGCAGCCACACCAGCAGGTCGTCGAGCCGGGCGCCGGCGGTGCCCAGCCAGCGCAAGCGGCCGCGGCGGTAGCCCAGCATCGAATCGAGGGTGCTGGCCGCCTTGAAGCCCCAGGCCAGGGCCAGCGGGCCGGGCAAGGCGGGGTTCAGACTGACGATTCCAGCCCCCACCAGCATCCAGAACAGCGGTGCAAACAAGCCATCCACCGCATTCTCGCTGGCGGTTTCGGCGCTGCCCCGCAGGATCTCGGATCGATCCAGCCCGTTGGTGTCGCGACCCACGATCCAAGCCAGGGCTTGTCGGGCGGCGATCAGGCTCTCGGGGGCTTTCGTGTTCTGCGCTTCGGCAGTCTGTGCAAGCTGTACGGAATTCTGGAGAGCGTGTGGCGGGACGCTCGGCGGCACGGCTGGTGGGAGCACGTGCAGCACCTGTTGCACCCCCTGCTCCAGGCTGCGCCCGGCCAAGGCACTGGCCAGGGCGATCGTGAAGGCGGCGAGGCTGAGGCCCGCGGCCAACGGGCCGCGCATCGCCAGCTGCTGCCGCACCAGTTGCTCGAGCCCCCAACCCGCCAGGCTGCTGCCGCTCACCAGCAGCAGCGTGATCAAGGCGCCGGCGAGGCGCAGCTTCCCGGGGGCATCACCCGCCCAGGCCTCAGCCAGCCGACGCAGGGCCGTGATCCACCAGCCCATCACCACCACCGGGTGGAGGCACCAACGCGGGTCCCCCACCAGGCGATCGAGGCCGCAGGCGGCCAGCACCAGCAGCCAGGGCCAGGGGCTCAGGCTGCCTTCAGCCAGCTGAACATCGAGCGCAGGCCCTTGCCCACCTGCTCGATCGGGTGCTGGGCATCGCGCTCACGGATCTTCGCCATCTCCGGCTTGCCGGCGTCACACTCGGCCACGAAGTTGCGGGCGAAGGTGCCGTCCTGGATGTCGGCCAGGATGCGCTTCATCTCGGCCTTGGTGTCGGCGGTGATCAGGCGCGGGCCGCTCACGTAGTCGCCGTATTCCGCGGTGTTCGAGATCGAATCGCGCATGGCGGTGAGGCCGCCCTTCACCATCAAATCCACGATCAGCTTCACCTCGTGCAGGCACTCGAAGTAGGCCAGCTCGGGCTGATAGCCCGCTTCCACCAGGGTTTCGAAGCCAGCTTTCACCAGCTCAGACAGACCGCCGCACAGCACGGCCTGCTCACCGAACAGGTCGGTTTCGGTTTCTTCCTTGAAGTTGGTTTCGAGGATGCCGGCGCGGGTGCCGCCGATGCCCTTGGCGTAGGCCATGGCCAGCTCACGGGCCTTGCCGCTGGCGTCCTGGTGGATGGCAAACAGCGCCGGCACCCCCATGCCGTTCTGGTATTCCCAGCGCACGGTGTGGCCAGGGCCTTTGGGGGCGATCATCACCACGTCCACATCGGCGGGGGGCTTGATCAGCTCGAAGCGGATGTTGAAGCCGTGGGCGAAGCTCAACACCTTGCCGGCGCTCAGATGGGGCGCAATTTCCTTGTCGTAAACAGCTTTCTGGAATTCATCGGGCAGCAGCACCATGATCCAGTCGGCCTTGGCCGAGGCATCGGCCACGCTCAGCACTTCAAGGCCATCGGCCTTGGCTTTTTCAGCCGAGCGGCTGCCTTCGTAGAGGCCCACCACCACGTTGACGCCGCTGTCTTTCAGGTTGAGGGCGTGGGCGTGGCCCTGGCTGCCATAGCCAATGATGGCCACCGTCTTGCCGTTGAGCAGCGCAAGGTCGGCGTCGGTGTCGTAATAGAGCTTGGCCATCGAGGCTTCGGGTCTGGGCAGGGCAAGGAACGAGCTTACGAAAGCGCCGGCCGACCCCCCTGCCGCTGCTCAGGCCTCGCTGGGGTGGGCGATGACGCGGTCGATCAGGCCGTAATCCTTGGCCTCGGCGGCGCTGAGGAAGTAGTCGCGGTCCGTGTCCTTCTCAATCTTCTCGAAGCTCTGACCGGTCATGTCGGCCATGCTGTGGTTAAGCATGTCCTTGATGCGCAGGATCTCCTTCGCTTCGATCTCGATGTCGCTGGCCTGGCGCTGGCTGGTGCCTCCCAGGGGCTGGTGGATCATGATCCGGCTGTGGGGCAGGGCCAAGCGCTTGCCCTTCGTGCCGGCGCCCAGCAGGAAGGCGCCCATCGAGGCTGCCAGGCCTACGCAGATCGTCACCACGTCACTCTTGACGTACTGCATCGTGTCGTAGATCGCCAGGCCGGCGGTCACCGAGCCCCCAGGGGAGTTGATGTAGAGGTAAATCGGCTTGGAGTTGTCTTCGGAGTCGAGATAGAGCATCTGGGCCACCAGGGCATTGGCCACGGCGTCATTCACTTCCGAGCCCAGAAACAGGATCCGCTCCACCCCCAGACGGGTGTAGATATCAACCCAGCGCTCGTACTGGCTGCCGGGAAGGCGGTAGGGAACGCTGGGGGTGCCGATGGGCATGGGTTTGGTTGGGGTGGTCGGTGGAACGCGGGGTGCCGTTGAACAGCGCTGGGGGTGGCTCAGCCCAGGCCGGCGGCCGTGGGAGGTGCTGTGGGCAGGTCTTTCTGGCTGGTGAGCACCCGATCGATCAGGCCATACTCCTTGGCCTCTTCGGCGGTGAAGTAGGTCATCCGGTCGGAATCGCGCGACAGCTGCTCAACCGACTTGCCGGTGTTGGCAGACAGCATCTCCAGCAGGGTGCGCTTGTTGTGCAACACCTCTTGGGCCCGGATCTGGATGTCGGTGGCCTGGCCGCGGGCGCCGCTGCGGGGCTGGTGCAGCACGATCGAGGCGTGGGGCAGGGCGGCCCGCTGGCCCTTGGTGCCGGCGCTAAGGATCATCGCCGCGGTGCCCATCGCCTGGCCGATGCAGATGGTGTGCACCGGCGGCTTCACGTAGCGGATGGTGTCGGCGATGGCGAAGGCCTCGGTTTCGAAGCCCACAGCATCACCGGAGTACCAGCTGGTGCCGGTGGAATTGATGTAGAAGAAGATCGGCTTCTCCGGGTTGTCAAACTCCAGGTAGAGCAGCTGGGCAATGATCAGCTCGGTGACGTCGATGCCCATCTGGCGCTTGGCATCGTCGTCGCTGAACAGCGGCAAGCCCAGATACACGATCCGCTCCTTCAGCAACAGGCTCGGCAGATCGGGCGGCGGGGTGCGCATGACCGCGGAATCGCCGTAGTAGGGGGCTGACACCGACATCCGCGGTTGATGGAAAGCACGTTTGCGGAGCCTAGCGGGGGCCACCGGTCTCCGGATTCGTCTGGGCCGAATTGGTCTTGCTGCGCTCGGAGTTGCGCTCGGAGTTGCGGGGTTTGCGCTTCGGGGCCGGCTCGGGGCTGGTCTCCGGCGTGGAAGCGTCGTTGCGGGCGCCGTCGCTGCGGGCAAACACGATGCGTCCGGTGGGGTTCTGCAGGGCACCGGTGATCACCACCGGCAGCCGTTCGCCGATGCGGCCCCGGGCCCCTTCCACCACCACCATCGTGCCGTCGTCGAGGTAGCCCACGCCCTGGTCGGCCTCCTTGCCGTCGCGGGCGATCTTGAGCAGCAGCTCGTCGCCGGGCTGCACCTCGGGCCGCAGGGCGATCACCAGCTCGCTGAGGTTGAGCACCCGCAGCTCTTTCACCTCGGCCACCTTGGCCAGGTTGTAGTCGGCGGTGAGCAGCGTGCCGCCGGTATCGGCGGTAAGCAGCAGCAGCTTGTCGTCGACGCCGTTGCCCTCGTAGCGGGTGCTGTTCACCACCAGCCGGCGGCCGTATTGCTCGCGCAACTCGCTGAGGAGCTTGAGGCCGCGGCGTCCGCGGCCGCGCTTCTCGGCGTTGCCCGAATCCGCCAGGGCCTGCAGCTCATCGATCACGCTCTGGGCCACGATCACCTGGCCCTCCAGCAGCCCCGAGGCCAGGAGGCCGCGGATGCGCCCGTCGATGATCACGCTGGTGTCGAGAATCTTGGCGCTCGCGGGCTGCAGCACGCCATCGGCCACCAGCAAGGCTTCGGTGCTGGTGGGGTTGAACAGGCGCAGCAGGGTGCGGCCGTGCACCTCGGCGAGGTTGTAGCCCGACACCCCGAAAAACACATTGCTCAGCACCGCCGCCAGCGGTTTGACGAACACCACCTCCCAGGGCAGCGGCAGCAGCAGGATCGGGGCCAGCAGCAGGTTGGCGACCAGCAGCCCCAGAATCAGGCCGACGGCGCGGCTGATCAGCAGGTCGGTGGGCATGGTGCGCACCTGGGCCATCAGCTTGCGGCGCAGCTGACCAAAGAAAAAGCCCGCCAGCAGTCCAAAAAAGGCGCCGAAGCCACCCAGCACTGTGCGCAGCCCCTCGGGATTGTCCACCTGCAGCAGCAGCGGCGCGGGCAGCAGGTCGACCCCCAGCCAGCCAGCAGCGGCCCCGGAGATCACAAACAGGATCAGGATGAGGGAGTCCACCATTCCCGTCTTGCGTGGCTGCCCATCCGTTCAGGGTTGCAGCATGCCTGATTTCCGCGCCTTTGGCCTGAAGGGGTTCCCGCACTTGTTGTTGTGACTGCCCAAATCCCCGGCCCGCGATGGCCGCCCCGCAGTGCCTACCTGCACATCCCCTTCTGCCATCGGCGCTGCTTCTACTGCGATTTCCCGGTGGTGCCCTTGGGCGACCGGGCCGGCGGCGAGTCGGGGGCGCCAGGTTCGGCCTCGATCGAGGTCTATCTGCAGCTGTTGCACCAGGAGATTGGCCTGGCTGCGCCGGGGCCGCCCCTGAGCACGGTGTATTTCGGTGGTGGCACCCCCTCGCTGCTCACACCGGCCCAGGTGGGGGGGCTGCTGGTGGCGCTGCGGCGGCGTTTCGGCCTGGCTCCCGCCGCCGAGATCACCCTGGAGCTCGATCCGGCCAGCTTTGATCAGGCGCGGCTGGCGGGCTACCTGCAGGCCGGGGTGAATCGGGTGAGCTTGGGCGGGCAGAGCTTCGACGACGCCGTGCTGGCGAGTTTGGGGCGCCGCCACTGCGGCGCCGACCTGCGGCAGGCTGCGGCCTGGCTGGCCGAGGCCCAGCGCCGCGGCGCCCTGGCGAGCTGGAGCCTGGATCTGATCCAGGGGCTGCCGGGTCAGGCTTCTTCCGCAGGAGCTTCTTCTGATCAGGCTCTGGCCGCCTGGCGCCAGCAGCTGGGCGAGGCGATCGGGCTGGCGCCGCCCCATCTCTCCATTTACGACCTCACCCTGGAGTCCGGCACCGTGTTTGCGCGGCGCCACCAGCGCGGTCAGCTGGAGCTGCCCGATGCCGACCTGGGCGCCGACCTGATGGAGCTCACCTGGGCCGAGCTCAGCGCCGCCGGCTATGGCCACTATGAAATCTCCAACTACGCCCTGCCCGGCCACGCTTCCCGCCACAACCGCGTCTACTGGAGCGGTGCCGGCTGGTGGGGCTTCGGCATGGGGGCCACCTCGGCGCCCTGGGGCGAGCGGCTGGCTCGGCCCCGCACCCGCGAGGGCTATGCCGCCTGGCTGGCCCAGCCGCAAGGCAGCGGCGAGCCAGGGGATCCCGGGGCTGCAGCCGGGGCGGGAATGCCCGTTGATGAGCGGCTGCTGGTGGGTCTGCGCCGCCGTGAGGGGGTGCACCTGCCCCAGCTGCTGGGCGAGGCCGGCTGCGCCCAGCTGCGTCAGCGGCTCGAGCCGTGGTGGCGCGAGGGCCTGCTGCGGATCGAGGGACCTCGCTGGCGGCTCAGTGATCCAGCCGGCCTGGCCCTCAGCAATGGGGTGCTGCGGGAGTTGCTGGCCTGGTGGCAGGCGCAGTTGGATGCGCCTGGGCTGGATGGTGCTGGGCGGCAATCCAGCGCCGCAGCGCTTCCACCCCCAGGCTCCGGCCCTGCAGCAGCGGTGGGCTGAAGGGCGGTTGCTTGCTGGTGAGCCCCAGCAGATCGGCCGTAACGCGCACCTGGCCGTCGCAGCCCTCGCCGGCGCCAATGCCGATCACCGGCAGCTCCAGCGCCTGCTGCAGGGATGCCCCCAGATCGGCCGGCACGTGCTCGAGCACCAGGGCGAAGCAGCCAGCCTCCTGCAGGGCGAGAGCCTGGCGCCGCAGCCGCTCCTGGCTGGGCGTGTCGTTGCCCTGGCGGCGGTAGCCCAGGCGGTGTACCGACTGGGGCGTCAGGCCGATGTGGCCCATCACCGGGATGCCACTGCGCACCAGCCGGTCGATCACGGCCAGGGTTTCCGGCTCGGCACCCTCGAGCTTCACGGCGGCGGCGGGGGTTTCCTTCAGCACCCGCCCGGCGGCCGCCACGGCCTCATCGGCGCTGCATTGGTAGCTGAGGAAGGGGAGATCGCAGATCAATAGCGGCTCCTGCCCGGAGGAACAGCTGCTGGCCAGGCCGCGCGCCGTGGCCCGGGTGTGGTGCAGCATCTCCTCGAGGGTCACCGGCAGGGTGGTGGCGTGGCCCAGCACCGTCATCGCCAG
>JBIPLV010000210.1:0-2596 GCA_044369475.1 Cyanobium sp. | reverse complement strand
TGTCCGTAGTCCTCGACGACCCGGTCGCGGAAGGAGAAAACGTCCATCAATTCCCTCCTGCTGTGAAGCTCATCGCAGCAGCATCAGGCTGATTGCAGCTGTTGACTGGCTGCCCTGCGGCAAGGGTGCCCAAGGGGCGACAGCAGCGCGGCGTCGCAGCGATGCGCGCAGCCAGCGACGAGCCAGCGCTTTGATTCACAATCACCTCCATCTGACACCAGACCGCCGCAGTCTGAGCAGTTTTATAGCAGCTCCGCGGCGATGGCAGCAGCATCCCCATCCTCATCGCGGCGAACCTATGCACCAGGTGCATAGTTTTGGGATGCAAGCCCTACGGGGACCGTCTGGCAGCTCTCCCGGTCGACCGGTTCGTCTCCTCTGCCTCAGCCAGCTCTCCGGCACCCAGCAGCTCCTCCCCTGCTTTCGTCAGCCGCAGGCGCAGGGTGCGGATCAGATGGTGAGCCTCGTGGTACCTGCCCCCGCGCTTGTAAGGCTGTTTTGTTCCTGCGCGGATAACCGGTGGTTGCTCAAGCCAAGGCTTGCCTGGGCAATAGCAACAGCAGATCGTCGCAGCAGCTCACCGCTGCATCACTTTGTACATTTTGCATCTCTTTGCACACGGCCTCTCAGCGCTCGCTGAGGCACCTCACTGCCGCGGAGAGGGTGCCGCTAGCGGTCCAAGGCACTTCTTTGTTGTTGGTTGATCGCGGCAGAGACGCTCTTTCAGCTCGCGGCCGCCAGCGGAGCAGGGATCCTGGCAGCAGGGCTGTGCTCCTGGTGAGCTGCCAGCTGGGACTCGATCTGGCGACGCACGATGTCGCGATATTCGAGGAAGTGCTCGTTGTGAGCGCAGACGGCCAGATATTGCTCGGCCACCGCCGGGTTGGCGATCAGCATGTGGATCAGATGGTGCCAGAAAGCGAAGCGGGTGGATCGCACCAGCCCCTGGCGCCAGCAGACGATCAACAGAGCCCGCACCACAGCCCATTCCGGCCACTGGAAGCGTGGCTTGACACGTGGCGCCCCCAGCTTGAGGAAATAGCGGTAGACGCGGTCCAGATAGGTTTTTGGTGCATACAGATAGCAGAAGGCATCCACATATTCCTTGGCGATGTCTTCGACCGGACGGGTGGGAACGAAGTTCATCAGGGTGGTCTGGTTGATGTTGCCGCCATCGGCGAGCAGCCTCCCCTCCTTGTGCAGACGATGCCAGAGGGCCGTATGGGGGAGGGCCTGCAGCATGGCAAAGGTGGTGGTGGGGATGCCGGTGCTCTCGGCGAAGGCAACGATGCGCTGGCCAGCGCCGGCCTTTTCGCCATCGAAGCCGATGATGAAGCCGGCAATCACCCGCAGACCGGCTTTGGTCACCTTATCAATGGAGTCATGCAGGGGAGAACGGGTATTCTGATACTTCATGGTCACCGCCAGGCTGTCCGTATCAGGGGTTTCAATCCCCATGAATACGGCGGCGAAATTGCATTCCAGCATCAGATCCAACATCTCATCGTCTTCGGCGAGATCGAGGGATGCCTCGGTATCAAACCGGAATGGATAGCCATGCTGCTTCTGCCAGTCGCGCAATTCCCTGAGCAGCAGCTTGACGTTGCGCTTGTTGCCGATGAAGTTGTCATCAACCATAAACACACCGCCGCGCCAACCGAGGTCGTAGAGGCATTGCAGTTCGGCGATCAGTTGCTGGGGGCTCTTGGTTCGCGGCTTGCGGCCGTAGAGCACGATGATGTCGCAGAACTCACACTGGAACGGGCAGCCCCGGGAGAACTGCACCGACATCGAGTCGTAGGCGGGGCGATCGAGCAGATCGAAGCGTGGGATCGGCGTCTGGGTGACATCCGGCTTGGCGCCTTCGGCGCTGTAACGCCCCTGGCGCACCCCCTTGCGGATGTCGTCCACGAACATCGGCAAGGTGATCTCGCCTTCGTCGAGAATCAGATAATCAACCCCGACCGCTTCGAGATCCTGGGGCGAGGAGGTGGGGTAGGGCCCGCCCACCGCCACGGGTTTGCCATACTGCTTGGCCTGGGCGATCTGAAGCATCATGTCGTCCTTCTGGACGATCATCGCGGAGATGACCACCAGATCAGCCCAGCGCCATTCCGCCTCCGTCACCGGCCGGATGTTGGTGTCGACCAGCTGGTAGGTCCACTCCTGCGGCAGGATCGCAGCCACGGTGATCAGCCCCAGCGGCGGCAGCAGCACCTTGCGATTGACCAGCTCAAGGATTTTTTCGTACGACCAGAACGTCTTGGGGAAACGCGGATAGACCAGCAGTACGTTCATTGAGTAGACCTCAGTAGTTCAATCGGGCGCTGATGCTAGCCGGCCGCTCGCGTCGACACGGTTGACGACACGGTTGACGACAAGGTGGCTGCTGGAGTTGCCGATGCGGCCTGGGTTCGGCAAGGGGGATTGCCCTGCTCTCCCGGGCAGCGCCGTGGTCGCACTGGCAGCGGGCCGCGGTTAGCATGGCATGGTTCCGTCAGCAGCGGCGTGGCCCGGGGATTCAGATCTCCAGGCCGCATGCGTCGCCGGCTGGCATCATCCACACCGGAGGAGGTGCCCGTGAGTCACAGTTGTT
>JBIPLV010000300.1:0-2602 GCA_044369475.1 Cyanobium sp. | reverse complement strand
TCGTGTCTACCGCGGGCAGCCTGTTCACGGTCGACGCCTCGCGGGGCGATGCCATCGGCAACGCGTGGGAGACGGTGATCGCCAATGGGTCGTACACGGGCGGATCCGTCGGCGACATCGACATGCGAACCGACGGCCGGCTCTTCCAATACTTCGGCGCGAATAATGACGCGGCCAACAACGGCCTGCTCCGCGAGATGGACACCGCGACGGGGGCGATCCTCTCGACCGTCGGCGACGGTATCAGCGATGACCCGTCGCCAGCCACGCTCTGGCAGGTTTCAGGGCAGTCGGTGGACGCGGTCGCGATCGGGCGGCGTGGTGTCGGTGACTACACCGATCAGGTCTTCTACTCGATCCGGGATGGCGGGGTGTCATACCTCTACTCCTCCCGCGGTGCCGGCACCGTCGACTTCGACGGCACGGCACCCGACACCTACCGCCTCCAATTGACGGGCACGACACCCACCAACACGGGCCGCACCGGTGTCGTCACCGGCCTGCAGCACCGCAACGAAAACGGCACGCTCTACGCGATCACGTCCACCGGGCAGTTTTTCGCCGCGATTGGCACCGGCGTGCTCGCGGACTTCTCGGGCGTGCTTGGCGTTGGCGAGACGTTCCAAGGCCTCGCGACCGGCCCGGTGAATCTCGACAACGGCCGCTTCGCCGGCACATTCTTCGCGATCACGAGCACCGGCCGGTTGGTCTGCATCATTCCTGATGCTGACGCTGTAACGGGTGGAGACCAGCCGGCGCTGATGGCGAACGTCTTCGACAACAACAACGACGGATACGCCGACAGCCACGTCTCCAATCCGACCGTCTCTGGAGCGACGGGCCTCGCGTTCTCACCGCTCGACATCAATCTCTGGCATTCCACCACGCGGCGTGGCGACCTCAACAGCGATCCGGTCTCGGCGAGCGACGAGGGTCACGGCGTGAACGCCACCCGCGACAACATGCGTCCCGGCGAGGTCGGCGGAACGAGCATGTACTTCGGCCTTGAGGACTGGGATACACGCATCGGCGGGTACACATCCTACGGTGGCGGCGGTCAGTACGGGACGACGAACTACGGCTCGTACAACTGGCAGCAGGATCTCACCGGCCCGGGCGGAGCGGCGATCGGGAACAACTACAACCTTCCCGGTGGCGCGTACGGAAGCCTGATCACGAATCCGTTCAGCCTTGCCGGCTACAGCTACACCGACAAGCCGACTCTCTACTTCAGCTACTTCCTCGAGACGCAGAACGCATCCGGTCGCATTAACGAAATGCGCGACAGTGCCCGCGTCTTCGTGTCCACCGACGACGGCCTGACATGGACGATGCTGGCGACGAACAATCAGTCCCGATCTGACAACGATGGCGACGCGCCCGAGGCCGAACTGCCCGCCGCGCTCTCCGTCTCGTCGGCGATCGGCACGGCGAACAACCAGCACGCCCAGGAACTGTTCGATACCGCTGACTGGCGGCAGGCCCGCGTGGACCTCGGCAAGTGGGCCGGTTCCTCGAACATCCGGCTGCGGTTCGACTTCAGCACGGCCGGTGAACTCGATCCGGACGATCGCAGCCGCATCACGCCCGATTCCATCCAGACGGTGGCGGCGGGCGGTGTCACGGCGGCGAGCACTATCGTCACGCTCGGGTCGGTCGAAGGCCTGCGTGTGGGGATGGTCGTCCGCTCGCCGCTCGACGTCTCGGCGCGTGACAGTATCGGCGCGACCGTGACGCAGCGGATTCCGGCGGCCACCACGATCACTGCGATCGACCCGGCAACCAATCGAATCACGCTTTCGCAACCCGTCGGCGTGGCCACGGGGATGAGCAACAGCCAGTTGCAGTTCTTCCGTGCGACACCAGAGTTGCTCAACGATATCAACGGCCCTGCGGAGGACACCGGTGACTTCCGCTTCAGCACGGCGAGTCGCGATCGCGGGGCGAACAACGCCTTCGAAGGCTTCTACATCGACGACATCATCGTCGGCTTCGCCGAGCGGGGCGAGATGGTGACGGGCGCCCTACCCGACCAGACAGCATTCTTCGGAATCGGCACGCCGATCGCGAACGAATACAACGCCCAGGTACTCCAGGGCCCGTACCAGCTCGAGATCCGGCGCGGCACCGAGTATGGCGACCAGCCCGCGCCGCTCGTTGCCCAGACCGGCGTGACCCAGCTCTTTGACACGAACACCCGTCTCGTGCGCTCGCCCGCCGACACCGTGCTCACGCTCGAGGAGAACACACTGAGCGCCGTCGGTGGCGCGGTGACGACGCGCGGGAGCGGTGCAGTCGCAGCGGACTCGAGTGGGCTGCGGATGAGTGGCAATGGTGGTACCTCCACGCAGCACAATGCCGTGTTCTGGAGCATCGACCTGGCCAATCAGCCGTCGGCATTCCTCGAGTTCGAGTATCGCACCGGCCTGAACACCAACACCGGCGTCGCCGAGCAGCTCACGCCACTGCCCTCGACGTTCACGCTTGCCTCTCTGGCCGGGGGCACCGCCGGCAACCAGCTTCCAACCGGCGACGGCGTGGCTGTGAGCACCAATGGCGGCCTGACGTGGACGACGATCGCGAATTACACGGCCACCAACAA
>JBIPLV010000244.1:0-2606 GCA_044369475.1 Cyanobium sp. | reverse complement strand
AAAACTCTGGATTTGGCAGCCCAGCTTGGGGCACTGAGGTTCGCCGACAGCGCCTATGCCGACAACACTGCCCTGGGCCATCTGTTGCGACAGATCCAGGACAGCAAAGGAACGCAAAAGCCCTTCTCGATTGTCTTATTGATGAATTCGAATGAAGCGCCAGACCCCATCACAGGACTGCAAAAGCAGATCAGAGTTGGCCCTGACAGCGCGACCCTCAGCGATTTCGGTCTGCCCTCAGAAGTCACGAATCTGTTCGGTCAGTCCAAAGGTGACGGCAGTCTTGATGGTGACTCCATCACGATGGTGCGTTTTCCAATCGTCAAAGTTCCCTCTGCACATGTGTTCGAAGAAGCAGCTTGGTATGGCCGCAGGGCTCCCGACTGGAGCTTTAGCAAGGGAAGCATCAGCCTGTCTTATCACAAACTGGACGTAACCACTGTTGACAACCCTAGCTTCGGTGTGAAAGCTGGCCAAAGCGGCCAGCTGCATGTGTTTTCGGCGTTCAATACCGAATCAGCGCCAGCACCGCTCAGCGCGGGTGTGCTCAATGAATATGCTGAGAATTATGATGTCTTTCGCGAAGCCATCGCCAGCGGTGGCGGCTTCGCGCATGTACAGAGTGCCCTAGGGCTATCGCCGCTCAGCACCTGATAGGAGCCGTGATCTTCAACAAGTCATCGTTAGCGAAGCAGTTTTTTCTAGCTTTCTTTTAATGAATCTCAAGTGACCCTCCTTATTAGTCACATCCCACTGATAAAACAGGCCGTCAATGACTATCTTCCAACGCATATTCATTACCTTGACCCAGACTTGGAAAGTCCATCAAGCTAGTAGGATAGAACTAATAGCTTCATCGACAATAGGGCTGTACCCATATGTCTTGGCCGCTCAAGGGCCGCCGGCTGGTTCAGCAAGATGCAGCAGTAATCGAGCGGAAGGGGCTTCAGATGGCGCCGGATGACGATGTGAAAGAACGCAATGAAAAAAGTTATCGCCTAAAACGCCACCCACTTCGCTGTAGCAACCTGATTGCAAGCATGCGAGTCACTGTTGGAACCAGGTGGCGTCCAGGCTCTCTTGACACGATCTTTATGGCCTTCTAAGGAAGGCCGATTCCGTGGACCTGACCGAATCACAGTGTCTGCAGTCAAATCAGCAGAGCAGTAACAGCTGATGAACTCAGGGTAATTATCGAAATATCTACGGTTATTCATATTCACGTACGAACAGGCCAAGGCACCATTTGCCTGGACAAGCACTTCCTCGTCAAATTCGAGGTGATAGTACTGAATGCATCCAGAAAACTCAGCCTCTGATGCCTGCGCGATATTGACATCATTCTCTAAATAACTAGCATTAATCACTTTCCCATCAACCCATATTCCGTGACAGCGGGAAACCAAGAGGTCAATGCAAGGGATTCCATTGCCAAGGGATCCAGCTTGAATCCTCACCGGCAAAGCTTTTTTGTACTCGCTTCTACTTGCCCTTTGCTTCCAAACCGTGCGTTTTGCAATCCATTTAATGGGAAGCGGGCCTTTGGACGTTGCAATTTGGCCACCAATTTTAAGCACCTGGATAGGAACCTCAGACCCGTCTGCCATTCTGATCAGCGTTCCAATTAGAAAACAGACGGGCGTCGATGGGGATGGCGGGTTTGGATTTGTAAGCGCAAAACTAAGCAGGCCTGGAGATCCTGCTCCACCACGATAGCCAGTTACTGGACTATCATACAAGGGCGTGCCAGTTGAAGGTATCGAAGCAAGCTTAAAGGAGCCAGAACTTTGCGTTGGCGTTCTAACCGTAAGGATTCCCGATGAATACTCAAAGTCGGCAATTGGCTGCAAAAAGCTATTAGCCGACAAAGCAACTTGCGGCTGAAA
Organism: Cyanobium sp.; assembly: GCA_044369475.1. Taxonomy (GTDB): domain Bacteria; phylum Cyanobacteriota; class Cyanobacteriia; order PCC-6307; family Cyanobiaceae; genus Cyanobium_A. Next base: position 720 of record JBIPLV010000244.1, on the reverse strand, counting down.
ATTATCCACCAGTAGTACATTTGATGTCGCATCATAGATATCATAAGTGTCAAAGAAGTTGACGCCTCCAATAACGTTAATAGTGCTTCCATAGCCAGCATCTGCGGTGCTTGGTATGCCAACAACATTTCTTAAGTTAGAGGATGTGTTGAAGCCGGCAAACTGATTGAAGCCAGTAAGATAAAAAGATCTACCATCGGCAAATGTGAAGGTAAACCGATCTGACTGCTGGCTGGTGCCGTTACCATTTAAATAATATTGATAGGGATTGCTATTCTGAGTAAAACCTCCCGCTGTGGAGGAAATTGTTATCGCACCACCAGATTGTGGGACTGTAAAAGTAGGCATTGATCATCTCGCTCCCACGTTAACCGTGAGGGAGTCCGACACAGGGGTGATTGACTGCTTCATGGGGTCTAATGCCGCGTCCTTGCCAAGCTGCTGCTATGAAAGTCATAGTGTGAACGACTATGGCGATCCTGCATATCGACCAGAGTCGAGTTCATCTATGCATTTGGAGCTCCTCCATCTCGCCGCTGCACACCGGGCTGCTAGTGCACCTGCTGCTCGGCCCTAGCCCCCTTCAGTGCGGCAGCCTGTTGGTAGCGGGCCGGCTGATCACTACCGTCCATGCGGTGACGTTGCTGCTATCCGTCGGCCATGGGCTATTGCTCGGCATGGACAAGAACAGCAGCCACCGCACCGGCCTCGACCTGTTGG
>JBIPLV010000431.1:0-2610 GCA_044369475.1 Cyanobium sp. | reverse complement strand
TAGACCTGCAGCGTGAAGACGGGCGCCGCGAGCGCCAGCACGTTGATGAAGCAGGTCAGCGCAAGCAGCTCGAGCGCCGAGCGCAGCACCGGGCGCAGGATCAGGCGCCGCGCGGCGCGTCGGTCGCTGCGCGCACTGGCGCTCAAGCCGACACCTCGGTCCATTCACCGCGGTTCCCGGCGCCGTGCTTCGCCTCGTTTCGCGGCAGCTTCGTCATGGCGGCGGCGTCATCGTGCCATCCACGATCGACACGTTGCCCGTGGTCAGGTTCTCGGCACCGTTCAGGACCCGTGCGAGCACCGAATAGCCAGGCTGCGTGACGTCGGTATCGAGGTACAGGTAGCCGCCCGGGGTCGTGTCGACGACGACGACCGCGACGCCGGGCGTTCCATAGCCGCTATTCGTGCCGTCATACCCGCCCGATATCTGGACGAGTTCGAAGAACCCCCCGAAGTAGTCGCCTGTGTAGGACGTGCCGGAATAGATCTGGATCGTCTCGGTGAAGTCCTCGATGTTCTCGATGACGGGCAGGCCCTTGGAGTTGTCGTAGAGCACGTCGCCGGAGACTTCGGCGCGGCCGACCAGGTAGTAGGAGTCGCTGCCGGATCCACCCTGGAGCGTGTCCGAAAGGCCTGGCGGCCCGGTCAGGAGGCCGGACCTGCCGACCAGGACGTCGCTTCCATTGCCGCCCAGGAGCGTCGCCGCGTCGTCGAACGACGATGCATCCCGCATGCTGAGCGTGTCCCCTCCGTCGCCGCCCCAGACGTACTCGATGCCTGCGAGGAAATCCTGGTCTCCGCCGATCGAGACAGTGAAGCCGCCCGTTGCCTTCCGGAGGTAGATGCCGGCGCTCGCGCTCGGATCGGACACGTACTCGGCGACATCGAGGCCGCTTCCTCCGTTCATCGTGTCCGAACCAAAGCCACCGACGAGGGTGTCGTTTCCATCTCCGCCGAAAAGCGTGTCATCGGACGTGCCGCCATCCAGCAAGTCGTTTCCACTTCCGCCGGATATCGAGTTGGCAACCCCGTCGCCGACAAGCTTGTCGTTGCCACTGCCGCCGACGATGTTCTCGATCGAGACGAGGGTGTCCTGGTCGGTGCCCGCGGCGACGGTGACCGTGACCGTGACGCCCGCGCCGAGCGTCGCGGTGAAGCCGGTGCTGGCGTAGCCGTAGTCCGCGGTGTCGTTTCCGGCGCCACCCCGGAGCACGTCGTTGCCCGCATCGCCCCGGAGCGAGTCGTCTGCGCCGGTCATGGTGATGTCGTCGTTGCCGGCTCCGCCGCTCACCAGGAAGCCCGTGACCGTGCGCGCCGAGAAGTCGAGGACGTCGTTCCCCGTCGTGCCGAGGATCGTATCGATGCCCGTGCCCTCGAACTTCTCGACGTCGACCATGTTCGTGAGGCCGGAGGCTACGTTCAGCACCGAGGCCGAGGTCAGGCTGAGGATCGTGTCGGAACCGCTGCCGCCATTGACCGTGTCGATCCCCTCGGACGTCCCCGAGATCTGGAAGATGTCGTTGCCGTCGCCGCCCTCCAGCGTGTCGTCTCCGCCACCGCCACGGATCGTGTCGGCGCCGATGCCTCCGGATATCAGGTTCGCGCCGCTGTCGCCCCTCAGGACGTCGCTGCCGCCTCCCCCCACGATCCCGACGATGCCCTCAAGCGTGTCCGTGTCCCCCCCGGCGACGGTCACCGTCACCGTGCCTGCGGCGTCGAGCGTGACGTTGAGCGCCGTCGACGCCAGGTAGCTGTAGCTGGCGACGTTCGTGCCCGCTTCGCCGAGCAGGCGGTCATTGCCAACCCCTCCGCCCAGCGTGTCGTTGCCGTTGCCGCCGGCGAGGGTGTCGTCGCCTCCGGCGCCAAAGAGAGAATCGTTGCCGTCCCTGCCCTGGATCCAGTTCGCGTTCGCGTCGCCGGATATTGAATCGTGCCCGCTGTAGGAGATGAAATCCTCGATCCCGAGGAGACTGTCGGTATCCCCGGGCTCGACGGTGACCGTGACGGTGCCACCCGCATCGAGCGTGATCGTGAAGTTCACGCTCGCGCCGGCGACGTACGAGAAGTCAGCGAGATCGCGACCGAGCCCGCCATCGAGTGTGTCGTTCCCGTAGAATGGACGCAGCGTGTCGTCTCCGCCGCCTCCCGTGAGGACATTGGCGGCGTCGTCGCCGACCAGACGGTCGGCACCTGTCCCGCCGAGGATGTTCTCGATTCCCACGAGGCGATCCGTGTCCCCCGCCGCGGCTGTAACGGTCGCCGTGCCCGCCGAGTCCAGCGTCGCCGTGAATCCGGTCGCGAGATAGGCGTAGTCCGCCGTATCCGCTCCGGTGTTTCCGAAGAGCGTGTCGTTGCCGCCACGGCCGGAGAGCGTGTCGCCGCCCTCCAAGCCATCGATGACGTTCGCCCCGCTGTCGCCGACCAGGCGGTCGGCGCCGAAGCCGCCGCGGATGTTCTCGATCCCCGTCAGGACATCGGTGTCGCCGGCCGCGGCGGTCACGGTCACCGTGCCCGCGGAGTCCAGCGTCATGGTGACTGCCGGGACGACATAGGAGTAGTCGGCCATGTCATTGTCGCCGCCGCCGGCGAGCACGTCTTCCCCGGCCTTGCC
>JBIPLV010000216.1:0-2612 GCA_044369475.1 Cyanobium sp. | reverse complement strand
ATCAAATCGTTTTGAAGTAAGAAATTGCAGACATCGCCGAATAGTGGCTGATCTATGTAGAGAGGTATGAATTCCACTTCACACACAATGGCTAGCGTGTCTCTGAGGGTCTTCGTGCCACCCATGAAGACATCAAGCTCGGCTCCTTGAATATCAATTTTGATAAAATCAACGCTTCCGATGCAATGCTTTTCGGTAAACTCGTCTAGACTGAGAGTGTCAATTTCGCTCTCGTGTTTGAGATAGGCTACTTGGAGATTATTGTAAAGACTGATTAATGGCTCGTTGGGTTCGTATAGGCTGCAGCACATTGGATGCTCTGTTGCGTAAAATGCCCTGCGTTCGCTTTGTCTGCCAAGTGCTACCGGAAAAAACTCCACCCCTGCTCCGGCTTGAGCATTCATTTGTTCGCAGACGGCGTCGTCGACCTCAAAGCCAATCACTTTTGATCCGGGTAAGAGGTCTATGAGTTTGTAAAAAGGCTCGGCTTCTCCTTGTATTTGCAAAGCTCCGATCTCCAGGATTGTGAGCTTGATGCTTGGATCTGCTTGGAGAAGAAGTGCTGAGAGTTTTTCGAGCATTGCCTGGGGAGCAAGTTGTTGTGAATGCAGGAAATCAATGTTGTCGCGTGCTTTGCGAGCCTTTTGATTGGTGTTGGCTAAGTATGAAGTTGCTGGTGGCTTTGGGTTAAGACGTTTTGCTATTTATAATTGCGCTATCGCAATCGTCAAGAGGAATGGCGATCTGGCCTGGCTCTTGAGGGCGTGGTTGCTTCAGCTCTCCGAGCGCCCCACCGTGCCGCTGCCGCTCAGCCAGCTCTCGAGTCCTTCGCCGAGGAAGGAGAGCCCCAGCACCAGCACGAACATCGCCACACCGGGGAACAGGGCGGTCCACCAGATACCGGTGGGAACGGCGGTGAGGGCCTGCTGCAGGTCGCTGCCCCACTCGGGAATGGTTTCCGGCAGGCCGAGGCCGAGGAAGCCGAGGCCGCCGAGCACCAGCACCGCATCGGCGGCGTTGAGGGTGAGCAGCACCGGCACGGAGGTGATCACGTTGCGCAGCAGGTAGCGGCGCAGCACCCACAGGGGACCGGCGCCGAGGGAGCGGGCGGCCTCCACGAACAGCTCGGCCTTCACCTGGGCGGTCTGGTTGCGAACCACGCGGAAGTACTGCGGGATGTACACCACGCACAGGGCAGCGGCGGCATTGGGCAGGCCCTTGCCCAGCAGGAAGGCCAGCACCACCGAGAGCAGCAGCACCGGCAGGGTGTAGAGCGTGTCCATCAGCAGCACCAGGGTGCGATCAAGCCAGCCGCCGAGGTAGCCGCTCACCATGCCAAGCGGCACGCCCACCACCAGGGCGGCCACCAGGGCGATCAGCACCACCTGCAGGGCCACACCACTGCCGGCCAGGGTGCGCACACACACATCACGGCCGAGACGGTCGGTGCCGCACCAGTGGCCCCAGCTGGGGGCGGCATAGATCGGGTTCTCCAGGCCTGCGTTGGCATCCGGCAGCAGGCCGGCGTGGATCAGCAGGGGAGTGAGCAGTGCCACCAGGCCGTAAGCCACCACGATCAGCAGGCCCCAGCGGGCCATGCGGCCGGAGAGGGTGGTGGGGCGTCCCGGTGCGAGGCCGGCGGTCACGGGCATCAAGGCAGCAGAGGCTTCAGTCCAGCAGAGATCCCGGCAAAGCGCCCACCCGACCTCCGGATCCCGAGCCCCGTGGCCGCCCTGCGCGCCCTGCTCGGCCAGGCGGCCACGGTGCTGCTGCGCGCGATGGTGACCTACGCCCTCACGATGGGCCGCGCTCAGCTGGAGCCGGTTGCGGGCGGTGTCTGCGAGGAGGAATCGGGATTGCGCAACAAGGCATCGAGCCTCGATTCGAGCGCGGCGAGTCGCTTGTTTTCGAGCCGCAGCAGCTCGGTTTCGTTCCTGATCTGCTCGGTTTCGATCTTCAGCCGATTCAAGCGCTTCTCGCTTTCGAGCTCTCTCAGCTCGTGCTGCTTCGTTCGCTGTTCGATGTCGTAAACGGGTCTCCAGTTCAACAACTCCTACGGAGAAGACTTCGTCTACGCCACCAAGCGCCGCCAGGGCGGCAAGGTGGAGACCCACTCCGACCTTGTCATGGGCCGGGATGCTCAGGGCGCCAGCCAGAAGTGTTGACCACCCCTGGTGGTCGAACAGCTAAGGCCGCGGGATGGGGCCGCATGGCTCGGCGAGCCTTGTGATGGATCCGGCCTCGGTAGCGACCTTGAATGAGCCCGAATGGACCCGAATCAGGCAATGGTATGTCTGTATTAACAGGAAGGCTTCCGTGGTTTCGCGGATCGAGCGCTGGGGCCAGGAATCCGGAGAGTGCAGACCTCGTTGGCTCGCTGGGGAGGGTTATCAGCGATAGACCTCGCGGCGATGGCTGATGCGCACCACAAGAATCAACAGCTCGTTGCGCTGCCATTCGTAGACCACGCGGTAGTGCCCCACACGCAGGGCTGATTCAAAGTCCGTCACAGGCGTCCTTGCCGGGGCTGTCAGCATGGGTTGAGGTCGGCGGAATCGCCCCCTCCTTGTGCTTGAAAGCGCCTCCGCCGCAACCGATCTCGACCTGATCAG
>JBIPLV010000228.1:0-2627 GCA_044369475.1 Cyanobium sp. | reverse complement strand
TCGGTCCCCGCCAGCGGAGATCGTTGCTGCAGCGCCAGTGGCCGGGGAAGGGCCTGATGGAGAGTGAGTAGGGGAAAAGAGCCTCAAACGGACACGGGCATATGCGGGGCGACGCTGACTAAGCAGACATATGCCAGCCAGCAGGAGACGGCAGAACGGGCAGGCCCTACCTGCCTGACAGCCCACAGATCGGATCCAGGCGAAGAACCGATCATCGCCGCATTGCGGATGGTGGGCAGGCTTGCTGGGTCGCTGCGACGAAGGCATGGGCGAACTGAGCGATACGCAGCTCAGCCTGAGAGCCGGCAAGCTCCCGTCGGCGTTGTCTCATTTCGAAATCCTGGTCGGTAAAGGTACGAAGCGCATCAGCGAGGGCACCTGGATCATGGCGAGCAAAGAAAACAGCTTGTCCTTCAGCTTGCTCGCGATGCACATCGAGATCCGAAAGTATCATCGGCACGCCAGCAGACTTTGCCTCCTCGACAGGGGTACTCCAACCTTCATACAAGGATGGGTTGAGCAAAGCAGTGGCACCAAGCAGCAGGGGCGCCATATCCTCCTTAGGCAGCAACCCAGGCATAAGAAAGTAAGGATCCAGACCATGCTGATGTACAGCCTCACGTACCCGTTCGAAGTGCCCGTGATGGCGGGGATCCACCTGCTGGCCTGAGGCAAGCACGGTTGGCACGTCACCATGCTGTGCCAGACGTGCCAGGGCCTCGATCACAAGCAGGTGATTCTTGTGCAACCAGAACTGGTTGGGCATGAAAAAATACCTACTCGGAAGCCCATACTTCCCTACCGTTTCGGAGATGCGCTCCACATCATGGACCGATGGCGGGGGCAGAGCGAAGCGTACGACGCTGACGTGCTGAGGCGCGAGATAGTGGTGCAATGCATGTGCACGGGCGTCATGACTGCTGACAATGACATGCCGTCTAGCGGTGACCTGCAAGCGAAATCCCAGCTCACGACGCCACCACCCGACAGGAGTGAACAGGTGTGGCAGTGCTCGATGCTGAAAATCAGGAAACCATGCGAGCACACGGCAGCCAGGGCGCCAGCCGTAGAACATGGCCGCTTCGAACAGAACATCAAGCGCAGCTTCACGAAGCAACGCCCTGAACTCGGTATCGCATCCGAAGAGCACAGCTCGTGCGGCAACAAATGTTTGACGAGATCGATTGAGAGCCCTAGACCGGCGAATCTCTAGCCCCGGAAGGCCCTGAAACGGAGCAAGGCGCTCCTGCGCCTCATCTTCTCCAACCAACAGAATCGGGGTAATCCGTTCGGATTCGAACTTCCGAAGTACGCACAAGAGATTAAGGAGGTAATAATAACCCCCGGCAGATCTCATGGAACCTCTAAGAGTAAATCCAACCCTCATCAAACAGTCACCCCAATAAGAGATCGATACCAGCGAACGTAATCATTCAAGCTAGCCTCTAAGGGCTGCCTGCACGACAGCCCCAAATCGTCGAGCTTGGAGCTGTCAGCAACGAGGCGGAGCGGATCACCGGGACGCGACTTTCCGCTGAACTGCAGAACGGAGGATTGACCGCCCTGATGATGCCATGAAGAGGAGACATACTCAGCAACGGTGCGAACGCTTGTACCCGTGCCCGTACCAATATTGAGCACCGTACAGCCAGCATCGGCCAGCTGAGATGAACCAATCAATGCATGGACGACGTCACTTACGGCGGTCCAGTCACGCAACTCAGATCCACTGCCTCCTAAAAGAACGGATGAGGTGCCAGTAGCCAGTCGGGTGCATAAGTCCCAGAGCAACTGCTTACGAAGCTGCAGACCAAATACCGAGAACAGACGAACCACGACAACCTTGAGACCAAAGTTTGAGGAATAGGATTCCCCAACTTCTTCCATCATCCGCTTATGCACACCGTAGGGAGAATAGGGATTGAGAAATGCCGTTTCCGAAACGGGCCAGTCATGGCCATTGCCATAAACTGCAGCACTGGAGACGAGGACGACCGGCGTCTGAGGGCTGTTCTGTCGCAGCCACTCCATGAGCTCTGAGGTTGTGGTGACGGTACGGAGAAAGTCTTCACGCGGGTTAGCAAGCGATGCGCCGACCGAGGAACCGCCTGCCAGATGAAAGACAACATCAGGAGGTTGAGATTGTCGCACCAGCACATCGAGATTGGCGGAGTCAACGGTGCCGTTTAACCAACGGCAAACGCCCCACTGCTCAGCCTCAGACTCCGGCCAGGATCCATGGCCAAGCCCGGCGACGCGGAAACCTCGATGGGCCAACTCTCGAGACAGATGGCGTCCGATGAATCCATGTGCTCCGGTAACGAATGCACTAGTCACACTGAACAATCCTCTTCATGGTTTACGAGCCACGAAGGAGTACAAACGTCCAGGTCGATGATCAAAATGGCTAAGGAGCGTTCGAAGTGGCTTCCAAACTGAATCTAGGCGCAAAAAGCCCTCAATCAGGGTCTGGCTACGAAACAACCGGGCTCCGATTCGTCGGGAAAGCTCCGCACGAAGCTCTGCTTCAGAGCGTGGAGCAAAATTAATAGGGCTCTCAAACGGAGCCAAAACTTGCTCAAGATCCAAACCAGCCAACTGGATAGCCGAAGAGTAGTCTTCCAAAA
>JBIPLV010000080.1:0-9583 GCA_044369475.1 Cyanobium sp. | reverse complement strand
GCGTCGGGGCGATGTGCGCTATCGGTTCGTGCTGCAGGGCCCCGCCTGATGACCAGCCCCGTGCTCGCCCCCAGCACCGACCCCTGCGTGCACTGCGGCTTCTGCCTGCCCAGCTGCGCCAGCTACCGGGTGCTGGGCACGGAAATGGATTCGCCCCGCGGGCGCATCCATGCCCTGAAGGCCATCGAAGCCGGAGAGCTGCAGCTCGATGCCACCGTGGCGAAGCACTTCGACAGCTGCCTGGGCTGCTTTGCCTGCGTCACCGCTTGCCCCTCGGGGGTGCGCTACGACCAGCTGATCGAGGCCACCCGGCCCCAACTCAACGCCCCCGAGCTGCGCAGCCCAGCCCAGCGAACCTTTCGCAAACTGCTGCTGGCCCTGCTGCCCTACCCGAACCGGCTGCGGGCAGCCCTGGCGCCGCTTCGTGCCTACGCCGGTACGCCGCTGCAATCCTTTGCGCGCCGCAGTGGTCTGCTGCGGCTGCTGGGGCCCCAGCTGGAAGCGATGGAACAACTGCTACCGCCGCTGGCCCCCGAGGCCTTCCGCGACACGTTCCCCCAGGTGGTGCCCGCCCAAGGGGAACGCCGCGCCCGGGTGGGGATGGTGCTGGGCTGCGTCCAGCGCCTGTTTGATCCAGCCGTGAACGAGGCAGCGGTGGAGGTGCTCAGCGCCAACGGCATCGAGGTGGTCATCCCACCAAGCCAAGGCTGCTGCGGAGCCGCCACCCACCACCAGGGAGAACTGGCGCAAACACGCGAGCTGGCCACCGACCTCATGGCGAGCTTCGCCGGCGTGGGCCCTTTGGATGCAGTGCTGGTGGCGGCCTCCGGCTGCGGCCACACCCTCAAGGCCTACGGCTCGATCCTGGAGAGCCCCACGGCAGCGGGTTTCGCCGCCCAGGTGGCCGACATCCAGCAATACCTGGCCCACCTCGGGCTGAGCGAGACGTTCCGGGCACGCCTGGCACCCCTGAACCACTCCGACGGCACCCCCGCCAGCGCAGAGCACCCCCTGCAGGTCGCGTTCCACGACGCCTGCCACATGCTGCACGGCCAGGGCATTCGCGAGCAGCCGCGGCAGCTGCTCGCCGCCATCCCCCACATTCAACTGCGGGAGGCGATGGAGGCCGGGGTGTGCTGCGGCAGTGCCGGCATCTACAACCTGGTGCAGCCCGAGGAAGCCGCTGAACTGGGCCGGATCAAGGCGGCCGACCTGGCCGGCACCGGCGCCGAGCTCGTGGCCAGCGCCAACATCGGCTGCAGTCTGCAACTGCGCCGCCACCTGGGCGAGGGCGACTTCCCGCAGCCTGTGCTGCACCCGATCGAGCTGCTGCAGCGCAGCTGGCAAGCCGGCCAGCACCAATGAGCCAGCCAGCCCCAGGCCGGCTGCTGGACATCCTGGGTTTGGGCTTCGGCTTGGCCGGCGCCGTGGGCGGCACGATCGGCGCCGGCATCCTGCGCACCCCTGGCCTGGTGGCCACCCAGCTGCCCAGCCCAGCCGTGGTGCTGGCGGTGTGGCTGGCCGGAGGGCTGTATGCCCTGCTGGGGGCGATCTGCATCGCCGAGCTGGCGGCAGCCCTGCCCCAGGCCGGCGGCTGGTATGTGTATGCGGAGCGGGCCTTCGGCCGGCAGGTGGGATTCCTGGTCGGCTGGGCCGACTGGCTGGCCCACTGCATCGGCCTGGCCTGGGTGGCCACCACCGTGGGGGAGTACGGCCAGGCGCTGCTGCCGGCAGGGATGCCACTGGAGGGCAGCATCAGCAAGGGCCTGGCCCTGCTGGCGATCGGCTTGTTCAGCCTGATCCAACTGCGGGGCCTGCGGGCCGGCAGCACCAGCCAGGAACTGCTCAGCCTGGCCAAGGCGGTGGCCTTTCTGGCCCTGGTGGCGGCCTGCTTCCTGCTGCCCATCCCCACGGCGCCCCCCATCGAGCTCCCAGCCCCGACGCCCATTGCGGCGGCGGGCTGGCGGAGCCTGAGCCTGGCCGTGGTGCTGGCCCTGCAAGCGGTGATCACCACCTACGACGGCTGGGCCAGCCCGGTCTATTTCGCCGAGGAATTCAGCGAACCGGGGCGTGATCTGCCCCGCTCCCTGATCGGCGGAGTGCTGGCGGTGCTCGTGCTTTACCTGCTGATCAACCTGGCCCTGCTCCACGTGCTGCCCATCACCCAACTGGCCAGCTCCAGCCTGCCGGCCGCGGCCGCGGCCCAGGCCCTGGCGGGCCCGCTGGGGGCCCTGCTGATCACAGCCATCGCGCTGGTGTCGCTGCTGGGCCTAATCAACACCGTGGTGATGGCCGCCCCAAGGATTTTGTTTGGCCTCAGCCGTGATGGCCTGCTGCCCAGCGCTGTGGCGGTGGTAAATGGGGGCGGCACCCCGGCCATCGCCCTGCTAATCACCAGCACGGCGGCCGCGGCCCTGGTACTGGCGGGCTCCTTCGAGCGGCTGCTGGCCATGGGCGCCGTGCTCTACGTGAGCCTGCCGCTGGCGGGCATCGCGGCGCTGCTGGCCCTGCGCCGCCAGGAGCCCAACCTGCCTCGCCCGTTCCGCACCTGGGGGTATCCCCTCACCCCCCTGCTGGTCGCCGCGGTGTCGCTGGCCTTTCTGGTCGGCACTGCCCTGGGCGACTGGGTCGACAGCCTCGCGGCCCTGGTGCTGGTGGCCCTGGGCTACGCAGCGTCCCGGCTGGCCGCAGGACCGGCAGAGGCGGAGGAACCCGGCTGATCCGCCTCGGCCAAACCGGGTGCAGAGCCCTGCCCCTCCATGCAGCGCCAGGCCTGCCGCAGGGTGCCTCTCTCGCCCAGGTTGCCGGGGAAGGTGAGCACGGGCAGCGCCGGCACAGCCCCATCCGCGGGCGTCAGCACCAGCGACAGACCCGGCAGCAGCTGGCCCTGCAGCTCCACCGCCGCCAAAGCCAGGCCCTCGGCCAGCAGGGTGTGGCTGGTGATGCCACCCTTGCTGATCACATAGCCCAGCTGGGGTGCCAACGCCGCCGCCAACCGCGCCATCAGCGCCGCCAGGGCATCCCCGAGCCGGCGCCGCTCCTGAGACGAAGCGCAGACCAACTCCCCCCGGCTGGTGGCCAGCACCGGCGTGCGGCCCTGGGCCAGCAGGGCCTTCAGCTGCACCAGCCAGCTCTGCTCCAGCGAAGTCAGCAGCTCCGCGGCTGCCGGTCCCTCCAGCACCCGTTGAACTTTGGCCACATCCAGCTCCACCAGCCCCAGCCCGGCACCACCGGGCTCCCGCAGCAGAGCGGCCAACTGGGCATCCGCCAGGGGCACGTGAGAGCCCACCAGCACCAAGCCCGGCAACGGCTCCCCACCGGGCCCACATCGGCGCAGTCCCGCCAGGCCAGCCGTATCGCGGGGCTGGGGTGGCAGGGCCGCCAGAGCCTGAATCCAGCTCGCCGCCGCCTGAGACAACACGGGCCGGGACGCGGCACGAACAACTCCGGCCAAGGCCGCCAGCTGCGCGGGCCGCTCCGCATCCACCGCCACCACGGGCTGGTGCTCCAGGCCATCCAGCCACTGGGCCAGGTTGTGGCCACCATCCTGAGCCGCCCGGTCGAGCGCAGCACCGTCGAGGCGGAGCACGTCCGCAGCGGGGATACGGCCGCCACTCTTCTCCTCCACCCAGGCCGGCAGGTCGCTGGTGCTGTAACCGAACAGCCCATCGCGGGCGAAAGGCGTTTCATGAACGGGTTGGCCATGCAGGAGGTGCACCCCACCCGCGGTGGTGCGCCCCCCATCCAGAAATGCCGGGATCAGCAGGGTGACGGCGAACGGACCCAGCTCCGCAGCGATCACGTCCACCTCCAGGGGGAAATGGCCCCGCAGGGTGGAGTCGCCACGGCTCACCAGCCACCAGCGCGCGATGCCGGCCGCCGGCAGGGCCGCCGCCAGGGCCCGGCAGATTTCGCGCACCCGATCGGCGGCCGGCTGGGGCGCCAGGCCCCGGGTGTTGGCCAGCAGAAACAACAGCGGCGAGGGGTGCCTCAGCCCCGCCGCCAGGGTGGTGGCATCCCAGCGAAGCAGCAGCGGACAGCTGTGCACGGTCTGGGAGCCGGTGGGGTCATCGTCGACGACGATGATTTTGGTGGGAGCGGCCATGGCACCATCGTGCCGTGATGACTCCGGAGCCCAGCGAGCTGCAGGAGCTGGTGCGGGCGCTGCACCAGCAGGCCACCCCCTGGCAACCCGCCGGCCTGGGCAGCCGCCTCAGCTGGGGGCCGCCGGTGGCCGCCGGCAGCCCAACCGTGAGCTGCAGCCGCTTGCGCGGCATCGTCGAGCACAGCCCTGGGGATTTCACCGTGACGGCCCAGGCCGGCACACCACTGGTAGAGGTGCAGGCCGAGCTGGCCCACCACGGGCAGTGGCTGGCCCTCGACTGGCCCTGGGGCAGCGGGCCCGCCGGTGAAGCCAGCGGCAGCCTCGGCGGCCTGGTGGCACGAGGCTTGGCCGGTGGCCTGCGTCAGCGCTACCTGGGCGTGCGCGACCAGCTGATCGGCATCGAGCTGATCCGCGCCGACGGCACCCGCGCCCGAGCCGGCGGCAAGGTGGTGAAAAACGTGGCCGGCTACGACCTGATGCGCCTGTTCACGGGCAGCTGGGGCGCCCTGGGCTTGATCACCAGCGTCACCCTGCGCACCCTGCCGCTGCCGCCCCAGCGGCGTGGCCTGTGGCTCAGTGGCCCACTGCAGGCCCTGGGGCAGCTGAGTGGCTGGCTGCTGAGCTCCAGCCTCAGCCCAGAGCGGATCGACTGGTGGCGCGCCGACTCCGCCCAAGCCAGCGACACCGGGCTGCTGATCAGCCTGGCCAGCATCAACGCCCGCACCCTCGACGAGCAGATCGCCTGCATCGCTGCCAAAGCCACCCCCTTTGGCATCGCCGCCCTGCCGCTGGAGCCGGCCGACCTCGATGCCCGCGTGGCCCACAGCCGTGGCCCGGGGCCCGAGGCCTGCGACTGGTTGCTGCGCCTGGCCGTACGCCCCAGCCAGGCGCCCGCCCTGCTGGCCGAGCCAGCCCTCGCCGGCCTGCCGGTATGCCTGAGTGCCGGCAGCGGGATCGGCACCACCTGGGCAGCGGCAGACCAACTACCGACCTACCGGGTGGAGACGCTGCGTCGCAGCTGCCTGGGCTGGGGCGGCTACCTCACCGTGCTGCGCCAGCCGCCTGGGGCCCACCTCCCAGCCTGGCTGGATGCCCCATCGCGGCCAATGATCGAGGCGATCAAGCGCCAGTTCGACCCGAAGCAGCTACTGGCGCGAGGTCGGCTGCCGGGGGTGCAGCAGCCGTGCTGAACGCGGCGGTGGCGGGGGCGGTGGCGGTGGCGGGGAGTGCGGCGATCCACTTCAGCAGGGCCGCATTCACAAGCTCGGGCACCTCATCGTGGGGGCAGTGGCCCGCGTCCAGCACCACCTCGGTGGTGGCCGCCGGCGCATGGCGCTGGAAGGCGGCGCGGCGGCCTACGGCATTGATCCAAGGATCGCGGATGCCCCAGAGCAGCAGCAGCGGGCAACCCAGCTGGGCAAACAGCACATCGAGGGGCTGGCCGCGAGGAATGTCAAACACGGTGCGGAACACGCCAAAGGCACCGGGATCCAGCGACGGCCGGCGGATCGCCTCCACCAGCGCGTCATCGACGTTGGTCTTGTCGATGTACACCTGATTCAGGGTGCGGCGGATCGTGGTCGGCCGGCGCAGGTTTTCAAACAGCAGCCTTTGCAGCACTGGGCTCTTGAGCAAAGCGCCCCCGATCGTCTGACGGGCGATCGCGCCCCAGCCCTTGGGTGGCGCCTGCTCATCGCTGAAGGGGCCGGCGGCATTGAGCAGCGCCACCCCGGCGGCCTGCTTGCCGAGAGACACCCCGGCGGCCAACGCTGAGAACCCCCCGAGCGAATTGCCCACCAGCACCGTGGGCCGGCCAATGCGCTCGCTCACGTAGGCGGCCAGCTGATCGCGCCACAGGGCGCCGCCATAGGCCAGATCGGCAGGCTTGGCGCTGCGACCGAAACCAAGCAGGTCGATGGCGTGCACTTCGTGGCGCTGGGCCAGCACCGGGATGTTGTGACGCCAGTGGTCGGTGGAGGCGCCGAAGCCATGCACCAGCAGGATCGCCGGCCCTTCGGACTGGGCCGGTGCCGCCGTGACGGCATACACGGGATGGCCGGCGTAGTTCCAGGGCTGCGGATTCGACACAGAAGCCACCACGCACGGCGCCAGGGTGATTGATGCTAGAGAGAACCGCGGCGCGCCATTGCTCCTCACCAGCCCCGACTGGACGCCCTTTCTGCCGGGGATCGCCCTCTGGGCTCTGGCGCTCTATCTGCCGTTGAGCGGCCCCCTGGCACGTCTGGAGGAGACGCTGGCGGCAGGCCCCTTGCCCGCAGCCGCGCAGCAGGTGGCGCTGGTGGTCAGCAGCCTGCTGCTGGCGCTGGCCATCGGGGTGCTGGCCGACCTCGCCCTGAGCTGGGCCCTCGGCCCCGACTGGGCCAGCAGCCTCGGCCTGATCGCCGCCGGCTGGGGGCTGTTCACAGCACTCGCCAGTCGAGCCAGGGAAGGTGGGGAATGATGGCGGGCGTTGTGGCCCGGTAGGCGGCGTACTCGTGGTGAACCGCTGCCAATGCCCGCTCCTCCCGGCGCGCCTTGCCTCCCAGCACAGCCGCCAGGCCCAGCAGCAAAGCCAGATGCAACACGCTGCCCAGCGCCAGGGTCACTCCCAACGAGCACAGCAGCACGGCTTGATACAGGGGATGACGGCAGCGGCCATAGGCCCCGCTGATCACCAGAGGGGCGCCCGGAATCGGATCGGGCAGGGGAGTCAGACTGGCTCCGAGCCCCCAGAACGCCTGGGCCGCCAACACCAACCCCAGCACAAACAGCACAGCGCCGACGAGGGCCAGCGGCAGGGGCCAGGCATAGCCCCAGGCTCCCGGAGCCGGCCAGGGGGGCAGCAGGTGGGCCGTGATCAAGGCCAACTGGGCGAGCAGCCACCATTCGCCATGGCGGTTGTCAAGCCAGCCGCCCCAGCTCAACCCCCAGCGCCGCAGCGGGTTGGCCGGAGGCCGCAAGGGCGATTCAGGTGGGAATTTCGGCAAGCGGGTCACGATCGGGGCCTCCAGCACTGCCACCCAGCACCACTCTGAGCAAGATCGGCGCCAGGAAGGTGGTGCCGATCACCATCAGCAGGATGGCGGCCTCCAGGGGTTTGGTCAGCAAGCCCGCCTGGGTGCCGAGCCCCAGGAAAATCAGGCCCACTTCACCGCGGGGCATCATTCCCAGACCCACCACCAGCCGGTTGGTCTTCTCCTTGCTGACGTAACTCCAACCAGCGGCGACCTTGCCGACGATGGCGACGGTGAGCAGGAAGGCCGCCACCACCAGACCCTCCCGGTTGGCAGGGTCCAGCGGATTGAGCACCGACAGATCCATCCCCGTGCCGATCAGCACGAAGAAGATCGTGGCGAACAGGGCCACCAGCGGCTTAATCGTGTCCTGGATGGCATGGGTGTGCTTAGAGCCACTCAGGATCAAACCCGCCGCGAAGGCCCCCAGGGCCGCTTCCAGGCCAATGGCCTGGGCCACAAAGCAACAGAGGGACAGCACCACAAAGGCTGCCACCACCACCTCGCCGGGGGCCTTGAGCTGGTCGAGCACCCAGTCGAAAGCCGGCGCGGCGGTGCGGCTCAGGAACAGAGCCGCTGCCACAAACACCCCAGCAGCCGCCACCAACTTGAGAATCGGCCCAAGGCTGAAGCCCTCGCCCCCCGCCAGGCTCACCACCACCGCCAGGATCACGATGCCGAGGATGTCGTCGAGCACGGCGGCGCCGATCACGGTTTGGCCTTCGCGGGTGCGCAGAAACTTCAGCTCGCCGAACACACTCGCCGTGATGCCAATGCTGGTGGCGGTCATCGACGCCCCGGCAAAGATCGACGGAATCATCGGCACATGGAAGAGGTAATAGAGGCCAGCGGTGCCGAGGGCAAAGGGGAGCACCACGCCGGTCACCGCCACGGTGGTGGCCTGGGCACCTACCGCCACCAGCTCGTCGAGCTCGCTCTCGAGGCCTGTGAGAAACAGCAGGGCAAACAAACCGATCTGGGAAACCGCCTCCAGGTTGGGGAAGGTCTCGGCGTAGACCGCCTGCACCGTCTCTGGCGAGAGGTCCGCCAGGGAACCGAGCAAGCCCAGCCCCCAGGTGCTGAGCTGAACTTGGGTGTCGGGGGGCACGATCAGATGCAGGCCAGACACCCCGATCAGAACACCGGCCACCAACTCCCCCAGGATCGTGGGCAGCTGCACCCGCACCATCAGCTCGGCCAGGAGGCGTGCCGCCACGAAGATCACCAAAAACTCCCCCACCGAAATGAGGGTTTGGGCCACCTCCGCCTGATGACTGCCGAGTTCAAGCAATAGCGCTGGCAACACCATGGAGGTCAAAAGGGCACGGCAGGGCCGTTGGGGCGCCGACCTTAAGCCGGCCACTCCCAACGTGTTTGGATGCTGATCTCTATCTGGGCGGAGGGCTCGGCTTTGGCAGCCATGGCTACGGTCTAGATCTGGGACTCCTGCATTCGAGATGCCCGCAGACCTGACCTTGGAGCAGCTGCAGCACCTGGATGCCTGGTGGAGGGCCGCCAACTATCTGGCGGTTGGAATGATCTATCTGCAGGACAACCCCCTGCTGGCTGAACCGCTGCAGCCCGAGCACATCAAGAACCGCCTGCTGGGCCACTGGGGCTCATCGCCGGGTCAGGCCTTCCTCTGGGCCCATGCCAACCGGCTGATCCGCGAGCGGGATCTCGACATGATCTACCTGTCGGGCCCGGGCCACGGGGCGCCAGGGGTACTGGCGCCGACCTACCTGGACGGCTCCTACAGCGAGATCTATCCCGACAAATCCACCGATGCCGCCGGGATGGGGCGGTTCCTCAAGCAGTTCTCCTTCCCTGGCCACATCGGCAGCCACTGCACCCCGGAAACACCCGGCTCGATCCATGAGGGCGGCGAGCTGGGCTACGTGCTCTCCCACGCCTGTGGCACCGTGTTCGACAACCCAAGCCTGATTGCCCTGGCCTGCGTCGGCGATGGCGAGGCGGAAACGGGCCCACTGGCGACCAGCTGGCACATCAACAAATTCCTCAACCCCTGCAGCGATGGCGCCGTGCTGCCGGTGCTGCACCTCAACGGCTACAAAATCGCCAACCCCACCCTGCTGGCGCGCATCCCCAAAGAGGAGCTCGCCAGCCTGATGCGTGGCTACGGCTGGGAGCCGCTGTTCGTCGAGGGCAGCGAGCCGATGGCGATGCACGCCGCCATGGCCGCCGCGATGGACGGAGCTGCTGAGCGCATCGCCACCATCCAGGCGGAGGCCCGCCGCAGCGGTGATCCCACCAGCGTCAGCCGCCCCATCTGGCCGATGATCGTGCTGCGCTCGCCCAAGGGCTGGACGGGCCCTGCGGCCCTGGGCAACAAGAAGCTCGAGAACTTCTGGCGCGCCCACCAGGTGCCGCTACCCAACCCCAAAGGCGATCCTGAGCAGCTGCACATGCTGGAGGCCTGGCTCAAGAGCTACCGCCCCTGGGA
>JBIPLV010000393.1:0-2634 GCA_044369475.1 Cyanobium sp. | reverse complement strand
TTCTTCCTGCCGATCACCACCACCACCACCCAACTCACCACGCTGCTCTATACGCCGCGGGTGCTGCCCGGCCCGCTGCATCGCTGGTTGGCGGCGCCGATCGCCCGGGCGATCACCGCCCGTGAATTGGATCTGGATGTCAAAGCCCTGGCCCGGCTGGCGGATCTCAATCCAGAGCTGTCGCCGCGCAGTTTGGGGCCCTTTGACCGGGTGTTGCTGGAGAATCGAAAGCGGATCTTGGCCGTGTATCTGGGGGGTTGATGCACACACACCAACCCCAGGCCCTCGAACCCATCGCGATCGTGGGCATCGGCTGTCGCCTGCCCGGTGGTGCCAACAGCGCCGAGCAGTTCTGGGAGCTGCTGCGTGACGGCCGCGATGCGATCACCGAGGTGCCCCCCGATCGCTGGGATCTGGCCCTGCACGGGGATCCCGATCCGCAGACGCCGCTGCACCAGCACGTGCGCCATGGCGGCTTCATCGACGGCATTGATCAGTTCGATCCCGCCTTCTTTGGCATCTCGCCGCGGGAGGCGGTGTGCATGGATCCGCAGCAGCGGTTGCTGCTGGAGGTGGCCTGGCAGGCGATCGAGCATGCGGGCCTGCCGCTTGAGCAGGTGCGCGGCAGCGCCACGGGGGTGTTCATGGGCATCTCCAGCGCCGACTACAGCTCGCTGCTGTGGGCCTCCGAGGCTGACTACGCCATCCCCGACAACGAGCCCTTTGTGCTGCCGGGCAACACAGGCTGCATCGCCGCCAACCGGCTCTCCTATTTCTTTGATTTCAAGGGGCCCAGCTTCACGGTGGACACCGCTTGCTCCAGTTCGCTGGTGGCGGTGCACCTGGCCTGCGAGAGCCTCTGGCGCGGCGAAGCCAGCGCAGCCCTGGCGGGGGGGGTGCAGGCGCTGATCCACCCCGGCATCCAGAGCAGCTTCTGCAAGGCGGGGCTGCTGGCCCCCGATGGCCGCTGCAAAAGCTTTGATGCGGCGGCCAACGGCTACGTGCGCTCTGAAGGCGCCGGGGCGGTGCTGCTCAAACCCCTGGCGGCGGCCCAGGCGGCCGGCGACCCGATCATTGCTCTGATCCACGGCACGGCGGTGAATTCCGACGGCCGCAGCAACGGCATGGTGGCCCCCAACCTGCGGGCTCAGATCGCCTGCGTGCGCGCCGCCTTCGCCCGGGCGGGCCTCAGCCCGGCCAGCACCCAATACGTGGAGGCCCATGGCACGGGCACCCGGCAGGGGGATCCGATCGAGCTGCGGGCCCTGGGCACGGTGCTGGGGGAGGGGCGGCCGGAGGGGCAGCCCTGCCGGGTGGGGTCGGTGAAAACCAACCTGGGCCATTCGGAAACCGCCGCCGGCATCACCGGCCTGATCAAGGCGGCCCTGTGCGTGCAGCAGCGCCAGCTGCCCCCCAGCCTGCATTTCCGCACCCCCAACCCCTCGATCGATTTCCAGGGCTTGAAGCTGCAGGTGCAAACCCAGCTGGAGCCCTTCCCTCAACCGGATGCTCCGGCGATTGTGGGGGTGAGCTCCTTCGGCTTCGGCGGCACGAATGCCCATGCGGTGCTGGGCCCGGCCCCCAAGCCGGCGGCGGTGCCCCGCTACGGCGCCAAGCTGCCGCTGCAGCTCCTCACCCTCTCAGCCCGCAACGAGGCGGCCCTGCGGCAGCAGGCCCGCCAGCTCAGCCAGCGGCTGCAGGCGGAGCCGCGGCTGGCGATCGCCGATGTGTGCGCCACCGCCAACCAATGCCGCAGCCAGCTGGGGCGGCGGCTCACGGCCCTGGCCTCCGATCGCAGCCAGCTGATTCAGCAGCTGCAGGCGGTGGTGGAAGGGGTGCCGGAGGCCCAGCTGCCCGCAGGGGTGGAGCTGGCCCAGGCCTCACGGCGGCCCGGCAAGCTCGCCTTTCTGTTCACGGGCCAGGGGTCGCAGGCGCTGGGGATGGCCCAGGCCTTGCATGCGCAGCATCCGCTGTTTCGCGAGGCGTTCGAGCGCTGCACGGCGGTGCTCGATCCGCTGCTGGAGCGCCCCCTGGCGGAGGTGCTGTTTCCGGCGGCTGGCCAGGAGGAGGAGGCCGCCCAGCTGCTGGCCCAAACCCACTTCACCCAGCCGGCACTGTTTGTAGTGGGCTATGCCCTCAGCCAGCTGTGGTTGAGCTGGGGGATCCGGCCCGATGTGCTGCTGGGCCACAGCGTGGGGGAGGTGGTGGCGGCGCAGCTGGCGGGGGTGTTCAGCCTGGAGGATGCCCTGCGGCTGATTGAAGCCCGGGGCCGGCTGATGCAGGCCCTGCCCAGTGGTCCCAGTGGTGGCGGCATGATGGCCCTGCTGGCTTCCCAGGCCCAAACCGAAGTCCTGATTGCACAGCTGCCGGCGGGGGAGCAGCTGGCCCTGGCTGCGCTGAACGGCCCGGCCAACACGGTGGTGTCGGGGCCGTTGGCGGCCCTGGAGGCGTTGGAGCAGGCGGCCGCGGCGGGGGGGATTCAGGCCCACCGCCTGGCGGTTTCGCATGCCTTCCATTCACCGGCGATGGCGCCGATGCTGGCGGCGTTTGAGCAGGTGCTGGGGGAGATCCGCTTCTCGCCGCCGGCGATTCCGCTGCTCAGCAACCTCACGGGCCGGCTGGCGGGCGCTGAGA
>JBIPLV010000304.1:0-2635 GCA_044369475.1 Cyanobium sp. | reverse complement strand
TTCTGCAGCATGTGCGGGCCGAAATACTGCTCGATGAAGATCACGGAGGAGATCCGGCAGATGGCCGCCGAGTCGACCCTCGCCCCCGGGACGAACGCGGACGTCGCCGTCGTCCCGCTCGGCACAACGACGCGTTGAGCGCGTCGGCCGGCCGCCGGCGACGTCGCGCGATCATGGCCTCAGCAACCGGTGAGGCTGGTGGGGGCTGACCCCTCGTGGTAGGTTGTCGTCCTGAGAAGGATCGCGTCAGCCGGCCTACGCGCGGCCGTGCTTCGTGCACCTGACGTACCAGACGCCCATGCCGACCATGCCTTCTTTCCGAGACGATCTCCCGTCCGTCACGGGCTTGCGCCGCGGGACGTGCACCCGTGGACCCGGCGGGATGCCGAGGCCGCGGGCAGGCGGTCCTGCTGCCGCACGACACGGTGTGACGCTCATCGAACTGCTGGCGCTCACGGCGGTGATCTCGTCGCTC
Source organism: Cyanobium sp. (assembly GCA_044369475.1). GTDB lineage: Bacteria > Cyanobacteriota > Cyanobacteriia > PCC-6307 > Cyanobiaceae > Cyanobium_A. The sequence goes on along the minus strand of JBIPLV010000304.1, from coordinate 2,160 downwards.
CTCGGGCTCTCGCTGACCGTGCTCAGCGCGTCGCTCGAACGGTCACGCAGCCTGTCCTGCCAGAACAACCTCCGCCAGCTCGGACTCGCGATGCTCGCCGCCGCGAGCGCTCAGCACGACAGCTTCCCCGCCGCCTTCACGTCGGAAGACGGATTTCACCCAGTCGCGAACGCCCCGGACGCCCTGGCCGCCTGCCGCCGCACCTGGGTCGTGGACATCCTGCCCTTCATCGACGAGGCGCAGGTGCACGACGCCTTCGACCCGACCGCCTCGCTGTTCCATCCGCGCCACGCCGAGGCCCGATCCGTGCGGATCCCTGTCCTGCTGTGCCCTTCGGATCCGCACGCCATGACCGCGTTCGACGGGTCACGAAGCCAGCGGCTTGCCGGTCTCGGTCGTGACGCGAGCCGTTGCACCTACGCCGCGAACGGTGGTCTCGGCATGGCGTCCACGCCCGGTGCGCTCGACGCATCCCTCGAGGCGTTCGCCGCCGGTGCTCCGGCATCCCCCTGGTGGCTGCGCTACCCCGGGATCAGCGGTGGTAACTGCGGGCAACGAGAGAGTGACATCACCGACCCGAAGTCGAAGACCATCCTGCTCGCGGAGATCCGGGCCGGCACACTGCCGATCGATCCTCGGGGCGTCTGGTCGTTGCCGCTGGGTTCCAGCGGTGTCTGGGGCCACGGAGGCCGGCTGGGCATCGGTGGCCCGAACAGCACGCACCCCCTCGGCGACGACGTGCTCAACTGCACCGAACTCGTCGCCACCCAACTGTCGACCCGGGATTCGGCGGGCGTCGATGCTCCGCCAGTCGAACCGCCGTGCAATCCTCGCAACGCGCCGGGATGGATGCAGATGGCTCGAAGCATGCACGAGGGCGGTCTGTCGGTGTGCATGGCGGATGGGAGCGTGCGTTGGATCAGCGACTTCATCCAGGTCGATCCGAGCAGCGACGGGGCACTGTCGGTCTGGGATCGCCTGATCGTCTCGAAGGACGGCCTGGTTCTCGACAGCGCCGCCTACTGAGTCGGGTGAGCGGGAACCCGACCGACGGAGATTGGCTCGCGATGGGACGAGCGGCGTGGTACGTGAAGCGGAAAGGGAGCGTCCGCGGACCCTTCTCGAGCGACCAGATCCGCATCATGGTCGCCAGTGGAGAGATTCTCCCGACCGACAAACTCCGCAAGTCGGGCTACGGAGCCTGGCGCCGCGCCGGCAAGTCGCCCAAACTGTTCCCCCCCGCTGAGGAGCCAGCCGGGTCGACGACGGAAGCCCGAAACCGGCAGGAGGATCCCGTTGGCGGCATCGACGAGCCCGACGACGCCCTTCGCGTGTCGTTCGATGCCGCCGACGATCGAGGCGTGCGGATCGAACTCACACGCGTCGCACCGCCGACCTCCGCCGCACGTGACGCCGAGCGAGTCCACGCCCCGGCGCACTCGGATGGCGCGGCGCATGCGGGCGGCGCCGCTGCGCGAGATGCGCGGCTCGTGCCGTCCGCCGCGATAGGCACGGCTTTCTCACGGCTGGGCCGTGTGGCTGGCATCATCGCGAGGGTGGCGGTCATGGCGGCCGGCGGAGCCGGACTCTGGGCTGGATACGAGTATCGGCGGGCCATCGCGAGCTGGCTCTGGCCTCCGCCGTTCCCACTCGTCACGGTCAGCGGGGACGTCGCCTACGAGGATGGCACCCGGCTGCCCAGCGACGAGCTCTTCATCGCCTTCCACCCCGAACGCCAGCGCCGCGATGCGAGGACGTTCCCGAGACCGGCCTACGCGCGGGTCGATCCACGGACTGGTCGATTCAGCGTGGCGGGCGACGGCCGCGCGTTCGGAGGCGTGGTCGAAGGTCAGAACCGGCTCACGCTGCACGTCCGTCCGCCCGCGCCGCTGCCGGCACACATCGCGGAGGAGGCATACGACACCGTTGCAACGACCCCGCTCGTGGTCGAGGTCGATGGCCGCCCGTTGCACATTCGCATCGCGAGGCCGGCGGTCGTCGCCGACGAGGAGTGACGACCGCCCCACGCATCGGCACGGATGACGTGCGGCGTCAGGTGCGCGACCAACGGGTGCCCGCCGGGCCGTCCTCGAGGGTGACGCCCGCGCCCCCGAGCCGGTCCCGAATCAGGTCGGCGGTCGCGAAATCCTTCGCCGCGCG
>JBIPLV010000236.1:0-2646 GCA_044369475.1 Cyanobium sp. | reverse complement strand
CCACACGTCACGGGCACCGAACAGAAAGAAACGCGCCAGCGACAGCACGTTGATGCCCTCGCTCTTGGAGAACAGGGCGGAGAAGCCCGGCTTCTGCTTCATCCGGCCGATGTCGGCGGGCAGCACCAGCGTGAGCAGGAAGGCCAGAAACAGCCCGGCCGCCATCGCCCCCACCGCGGCGTTGAAGCCGATGGAGGCAAGCAGCAGGCCACCGAGAAAGAAGCCCACGCCCTTGAGGGCGTTCTTGGAGCCGGTGAGGATCGCCACCCACTGGAACAGCTGGCCTTCGCCCTGGCTGTGATCGTGCGGGGTTTCCGGCACCACGGTTTTGATGGCGCTCTTGGCGCTCATCTTGTTGAGGTCTTTGGCGATGCCGCTGAGCGCCTGCGCCACCATCACGTAGGCCACACTCCACCACTTCGGCCATGTGTCGGCCACGGGGATCAGCATCAGCAGGGCCGCCACCTGCAGCAATGTTCCGCACCAGAGGGTGAGCCGCAGGCCGAAGCGCGCCCCCAGCCAGCCGCCGTAGAGGTTGGTGACGATGCCGAAAAACTCGTAGAAGAGAAACAGAAAGGCAATCTCCAGGGTGGAGTAGCCGAGCTGGCGAAAATGGAACACCACCAGCATGCGCAACGCCCCATCGGTGAGCGTGAAGGCCCAGTAGTTGGCCGTGACGACCATGTACTGCTGCAGGGCAGACAACCTGAGTGTGCTGCTCATAGCCCTGCCTCAGCGCTGATCCAGCAGAGCGACATGGCTCACCAGATCGGCCATGCGTGAGCTGTAGCCCCACTCGTTGTCGTACCAGGCGTACACCTTGAGCTGGGTGCCGTTCACCACCATGGTGGAGAGGCCATCGACGATGGCACTGCGCGAATCGTTCACATAGTCCACCGACACCAGCGGCCGGGTTTCGTAGCCGAGGATCCCCTGCAGGGGACCGTTGGCCGCCTGCTCAAACGCCCGGTTCACCGCCTCCACCGTGACGGAGCGCTCCAGCTCGAACACCGCATCGGTGAGCGAGGCATTGAGCAGCGGCACCCGCACGGCATGGCCGTTGAGCTTGCCCTGCAGCTCCGGGAAGATCATCCCGATCGCCTTGGCCGAGCCGGTGGTGGTGGGGATCAGGCTCTGCAGGCAGGAGCGGGCCCGGCGCAGATCGCTCTTGAAGCCATCCACCACCACCTGGGTGTTGGTCACATCGTGGAGGGTGGTGATCGAGCCGTGGCGGATGCCGAAGCTCTCGTGCACCACCTTCACCACCGGGGCCAGGCAGTTGGTGGTGCAGGAGGCGGCGGTGATCAGCCGATGCTGGCCGGGGTCGTAGAGGTGATGGTTGATGCCGAAGACGATGTTCAGCGCTTCGGCGCCGGCGATCTCGCCTTTCACGGGGCAGGCCACCACCACACGCTTCAGACCCACCTGATTGAAGTAGGGCTGCAGGGTTTCGGGGGTCTTGATCTTGCCGCTGCATTCGAGCACCAGCTCCACGCCGGCCTGGCGCCAGGGCACGGCCGTGGGGTCTTTCTCCTGGGTGTAACTGACAGGCGTGGTGCCCACGAAGAAACCACGCGTGTTGCCCTGCACCGCCTGCTGCCAGCGGCCATGGACGGAGTCAAACGCCAGCAGATGGGCGGCGGTGTCGGCATCGCCGCCCGGGTCATTGACATGGACCAGTTCGATGCCGGGACGCCCCCAGAGGGCACGGAACACCAGGCGGCCGATGCGCCCGAAGCCATTGATGCCGATTTTCATGGACAGGGAAGCGGAAGCGCCGGCCAACGGCCAGACCATAGATCAACTAGAGTTGATCGACCGTGTGTTCCGCGTCACATGGCTCCCGCCTCGGCGCTGTCGATCCTCGATCGCGGGCCCTTCTGCCGACAAGCTCGTGCCAGCAGCTCCAGTCCCGTCCATCGTGGAGGCCACTGCCGCGCCAGCATCACCGGCTGAGCCGCTGGCTCCCGATCAGGCGCAGCAACTGCTGCGCGCCCTGGCTGAGCCGATCCGCCTGCGGGTGCTGCAGGCTCTGCAGCATGGTGAGCGCTGCGTCTGTGACCTCACCGCTGACCTGGAGCTGGCCCAGTCGAAGCTCTCGTTTCATCTCAGGGTGCTCAAGGAGGCGGGCCTGATCCGCGCCCGCCAGGAGGGCCGCTGGATCTACTACCGGCTGGAGCCCTCCGCCCTGCTGCTGCTGCGCGACTGGCTGGGCCAGCTCGCCGAGGCCTGTCAGTCCCCTGCAACTCCCTGTTCCTGAGACCCCATGCCCGATCCAGGCCCCGATCGCCCCACTGGCACTGCCCGGGACAGAGGTGTGCTTGTCCATCTCCCCTGGCTCGACCGGCTGCTGCCGCTCTGGATCCTGCTGGCGATGGCCGCAGGCCTGCTGTTGGGGCGCCTCGTGCCGGGTCTGCAGGCGCTGCTGGGTTCGGTGCAGGTGGATCACACCTCCCTGCCGATCGCCCTCGGCCTGCTGCTGATGATGTATCCGGTGCTGGCCAAGGTGCGATACGGAGAACTCGGCTCCATGGCCCGTGATCGGCGCCTGCTGACGCTCACCCTGGGGCTCACCTGGGGGCTGGGACCGCTGCTGATGTTCAGCTTGGCCTGGTTGTTTCTTCCCGAGCAAGCGGCCTTCCGCAC
>JBIPLV010000255.1:0-2647 GCA_044369475.1 Cyanobium sp. | reverse complement strand
CACGAAATCGGGGCGAACCAGCGGGGCAAACCCTGCGTATTGTGCATGGATTGAGCGGTTTGGTCGGGCTACGGCCGTCGGATTTCCGATACTGGGCCTGATGCCGGCTTTCCCGTGGCATTCGATACGCAGCCGACCCGCTCAAGGCCTCTCGCACCGTTTCGTGCCCTTTCCGGTCTTCGACCTTCCGGCGGAATCCCCTGACATGAGTCCACGTTTCGCGCCCAGCAGGCTCTCTGCCCTTTTCGGCCGTCCGACCGGAACTCCCAAGCGGAGTCGTCGGAGACTCGATGCGACCCGTCACGACCGGCAGCGATTCGCGCCTTTCGCCGAGGCACTCGAGTCTCGCAAACTGCTGGCGGTCTTCTATCGGGGCGTCATCCAGTCGAACACACCATCGACTGACGAGTCGTTCAACTACATCGTGGATGTCGATGCCACGGGCACCGGGGAGATTTGGCTCCGGTACGAGGCGCTGCAGAATCGCATCGACATTGCCGACAATCCCGGGTTTGGGACGGTCACCAATGCCGTCATCCCGCCTCGGCCAGGATTCAACGGCCCAGCGGTAGTTCCCCAGAACCTCGGAACGCCCTTCAGTCTCGGGACCGGGGTCAGGGGCACGGTCTCAGGAGTTGCTTGGAACGTCGCCGGGACGCTCGAGAACTTCAGTTCCGGCGCCTTGACGATTCGGGCCGGGGCAGGATCTCGCGTCTTCGTCGCCAACGGCGATCCACTGCCCTTGGCACTGCGCGTTCTTTCCGCCGGTGGCGGGTCTGCTTCGACCATCGAGATCAATGGTCCAGTCGATTCGACGGTCAATCCATATGCCAATGCACCCACGACGTACAACAACATTTTGACGGCGGATGTGATGACGGTGCGCGCGGCGATGAGCACCGTGTCGGCCACCCAGTTCTTTGCCAACTCGCTCGTGAACCTCCAGAATGTGGTCACGAGTCCCGGCACCAATGCGTACGTCGGGAATGGCGACTTCCATCTGATCGCCGGGGCACGAGTCGAGGGCACGCTCGGCGTGTACGTCGGCCAGGCAGGGTTTGGCACGGGCTTTGGAGCGCAGGGTGGCGACATCCTGATCGACGGCACCGTCAACGGTTCGAGCGTCACGCTCAACACGAACTCGTCGAACCAGCTCGTCAACATCCAGACCGGCCCCTCGGGGCTCATCTCGGGTGGCGGAAGCCTGACACTCTTCAATTCCGGCCTCGATGGCGGCGAAATCGACGTTCGATCCGCGAATTACGGCATCACGAATGTCAGCACGGGCGCGCCGAACAGTCCCGTCCGCGACATCGGTGTCACGATCGATCAGACCGTCGGTAACCTGCGGATCACGGCCGTTCCGAAGTCACGGGGCCAGATTTCGCTCAAGGCGAGCGCGCCGAATGCCACGATCACCATCGACTCGAACGTGGAGACGGAAGCCGGCCTCGCGCTCGAGGCCGGCACGCTCAACGTCAACCGCCCCCTGCGCACCACGGCCGGCAACATCGTCCTGACCGGCAATACGGTCACGGTCGGCAGTAATGTGACCGCCGGCTCCAACGGAGTTGGCACGGTCTCCATCAAGAGCCGCACCGGCAAGGTCACCCTGTCGTCGGCGGCGGTCGTGTCCGCGATCGACGAGACCATCACCGTTGAGGCTGCGACCGACATCGATAGCCAGGCGCGGCTCGAGACGAGTTTTCTCGATCTCTCGGCTGGTGGGGCGATCTCGCTCAAGTCGAACGCCGAGGAAATCCGGGCCGTCGCGGGCACGAGCATCACCGTGTCCGACGACGATTCACTCCGCGTGCGGTCGGCGATCGCGGGCAAGGGCGACCTCAAGATTTCCGCCCTCGGGTTGCTCGACGTCCAGACTGCCAATGTGAGTGCGGCCGGTGCCATGCAGTTAGACGCCGGTGGTGGGCTGCTCGTGGGTGTGGCCCGCACGACGTCCGGGCCCGTCAGCCTTGCCGCCAGGGCCGGCGACGTGCGGATCATGAATACCGTCGCCGTGGGCGGCGCCAACAACGGCCTCTCCGTGGCGAGTGACAAGGGTGATATCGTCGTTGCCGCCTCGGCGGCCGGTACGGTGCCCGGGGACATCGCCTTCACCGCACCGGTCGGCCGTGTGCTCACGCCGGGTTCGGTCACGAAGGTGATCGTCGAGAATCCCGGCGCGGGATACACGAGCGCCCCGACCGTCGTCTTTGGAGCGGCGGTTCCGGCATCCGCCAGCGCCGTCGTGGCGCGGTCCGATCAGGTAGCAGCCATCACGCTCGCTGCCGGCGGCAGCGGCTACGTGACACCGGTCGTAGCCGTTGGGGCACCGGCAACCGGCGGTGTTCAGGCGGTTGCGACGGCAACGCTAAGCGGAGGCGTGATCACCGGAATCACGGTGACGACTCAGGGAAGCGGGTATTCGTCGAGCAATCCCCCGACGATCACGATCACCGATGCGGGCGGGCAGGGCAGCGGGGCTGCGGCGGTCGCCGTGATCGGCAGCAAGGTTTCCGGCCTCCAGGTCATTGCCGGAGGGACGGGTTACGTGACGGCTCCGACGGTCGCGCTCGTGGGTGGCGGAGGCCGTGACGCAACCGCCCGCGCCTTCATCACGAACGGCGTCGTCACGAGCCTGCAGGTC
>JBIPLV010000209.1:0-2651 GCA_044369475.1 Cyanobium sp. | reverse complement strand
AATGGGGTGAATTTCTGATGGGCCAAACACAGCCATGAGCAACGTCCTGGTCACCGGCGCCGATGGTTTTATCGGCTCCCATCTCACCGAAGCCCTCTTGGCTGCTGGCCACCAGGTGCGGGCGTTCTGTCTGTACAACTCCAATGGCAGCTGGGGCTGGCTCGACAGCCTGCCGGAGGCCAGCAAAGCCGAGCTGGAAGTGGTGCTGGGGGATATCCGTGATCCGCTGTGTGTGCGAGAGGCGATGCGCGGCTGTGATCAGGTGTTTCATCTGGCGGCCCTGATCGCCATCCCCTACAGCTATGTGGCTCCGGCCAGCTATGTAGATACCAACGTCCACGGCACCTTGAACGTGGTGCAGGCCGCCCGCGACCTGGGCGTGAGCCGCGTGGTGCACACCTCCACCTCTGAGACCTACGGCACCGCCCAGTTCGTGCCGATCACCGAAGAGCATCCGCAGGTGGGCCAGTCGCCCTATGCCGCCAGCAAGATTGGCGCCGATCAGATTGCCCTTAGCTATTGGCGCAGCTTTGGGACGCCGGTGGCCGTGTTACGCCCGTTCAACACCTACGGCCCGCGCCAGAGTGCCCGAGCCGTGATCCCCACGATCATCACCCAGGTCGCCGCCGGTCAGCGCCAGATCCGCCTGGGGGCGTTGTCGCCCACCCGCGATTTCAACTTCGTGGCCGACACCTGCGCCGCCTTCCAGGCCGTGGCAGGCTGTGACGCGGCTTTGGGGCAGGTGGTCAATGCTGCCAGCAACTTCGAGATTTCGATGGGGAATACGGCTGCACTGATCGGCGAGGTGATGAATGTGGAGTTGGAGATCGTCACCGATGAGCAGCGACTGCGACCTGTGGGATCAGAGGTGAACCGGCTCTTCGGCGACAACAGCCGCCTGCGCCAGCTCACCGGCTGGCAGCCGGCCTACGGCGGTCTTGAGGGCTTCCGTCGGGGTTTGGCCTGCACTGCCGAGTGGTTCTGTGACCCGGCGAATCTGGGACGCTATCGCCCCGGCAGCTATGCCCTCTGAGTCATGAGCACTGCTGTCAGCCCGATGGTGCAGGCCGTGCTGAAGGCGATTCAGCAGGTTGTGGGCGCTAGCACCCGGGAGCAGCCCATCGGTCTGCATGAGCCCGATTTCCGCGGCACCCAGGCTTGGACCTATGTCAAGGACTGCCTGGATACGGGCTGGGTGAGCACGGCCGGCAGCTGGGTGAGCTGCTTTGAGCAGCAGCTCTGCGTCATCACAGGCGCCAGCCATGCGGTGGCGGTGAGCAATGGCACGGTGGCCCTGCGCCTGGCCCTGCATCTTGTGGGGGTCGGCCCTGGTGATGAGGTGCTGCTGCCGCCGCTGAGCTTTGTGGCCACCGCCAACGCGGTCGCCCATCTGGGAGCCGTGCCCCACTTCGTGGATGTGGAGCCCGCCGGGCTAGGGCTTTGTCCGAAAGCTTTGGTTGAGCGGCTGGAGGCAGTGGCGGAGCGGCGCGACGGGCGCTTGGTGAACCGGGAGAGCGGCCGACGGATCGCAGCGGTGCTGCCTGTGCACGTGTTTGGCCATCCTGCTCAGGTGGATCAGCTGCGTGCTGTGGTCGATGCCTGGGGTTTGCCCATAGTTGAAGATGCGGCCGAGGCGCTGGCCAGCTGGCTTGGCGGCACCCACTGCGGGCTGTTTGGGGCAGTGGGCACCCTGAGCTTCAATGGCAACAAGCTCATCACCACCGGCGGCGGCGGCGCCCTGCTCACCCACGATGCTCAGCTGGCCCAGCGGGCCCGTCACCTCTCCACCACCGCCAAGCGCCCCCACCCCTGGGCCTTTGAACACGACGTCGTCGGTTGGAACGATCGGCTGCCCAATCTCAACGCCGCCCTGGGCGTCGCCCAGCTGGAGGATCTGGATCGCCGCCTGCAGGCCAAACGGCAACTAGCCGAGCGCTATGCCGAGGCCTTCTCCGCTCTGGATGGCGTGGAGCTGGTGGCTGAACCGGCAGGTTGTCGCAGCAATCACTGGCTGGTGAGCCTGCGTTTCACGGCTGCTGATCCCGCCGAGGCCGAAGCCCAAAGGCTGGTTCTGCTCGAGGCCGCCCATGCCGAGGGTGTCCTCTTGCGGCCCGTGTGGAAGCTTTTGCATCAGTTGCCGATGTATGTCCAAACTCGCCGTGGCCCATTACTCGTGGCAGAAGATCAAGCTCCCCGTCTGCTCAACCTGCCCAGCAGTCCCCAACTGCTATTGGGGTTTGAAGAATGAAGCCTTTGTTGCTGATCGGATGCGGTGGGCATGCCCGTTCCTTGATTGACGTGATTGAAACGAGTGGCCAGTGGCGCATTGATGGCCTGGTGGGCTTGCCCGCGCAGGTGGGCTCCTCCGTTCTCGGCTACCAAGTGATCGCTAGTGACGCCGAACTCGCTGAACTGCGCCTTCGCTGCGATGCTGCGGTTTTGGCGATCGGCCAGTTGCCGGATCCGGCGCCGCGGCAGCGATTGGCGGCTCAGCTGCAGAGGCTAGGCTTTTATAGCCCTTTAGTGATTTCGCAGCATGCGCATGTCAGCCGGCATGCCCGGCTCGGCCCCGGTACAGTGGTTGGCCATGGCGTCATCGTCAATGCCGCAGCTATTGTAGGTGCTCACTGCATCCTGAATAGCCGTGCTCT
>JBIPLV010000079.1:0-9641 GCA_044369475.1 Cyanobium sp. | reverse complement strand
TTGCTGGGCGACCTGGGCTTGCCCTACGTGGCGGATCCCGGTGATTTGGGGGACTGCCCGCCAGCCCGGCCTTCCGCGGCTCCTGCCGCTTCTTCCTCAGCCAGGCAGGCCCGGTAGCCCTCCCTGTAGCTGGGATAGCGCAGCACGTAGCCGAGGCGTTGGCGCAACAGCTGGTTGCTGGCCCGTCGGTTTTCGGCCCAGAAGCTGCGGGCCATGGGGCTCATGCTGGCGGCAACGGTGTCGTAGCGCTCCATCGGCGGCAGGGTTTGCCCCAGCAGGTGGGCGGCGTAGCCCAGGGTCTCGCTGGAGGGGCAGGGGCAGTCGTCGGCCACGTTGACCACCGGCGGCCGCTGCTCCCTTGGCAGGTTGAGGCAATGCAGCAGGCAGCCGACGATGTCGTCCACGTGCACCCGCGAAAACACCTGGCCGGGCTTGTGGATCAGGCGGCTCTGGCCGGCCCGTAGGGCCGCAAACGGCGAGCGGCCGGGGCCGTAGATCGCCGGCAGGCGGAACAGTTGCACGGGTAGCCCACTGGCCAACCAGGCCTGCTCTGCCTCGAGGCGGGCCTGGCTGCGGCCCGCTCGGGCGGGGGTGGGGGCGGTTTCGTCCACCCAGGCCCCGCCGGTGTTGCCATAGACCCCGGTGGTGGAGAGGTAGCCCAGCCATTGCAGTGGCAGCTCCCGCAGCCGCGGCCCCAGCAGCCGCAGCACCGGATCGCCCAAGCCTGGCTCCGGTGGCACCGACACCACCACGTCGGTGGTGCTGGCCAGGGCTGCGGCTGGGGGCAGGGCGAGCGCCTCGGCAGCGCTGTTGAAGGGGAGCCACGCCAGGCCGTCCGCGTCTGCGCGGGGCTGGCGGCTGGTGAGCGTTACCGCCAGGCCCTGCTGGCGGGCGGCTCGGGCGAGACGCACACCGCTGTAGCCACCGCCAATCACCAGCAACCGCCGCTCGGACTTGACAAGCTCCTGAGTCATGAGTACATCTGTATTAGCGCTTTGCAATGCTCGCCATGACAGCTTCTCTGGCTCCTGCTTCTCTAGCTCCCGCCTCTCTCTCCCGTTCGCGCATCACCCGGGCGTCCCGTTCCCTGCGCAGCCAGTCTGGGACGCAGGGCGCATCCCCGTCGCGCCCTGGTGCTTCAGGTGTCATGGTCCCGGCGGCCCTGGCCGCGGTGTTGCTGTTGGTGGCGGTGGTGGTGGCCCCCGAGCGGCCCCAGGATCAGGAAGCCATCTGCCAGCGCCACAACGGGGTGGACGCCTGTCGCGTTTGGTGAGGCCCGGGTGCCGCTTGGGGCTGGTCGGGATGGGCCCACTGCAACAGGCGTAGGGCCAGGCGCAGATCTCCGTCGGTCCAGGCTCGGATGGCCATGGCGCGGCGCGGGTCGTAGAAGGGCTGGCGGCGGTACCACTCGAAGGCATTGGCGTCGCCTTTGTGGCCGTTGCAGGCCAGGCAGGCCGGCACGCAGTTTTCGGTCACGCTCAGGCCGCCCCGGCTTTGGGGGTGCACGTGGTCGATGGATTCCGATCGCTCGCCGCAGTAAATGCAGCGTTGGTCGGTGGCGTGATGCAGGGATTGGCGCCAGCGTCTGACGCGCAACTTGGGGCAGAGATCCTCAAGGAAAACCGCATCCCTGGCCTGCATTCGGCGCGCCTCGGTTGGCGGCAGTTTGCCCCCAGCGTCTGGGCTGTCAATGTGTCGAGGGTTGCACTTCCGCGGATGCGCTGTCTGCTGCGGTTGGGAGCGACGGGCCAGATCGAGGTGGTCAGTCCCTACGACGCGGTGACCCAGGCCCAGTTGCGGGCGATTCGCCCCCGGGGCGTCTGGTCGGGCCGGCAGCGCTGTTGGCACTTTCCCCTGGAGGCTGCCCCGGCGCTGCAGCGGGTGCTGGCGGGTCGCTTCCCCGTGGAGCCTGAGCTGGCCCAGTGGCTGGCCTGGATGGAGCAACCGCTGCCCCCTCTGCCACTCCACCGGCAGCTGGTGGCGGCGGCCGATCTGCAGCGGCCCTTGCCAGATGGCCGTCACCTGTTCGCCCACCAGCGGGCGGCGGTGCGGTGGTTGCTGGCCCGGCGCGGGGCGGTGCTGGCCGACGCCATGGGCCTCGGCAAGACCCTCTCCGCTCTAGCGGCGGCCCGGGCCATGGTGCGGCTGGCCGATTGCCGCATCCTGGTGATTGCCCCGGTTGGTCTGCATGCCCATTGGCAGAGCGAGGCAGCGGCTCTCGGCCTGCGGCTGGAGCTGCACAGTTGGGCGCGCCTGCCCCAGGCGTTGCCCCCGGCGGGCACCGTGCTGATCGCCGATGAGGCCCATTACGCCCAGAACGGTCAGACGCAGCGGAGCCAGGGGTTGTTGCGTTTAGCCCGTCACCCTCGCTTGCGGGCTATCTGGTTGCTGACGGGTACTCCGATGAAAAATGGCCGGCCGGCCCAGCTGTTTCCACTCCTAGCCGCGATCGGTCATCCCCTGGCCTGCGATCAACGGGCCTTCGAGGAGGTGTTCTGTCAGGGGCATTGGCGCGAGCAGGGGGGACGTCGCCTCTGGCAGGCCAGTGGCGCCAGCCATCTCGAGGAGCTGCAGCGGCTGGTGCGGCCCCTGGTGCTGCATCGCCGCAAGCAGGATTGCCTTGATCTGCCCCCCAAGCACCGGCAGCTGTGGCCCGTGGCGTTGGACGACCTCCAGGCCCGTGGCTTTCAACATCGCCTCCAGGCCAAAGTGGATGACTATCGCCGCCGGGCGGCCTGCGGTGAGGTGCGCCGCGATGCCGAGGTGTTGGCGGTGCTGACGGCCCTGCGCCAGATCGGCTCCGATTACAAGCTGCCGGCCACCTGCTCCTTGGTGGCGTCGTTGCTGGCCCAGGGCGAGGCGGTTGTGGTGTTCACTGCGTTTGTGGCCACCGCCCAGTTGCTGCATCGCCATTTCGCCACCAGTGCGCTGCTCACCGGGGCCCTGCCGCCGGCCCAGCGGCAGGCGCAGGTGGATGCCTTTCAGCGGGGCGATCACCCCCTGCTGATTGCCACCTATGGCACCGGTGGGCTGGGCTTCACGCTGCATCGGGCCCGGCATGTGGTGCTGGTGGAGCGCCCCTGGACGCCGGGTGATGCAGAGCAGGCCGAAGATCGCTGCCACCGCATCGGCATGGGGGCCGCTCTGACCAGCCACTGGCTGCAGCTGGGGGTGGCCGATCAATTGGTGGATGGCTTGATTGCCAGCAAGGCCGAGCGCATTGCCCTGTTGTTGGAGCGCCGCCCCCATCAGCTCGAGCGCCGCAGTTTGCCGGCCATGGTGCGCGATCTGATCGATCGCTGGTAAGCGTTTCAGCGGCTGGGGCGTGGTTCCCGACAGAGCTCCTGACGCAAGGCCAGATCGGTGCGCAGCTGGGGGTCGAGGCGGTTGGCCGGCTGCGAGCGGGCCAGGGTTGTCGCTCGGGCGATGTCGGCGCAGGCGGCTACCTCGTTGCCCGCCAGGCTGTGAAGCAAATAGCGGTCGTTCAGCGGAGCGGGGTTGGTTGGGAAGGCGGCCACCACGGCGTTGCAGCGAAGGATCTGCTCGGCTATTTGGTCAAGCTGCACGGACTGGAGACAGTCATCGCTGCGCACCTGCCGCTGGGGCAGGGGCTCCTCCGCACAGCCTGTGGCCAGGAGCAGCAGCCCGCTCAGGCCGGCCAGGCCAGTGCGCCGCCACGGGTGATGGATCGACTTATTGACCGAGTCGCTCGTTGCGGGAGACGCCGCTGGGGGCCGTGTTGGTGCTGGCCTCTGGCTTGGGTTCGGGCTTTGTGAACAGGTCACCGAGATACCGGCCGCAGTCGGGAAAGACACTGGGGTTTTGGACCACCGCTTCCGTGATCATCACCGCAGCGTGCTCCGGCGAGGTTTTAAACAGCTTGTCGCTCTGGCGCTTGATCAGGGCATAGGCCGCATCCCAGCTCACCTGATGGTTGTTGCCGCTCTTGCGCATGAAGCAATAGATCTGGGCTCCCTTGCCACCGGGCCCGGCATTGGCCGCAGCGGTGTTGTTCTCGGCGGTCTGGGCCTGAATGGGCAGGCCGCTCAGGCTGAGCCCCGCACTGCCAAGGGCGCTGATCAGGCCCACGCGGAGCAGGGCCCGGCGCAGCCGAGGACACAGCGGAGAAAACAGGCTCAGAGCCATGGCTGGGGGCAACGTCGAACAACCTGGCCCCAACGTATCGATCGACCTCGCCTGGGTCGAGCCCTGGGGCAGCGCTCTGGCTTGGGTTTGGTCTTGGCCTGGGCGGCTGGGTGTGTTGTCATCGGTTCCTCTGCTCGTTGCATCGTGGTTTCTGAGTCCGTGTCCTTCCGCATCAGCCGCAACGCTGAAGATCTGGCCCACACCGTGCATGCCCTGTCGCAGCGGTTGGTGAAGTTGGAGCAGCGCCTGGAAGCCCTGGAACTGCAATTGGATCGCCAGGTCGAACGCGATCCGCAGGAGATCAGCAGTCTCGACAATGTGGAGCGGTTGTTGCTCGACTGCCGCACCCTGCTCGACATGGCAGAGCCGGCGGAGGACGTGTCCTACGCGACGGCAGCTTGAGCACGGGGGCTGGCCAGCGGTGTCACAATGGGAAGAAAGTGGCCATGGCTTACCCCACTGCTTCTCATCCGGGTTCTCATCCGGCTCCGTCTCACCTTGGCCCCCAGCAGGGATTGTCCAGCCGTTGCACCCAGGCCTCTCGCCCCGGATTTCCTCCCTCGTCTGGTGAGGGAGAGCATCAGTTGGAGAAACTAGAATTTGCTCTCGCTGTGGCCCTCACCCGCGGCGATGTTCAGCGCTCCGAGGCTCTGCGAGATCAAATTGCGGCTTTGGGTGGCAATCAGGAAGAGCCCGGCACTTGATGGTGATGCCTGATTCTGTGGCCTGAGAATTCATCCAGTCCTCGGTTTTGGCTATCATCCTTCTGGGTGACACCGTTGTCTTGCTGACAACTTTTGACAACAGCGGTTGCGATGACAGCTATTTTTTCCACGTCCATCCGATCGCCATCGGCAGCTCCCGAGCCTGACGAGCGTCGCGGCCAGCTGCTGCGTGCCATTCGAGACCATGAAGCCCGGGCCCAGCAAGCTGCTGAGCTGGGGGATCTGGTTCAGGCAGCCCGCTTCATTCTGGCGGCTTTGGACGGCGAACGGCGCATGGCCTCAACAGGTCCCCAGGTGCTGCAACTGATCAAACCTCGGGGTTAGGGGCTAAGAATTCATGATTGTTTGAAGCAGCGTTTGAAGCGCCGTCGTTGCAGGAGCCATTGACGTAAGCCATTTTGAACTCTGCTTCTGAGCTCCGTCTCTGAGCTCTGTCTCTCAGCTCCGTCTTTAAATTGAAAGCGGGTGACCGGATTCGAACCGGCGACGTTCAGCTTGGGAAGCTGACATTCTACCACTGAATTACACCCGCAAGGTACAGAGAACTGGGTACCCAGTTCTCTGTTGGCAATCAGGTTAGCGGGCCAGGGCGGCGGCGCAGGCGGCAACGCCCGCACCCGGGGTGCCCTTGTGCAGGCCAAGATCGGCGAGGGTGGCCTCGATGGCGGCTACGGCGGTGAGCACGTCACGGTCACACACAAAGCCCAGGTGGCCGATGCGGAAGACATGGCCCTTGAGGTGGTCTTGGCCGCCGGCCAGCAGGATGTCGAACTTCTCCTTCACGGCCTTGCGCATCGCCTCGGCGTCGATGCCCTCGGGGGCCACGGCGGTGATGGCGGGGCTGCCGGTGCCCTCGGCGGCATAGAGAGGCAGGCCGATGGCCTTCATGCCGGCCTGGGCGGCGGCGCGGTGGCGGCTGTGCCGGGCAAAGATTGCCTCCAGGCCTTCCTTCTGCATCATCTCCAGGGCCGCCTCGAGGGCGAAGTAGAGGTTGATGGCTGGGGTGAAGGGGTTGCTGTCGGCCTTGGCCGATTTGCGGTATTTGCCCAGATCCAGATAGAACTTCGGTAGATCGGAGCGGCCGTAGGCCTCCCAGGCGCGCTCGCTCATGGCCACGAAAGCCAGGCCCGGCGGCATCATGTAGCCCTTCTGGGAGCCCGAGCCGATCACATCGAGGCCCCAGGCATCCATTGGCACGTTGCAGGCCCCGAGGCTGGTCACGCAGTCGGCAATCGTGAGCGCGGTGCCGTGGCTACGCACGTGCTTGGCGATGGTCTCCAGGTCGTTGATCACGCCCGTAGAGGTTTCCGAGTGGGTGAGGATCACGGCCTTGATCGCCTTGGCCGTGTCGGCCTCCAGGGCGGCGCGGAAGGCCTCGGGATCGAGGGGTTGGCCCCACTCGGCCTTGATCACCTGCACGTTCAGGCCGTAGGCCTGGGCCACCTTCACCCAGCGCTCACCGAATTTCCCGTTGTCGCCGCAGAGCACCGTGTCGCCCTTGCTCAGCACGTTGATGATCCCGGCTTCCATGGCGGCGGTGCCGCTGCCGGTGATCACCAGCACGTCATTGCTGGTTTGATGCAGCCACTGCAGCTGCTCGGTGGTGCGCTTGACGATCTTCTGAAAGTCGGCGCTGCGGTGGCCGATTGGGTGGCGCCCCATCGCCTGCAGGACGGTTTCTGGCACCGGGGTGGGGCCAGGGATCATCAGGGTGAGTTTGTCCTGCATGGGGTCGGGGGTGCTGCGGCGGGCGGCGGCGGACCGCACAATCAACCACCATAAAAAACAATGCTCCACAGGCCCTTGGCCGAGTCGATCCAACCCCAGAACACCGCCGGTGATTTCACCGGGGGCTACACCGTGCCGGTGTGGCTCACAGCGGCGGCGCGAGCCGCCCTGCTGACCCTGCGGGGTGAACCCTGGGAGCGGCTGCAGCTGCTCTGGTTGGATCCTGCTGCCGCCCCTGGCGCCCCCGGCAGCGAGCCCCAGCGTGTGCCGGTGGAGGCGGCTGCCCCTCTGGCGGATGGCTGGGTGCTGGCCATCGCCCGCTGCGATCCAGGCCCTGGCGTGCTCGATCTCACCCGCGATCTGGCTCTGTGGGTTCTGATGCGTTGGCAGGAGGGGCCCGGCGACTGGCTCACGTTGCGGGCCGGTGAGGGCGTGGGGGTGCTGCAGGCCAGTGGTGAGCCCTGCCTGTCGGCCTACGCCCGCCAACTGCTGGAGGCCAATTTGCGCCCCCTGGTGTCGCCGGGGCGTCGTTTGGAGTTGCAGGTGGTGATCCCCGAGGGCCGCCGGCTCGCGGAGCGCACCAGCAATGCCGCCTTCGGGGTGGTGGAGGGCCTCGCCCTGATCGGGACCCAGGCCGAGGTGCAGCGCAGTGCCGCCCCGGATCAATTGGATCAGGCCTTGGCCGACCTACGCCAGCGCTGCGCGGCGCCGGGCTTCGGCGGTGATCTGGTGCTGGTGATCGGCGAGAACGGCCTCGAGCTGGCCCCGCGCCTGGGCTTGCCAGCTGAGCTGGTGGTGAAGGCTGGTAACTGGCTCGGCCCGTTGCTGGTGGCCGCGGCGGAAGCGGGGGTGCGGCGTCTGCTGCTGCTGGGCTACCAGGGCAAGTTGATCAAGCTGGCCGGGGGCATCTTCCACACCCATCACCACCTGGCCGATGGCCGCGCCGAGGTGCTCACGGCCCTGGCGGCCCTGCAGGGACTTGGCGGTGAGGCGCTGCAGGCCCTGCACGACGCCCCCACGGTGGAGGTCGCCTTGGCCGAGCTGGCCCAGGGCGATGGCCCCCGGGCTGATCAGCTCCGTCAGCGCATTGCCGCGGTGGTGGAGCAGCGCAGCCGGCGCTACCTGGCGCGCTATGGGCAGGAGTCGATGGCGGTGGGGGCGGTGCTGTTCGATCGCGCCCGCCAGATCTGCGGCCAGGGCCCAGATGGTCTTGAGCTGCTCACGGCGCTGCGGCGGGGTGCCTGAGGGCGCCGCCTAGGGTGGTTCGAATGCCCTTGGGCCCAGCGTTGTCGATGTCTCAAACCGCGTCTCCTCCTGCCGCGTCCAACCCCTCAGCGTCGCCCCGGCTCGACGCCGCCTCCCAGTCGACACGCCATCCGGCGATCGTGATCCTGGATTTCGGCTCCCAGTATTCCGAGCTGATCGCCAGGCGGGTGCGGGAAACAGAAGTGTTTTCCCTCGTGATGGCCTACACCACCACGGCTGATGAGCTGCGGGAGATTGCGCCGAAGGGGATCATCCTGAGCGGTGGCCCCAGTTCGGTCTATGAGTCGGGCGCGCCGGTGTGCGATCCCGGCATCTGGGAGCTGGGCATCCCGGTGCTGGGGGTGTGCTACGGCATGCAGCTGATGGTGCAGCAGCTGGGCGGTTCGGTGGTGGCCGCTGGCCGCGCCGAATACGGCAAGGCGCCGCTGCATGTGGACGATCCGGTGGATCTGCTCACCAACGTCGACGACGGCTCGACGATGTGGATGAGCCATGGCGACTCGGTGGAGCGCCTGCCTGAGGGGTTTGCGCGCCTGGCCCACACCGACAACACGCCCGAAGCGGCGGTTGCCGATCACCAACGCCGGCTGTATGGCGTGCAGTTTCACCCTGAGGTGGTGCACTCCACCTGCGGCATGGCGATGTTGCGCAATTTCGTGTACCACATCTGTGGTTGCGAAGCCGACTGGACCACCGCCGCCTTCATCGACGAAGCGGTCGCCGATGTGCGCGCCCAGGTGGGTGACAAGCGAGTGCTGTTGGCCCTTTCGGGCGGCGTCGATTCCTCCACCCTCGCCTTTCTGCTGCACAAGGCGATCGGCGATCAGCTCACCTGCATGTTCATCGACCAGGGCTTCATGCGCAAAGGCGAGCCCGAGTTTTTGGTGGAGTTCTTCGACAAGCGCTTCCACATCAACGTCGAATACATCAACGCCCGTGAGCGCTTCATCAACAAGCTCGATGGCGTTACCGATCCGGAGGAGAAGCGCAAGCTGATCGGCACCGAGTTCATTCGCGTGTTCGAGGAGGAGAGCAAGCGCCTCGGCCCCTTCGATTACCTGGCCCAGGGCACTCTCTACCCCGATGTGATCGAGAGCGCGGGCACTGGCATCGACCCAAAAACCGGTGAGCGGGTGGCGGTGAAGATCAAGAGCCACCACAACGTGGGCGGCTTGCCCAAGGATCTGCAGTTCAAGCTGGTGGAGCCGCTGCGCAAACTGTTCAAAGACGAGGTGCGCAAGGTGGGCCGCAGCCTGGGCCTGCCGGAGGAGATCGTTGGGCGGCACCCCTTCCCGGGGCCGGGTCTGGCGATCCGCATCCTGGGCGAGGTGACCAGCGAGAAGCTCAACATCCTGCGCGATGCCGACCTGATCGTGCGCGAGGAGGTGAAGGAGGCCGGCCTCTACAACGAGATCTGGCAGGCCTTTGCCGTGCTGCTGCCGGTGCGCAGCGTGGGCGTGATGGGCGACAAGCGCACTTATGCCTTCCCGATTGTGCTGCGCTGTGTGTCGTCGGAAGACGGCATGACCGCCGACTGGTCGCGCCTGCCCTACGACCTGCTGGAGACGATCTCCAACCGCATCGTGAACGAGGTGAAGGGCGTGAACCGGGTGGTGCTCGACATCACCAGCAAGCCCCCCGGCACGATTGAGTGGGAGTAGGGGGTGGGAGTAGCCCCGGCGGTCGACGTTCGATACCATCGGCTCCCAGCCCAGCCGTCGTGACTGCCGCCTCCGCGCCCCCCAGCTCGACACCCCCGGATCCCGACATGCAGCG
>JBIPLV010000078.1:0-9650 GCA_044369475.1 Cyanobium sp. | reverse complement strand
GCCACAAAGCTGTGGGGACTGGGTGGAAGCACAGGAGCGGCGGTCATCTCCAGGGCCAGGGCTTCAGATTGGTCACTCCCCCAACTGACGTCCCAGGCGACCACCAGGCCAACTGCCGAGCCCAGCCAGAGCATGGGAACCAGCAGCATGGAGCAAACCCTCACCCACACCGGCTTCATCGACAACCCGTTCACGGCAAAGGGGCAGGGGCCCGACAATCGCGGTTCTGAGGCTAGAGACGCCGCCAACGCAGCAGGGTGAACTCCGGCAGGCCCCTCCGCCTAAGTTGGCGTTTGATCGCACAGGCGGCCATGGCAGCAATCCCCCCCGGCACCCGCCAGCGCTGCACTCTTTGCCAGGTGGAGATCCAAGGCATGGTCGGCGGCAACGACCTGGTGCACTTCAGCCAGGGCGCCCCGGGCACGCGCGCCAAGCTTTGGGCCAGAGTTTGCCAATACCTGCGCACCGACGAGCAGAAGGGCCAGTGCCTCAACCAGGACGCCGGCCAGCGCGGCACTGTGCAGCCCAGCGACTACTTCGCTGAAGCCCCAGTGATTGAGATGCCTCCCTTGGGCGGCATGGGGCCAAGGACGGACCATCCCCTAGGGTGAGCACTTGCCCGGCGGGCAATCCCAAACGTCACGGTTCAGCCTTGTGCTGACATCTGTTGAGCTCTGCACCCACGGGCGCATCCAACAGAACGGGCAGATGGGCAGTTTTCAAGACTGCAAAAGCCGGCGGGCCTCCTGCCCCCAGCCCCATTGCAGCGTTGCCCCACCCCCTCCTGCCCGATCTGGAGCGCCTGGCCCAAGCGGCTGTGGCGAATGCCGGCTTCGCGCTCAAGGGCGTGCATCTGTTGACCCACCGCATCCCCATGACGGTGCAGGTGCTGGTGCAACGCGCTGATGGCAGCGACATCAGCCTCGATGAGTGCGCCTCCCTGAGCGCGCCCCTCGGCGAGGCGATCGAAGCAGCCGAGCTCCTCGGCGACGCCTATGTTCTGGAGGTCAGTAGCCCTGGCGTCAGCGACGATCTGCACGACGACCGGGATTTCCGCAGCTTTCGCGGATTTCCAGTGGCCGTGCACTGCCGCGATAGCAAGGGCCTTGAAGTGCGGCGCGAAGGGCTCCTGCTGGAGCGCGATGCGACGGATGTGCACCTCAACATCCGCGGCCGCACCCAGCGCATCCCGCGGGACTCGGTGATCAGCGTCTGCCTGGTCACCCCGACTCAGGCCAACTGAACCGCCACTGAACCGCTCCCTGACCATTTCTCACCCCTGATCCATGGCTCTGGTACTGCTCCCCGGTCTTAACAACCTGATCGAGGACATCAGCGACGAGAAGAAATTGCCGCCCGCCGTTGTGGAGGCCGCCCTGAGGGAAGCCCT
Source organism: Cyanobium sp. (assembly GCA_044369475.1). GTDB lineage: Bacteria > Cyanobacteriota > Cyanobacteriia > PCC-6307 > Cyanobiaceae > Cyanobium_A. The sequence goes on along the minus strand of JBIPLV010000078.1, from coordinate 8,260 downwards.
ACTCAAGGGCTACGAGCGCTATCGCCGCACCCTGTATCTGGGAATCAGCGAAGACCCTTTCGAGGAGGACTACTTCTCCAACTTCGACGTCGGCCTCGACCTGGAAGAGGAGGGATACCGGGTGCTGGCCTCGAAGATCATTGTCGAGGAGGTGGAGAGCGAAGACCACCAGATTTCCCTGGCCGAGGTGCAACAGGTGGCCGATGACGCCCAGGTCGGCGACACCGTCGTGCTCGACGTCACCCCCGAAAAAGAAGAGTTCGGGCGCATGGCAGCCGCCACCACCAAGCAGGTGCTGGCCCAGAAGCTGCGTGACCAGCAGCGCCGCATGATCCAGGAGGAGTTCGCCGACCTCGAAGACCCGGTGCTCACAGCCCGGGTGATCCGCTTCGAGCGCCAGAGCGTGATCATGGCTGTGAGCAGTGGCCTTGGCAGGCCCGAGGTGGAGGCCGAGCTGCCCCGCCGCGACCAACTACCCAACGACAACTACCGCGCCAACGCCACCTTCAAGGTGTTCCTCAAGGAGGTGAGTGAGGTGGCTCGGCGAGGCCCCCAACTGTTTGTGAGCCGCTCCAATGCCGGCCTGGTTGTGTACCTGTTTGAAAACGAGGTGCCAGAGATCCAGGAGGGCTCGGTACGGATCGTGGCTGTGGCGCGGGAAGCCAATCCCCCCTCCCGCTCCGTCGGGCCGCGCACCAAGGTGGCCGTGGATTCAGTGGAGCGCGAAGTCGACCCAGTGGGTGCCTGCATCGGCGCCCGCGGTTCCCGCATCCAGCAGGTGGTCAACGAGCTGCGCGGCGAGAAGATCGATGTAATCCGCTGGTCGCCCGATCCAGGCCAATACATCGCCAACTCCCTCAGCCCGGCGCGAGTGGAAATGGTGCGACTGGTGGACCCGGAAGGCCAGCACGCCCACGTGTTGGTGCCCCCCGACCAACTCAGCCTCGCCATTGGCCGCGAAGGGCAAAACGTGCGTCTAGCGGCCCGCCTCACCGGCTGGAAGATCGACATCAAAAACGCCACCGAATACGACCAGAGCGCCGAAGATGCCGTGGTGTCTGAGCTGATCGCCCAGCGCCAAGAAGAGGAAGCTCTCCAAGCCGAAGTCGAAACCCGCCTCGAAATCGAACAGGCTGCCCGGGCCGAGGAAGACGCCCGCCTGCGGGAGCTCTATCCTTTACCCGAAGACGAGCAGGAACTTGGCGAAGACGGCCAAGATTTTGTTGCAGAGGAGGCCGTCGCTGAGGATGAGGCCCGGTGACGCCCCGGATTGTGCTTCGACGCTGTGTCGCCTGTCGTGCGCTGCTAGATCGCCGGCAGCTCTGGCGGGTGATCCGGCTAGCCGAAGGAGGAATCGGATTGGACCAGGGCATGGGCCGCTCGGCTTATCTCTGCCCCAATCCGGAGTGCCTGGAAGAGGCCGCACGACGCAAGCGTCTGCAACGGGCCCTGCGCTGTCAGGTTGCAGATTCCATCGTTGAAACCCTGCAAAAGCGCCTAACACCCGGCGCTGATCTCGCCTCTAAGGCAAGATGAACATTGGCCGCAGAGTGCGTGCGGCCTGGTGTGCCCCTTGGCCCCGCTTGGCGGCCCCTGGGCCCCGACCCGGCGGCCCATTGGGCCCCGACCCATGGAGACCTGAATGACCAGCAGCGGCAAAGTCAGAATTTATGAGCTGTCCCGGGACATGGGCCTGGAGAACAAGGACGTGCTCGATGCCGCCGAGAAGTTGGGGGTTGCGGCCAAAAGCCACAGCAGCTCGATCAGCGACGACGAAGCGTCCCGGATCCGCTCCCTGATCGAGGCGGGCAGCAACGGCAACCGGGCGGCGGCGGCCCCCACCGCCCCGCCGAAGGCAATTCTCTCGGTCAAGAAGGCTGTGAGCGAGGCTGCCGACGCAGCTCCCGCCGCTCCCAAGCCTGCCGCCAGCCCACGGCCAACGCCCCCAACCCAAGCGGCCGCTGCACCACCCATGGCCGCGAAGCCCGCCATGCCCCCGGCCCGGCCCGTGGCGGCCAAGCCAGCCAACCAACCGCCTGCTCCGAGCAAACCGCCTGCCCCGAGCAAACCGGCTGCGGTTAGCAAACCTGCTGTGGTTAGCAAACCTGCGGCAGCGAGCAAGCCCCCGGCACCCAGCAAGCCCGCAGCACCGGCTCGGCCTGCGGCAGCCGCGCCGAGCAAGCCGGTTGTGATTGCCTCCAAACCCGCTCGCCCAGGCACCCCATCCCCGGCTCGCCCAGCCGCGGCAGCTCCCTCGCCAAGCCGCAAACCAGAACTGCCCGTTCGACCAGCCCCCAGCAAGCCCCAACTGGTGGGTCGTCCCACCAGCACCCCCGCCGGCACCAGCAGCCGCCCCGCCTCTCCGGCGGGTCGCCCGCCGCTGAGCCAGCGGCCGGCACCTCCCCAGCGACCTGGAGCTCCCGCCCCCATTCGCCCTGGCATGCCTGGGGCACCGGGCCGTCCCGGCCAAACCCCTGTCGAACTGGTCGGCAAACCGATTCGCCGCGATAGCGCCGGCCCAGCAGCCCCTGGGCGCCCCGCCGCCCCGGGCCGCCCAGGCATGCCAGCCGGCATGCGCAAGCCGATGGCACCTGGCGAGCTGATGCAGCTCCAGAAGCCCTCCGGCCGTCCCACGGCTCCACCGCCGCGGCGCCCCGGGGATCGACCCGAAGCCGGTGCACCGTCCAGCCCGGGCACGCCCGATCTGGTGCGCCCCAGCGCCACCCCACCGGCCGCTCCGCGGCGGCCTGGCTTCCGGGCTCCCACCCCTGCTGGTGCAGCAGGACGCCCCCGTCGACCCGACTGGGACGACAGCGCCAAACTGGAGGCACTGCGCAGCCGCACGCCACAAAAGCAGCGCACAAAGGTGCACATCATCGGCGAAAACGATGATGCGCTCACCGCCGAAACCGGCGGTTACGCCGGCGAACAGGAAGCCTTCGTGCTGCAGGCCAGCCTGGCCCGCCCCGCCAAGCCCCGCTCCGCCGCAACCCCTGCCGCCAAGCCCATTGCGGCGATGCGGAAGCGCAAGAAGGAAACCACCCGCCAGCGGCAGCGCCGCCGCGCCATGGAATTGCGGGCCTCCCGCGAAGCCAAGGCCGTGCGGCCCGAGATGTTGATCGTGCCGGAGGGCAACCTCACGGTGCAGGAGCTCGCCGAGAAACTCGGCGTTGAAAGCTCCGAAATCATCAAGAGCCTCTTCTTCAAGGGGATCATCGCCACAGTCACCCAGAGCCTCGACCTCTCGACGATCGAGGCGGTGGCCGAAGAATTCGGCGTGCCGGTACTCGAGGACGACGTCGAGGAAGCCGCCGCCAAGACGGTGGAAATGATCGAGGAGAGCGACCGCGACCACCTGATCCGTCGCCCGCCTGTGGTCACCGTGATGGGCCACGTCGACCACGGCAAAACCAGCCTGCTCGATGCCATCCGCAAAACCCGTGTGGCCGCCGGTGAAGCCGGGGGCATCACCCAGCACATCGGTGCTTACCAGGTGGAGATTCCCCACGCCGGCGAGCAACGCAAGATCACCTTCCTCGACACCCCTGGCCACGAAGCCTTCACCGCCATGCGGGCTCGGGGCACCAAGGTGACCGACGTGGCCGTGCTGGTGGTGGCTGCCGATGACGGCGTGCGCCCCCAGACCCTCGAGGCCATCAGCCACGCCCGGGCGGCCAAGGTGCCGATCGTGGTGGCGATCAACAAGATCGACAAGGAAGGCTCCTCGCCCGACCGTGTGAAGCAGGAGCTCTCCGCCCTCGAACTGGTAGCAGAAGACTGGGGCGGTGACACCGTGATGGTGCCAGTAAGCGCCATCAAGGGCGAGAACGTCGACAAGCTGCTGGAGATGATCCTGCTGGTGACGGAAGTGGAAGACCTCCAGGCCAACCCGGATCGGATGGCCAGGGGCACTGTGATCGAGGCTCATCTCGACAAGGCCAAGGGACCAGTGGCCACCCTCTTGGTGCAGAACGGCACCCTGAAGGCCGGCGATGTGTTGGCGGCCGGTCCTGTGCTCGGCAAGGTGCGCGCCATGGTCGATGACACCGGCAAGCGGGTCAAGGAAGCAGGGCCTTCCTATGCGGTTGAGGCGCTGGGCTTCAGCGAAGTGCCCACTGCCGGCGACGAGTTTGAGGTTTACCCCGACGAGAAGACAGCCCGCTCCGTGGTGGGCGATCGGGCCAGCGAGGCCCGCGCCACCCGTCTGGCCCAACAGATGGCCTCCCGCCGGGTCTCCCTGGCTTCGATGTCGGGCCAGGCCAGCGAAGGCGAGCTCAAGGAGCTCAACCTGATCCTCAAGGCCGATGTCCAGGGCTCCGTCGAGGCGATCCTCGGCTCCCTCGAGCAGCTGCCCCAGGGCGAAGTCCAGGTGCGGGTGCTGCTCTCGGCACCGGGCGAGATCACCGAAACCGACGTCGACCTGGCCGCCGCCTCGGGCGCGGTGATCGTGGGCTTCAACACCTCGATGGCCCCCGGTGCCAAGCGCGCCGCCGATGCCACTGGCGTCGACGTGCGCGACTACGACGTCATCTACAAGCTGCTGGAAGACATCCAGATGGCCATGGAAGGCCTGCTGGAACCGGAGCTGGTCGAGGAGCCCCTGGGCGAAGCCGAGGTGCGCGCCGTGTTCACGATCGGGCGCAGTGCGGTAGCCGGTTGCTATGTCACCACCGGCAAGCTGCAGCGCAACTGCAAAGTGCGGGTGTGGCGTGGCAAGGAGAAGGTGTTCGAGGGCGACCTCGATTCCTTGCGTCGCAACAAGGACGATGTCAAGGAAGTCGCCACCGGCTTCGAGTGCGGTATCGGCGCCGACCGCTACACCGGCTGGCAGGAATCGGATCGGGTCGAGGCCTACAAGCTGGTCACCCAGCGCCGCACCCTCAGCACCTGAGCCCTGTGAACCCTCGCAGCGAGCCCCTGCTCTGGCTCCAGCTGGTCGCCCTCGGGGCGATTCCGCTGGAGCTGCTTGGGCTGCTGCTGGTGCTCGCTGGAGCCGATCCAGGCCCTTTGCCAGGCCTGGAACGCCTGCTGGCCTGGGCCATCGGAGCCCTGGGTCCCGCCATCGTGCTCTGGCAGCGGCCGGCCGACGTTTGCTCACTGCTGCTGGTAAAAGTGCCCGTGAAAGCGCGCAGCGAAGCCCAGCGCAGCCTGGCTGCCCTGCAGGGTCCGCTGCCCGAAAAACTCTCCCTGGTGCTGGCCGCGGCGGCCCTCCTACCTCTGCTGTGGTGGGTGGATCAGCACGCCGCCCTCGCCGCCCCCCTCTCTCCGATGGCGGCCAGCCCCCGTTTTGTTGGGCTGCTGTTGGCCTGCCCTCTGCTGGCCCTGATGCTGTGGCAGTGGCAACAATTGAGCCAGTCGATCGGGCTCCTCAGCCGGAGCCCAGCCGCCCTCGCCGACTGCTCGGCACTCACCCCCGTGCAACTGGAAGCCGAGCGGCTGTGCTTGGGGCTGCCGCTGCTGCTGCTGAGCCCCCTGCAAACCACCACTCCGACCCCTCCCCTCCCAACGCCCACCGTGTCGGGGGTGACATCTGAGCCTCAACAGAAGTCGATGCTGGCGAGAGAATCAGAAGCTGAGCCCGGAGCGCCCAAGGACCAATCACCAACCACCGCCCCAGAGCCGTTAGCTGGTGACACGATTGCGATCGAACCAGAGCAACCCACCGAAGAGGGTGAGAGCGCCGATCTGGATGAGGAGATCAGCTGAGGGCACGTCAGCCCCACTCGCTGATCGCATCGCCATCGTGGCCAGCCCCACTGCACCCGAGGCCGCCAGAGCAAGCCACACCGCCCGGCGCAGCCCCCGCCAGGGAGTGCGGGCCTCCTGCAACAGTCGCTCCCGCAAGGCGGGATCAATCGATTCAGGCTTGGGTCCCATCGTCACGCACCACTTCAGGCTGACCGCTGAATGCTAATTTCAACTGGATGCCGGTGTAGCTCAGGGGTAGAGCAACTGATTCGTAATCAGTAGGTCGTCGGTTCAAATCCGATCACCGGCTTGATCAACCCATTTTGATCAATATAGAGACGGTCGAGGGATTGCAATCGAAAGCGCCCACTGGCAGATGGGAACAGGGCTTTTGAACAACAGGGCCAGGGCAAGCCGCGTTCCCGTAAAAACGCAACCCCAAGCGCAAGCCCCTCCGCTGATCGGCTCATCCACAGAAAAGCCGCCTCACCATTCAGAGCGCAAAGACCAACGGCACCGAGAGCTTATACAATTCAAAATCCGACAGCATCTGCCACCAAACAAGAAGAAGCAAAATTTTATCCAAGAACTTTAATATCAATCCTCCTTATTCACCGATAGCGCAAAACAGGAGAAGGCAAGTCTACTGCTAGTGACCTATGCCACAAGCTCTATCCCTTGCGCCGTGCAGGGGTGATATGGGGAACAACATGATCACCCCTCAACGGAACCGTGGGGCTCGAATGCGTTTGCCGATCACAATCAGCCTAGTCACCAGCACGCCGAGCATGGTCATGAGAATGGCCATCTGCAATTGCGCCGGATCGTAGGTGTCAGCTTTGGCATAAACGTTGAGAAAAGCAGAAAGTCCAAACCCCCAGACCATTGCAATTTCGGCGTAGAGCGCATGCCGCAGGGTGGGATGATCGGCATCTCCTCTCACCACATCCCTCAAGATCGATCCACCGGCACCGGTCAGCGCGCTGAGCAGTGGGCCCCAGAGCAGCAATGGTTCACAGCGTGTTTCGATGGCGACAATCACCCCAACCACCGTGTAAGCCGCCAGAGCAACAGCATCGAGCACGTCGACGATCGGTTCGATCTGCAGATTGCTAGGCAGCTTGCCAATCTTGGGTAGCACTCGCATCAACGACGCGCTCAGCAGCACGAGAGCGATCACGACCAGCAGACTGATTGGTGAGCGCAAAACAGCGGTCACATCCCGGTTGATGATCAGATCGCGAATGATGCCACCTCCCACAGCCGGTAAAAGCGCGAGCACGAATGCCCCGAACAGGCTGAAGTCATTACGCTGGGCAATCAGGATCCCTGAGAGTGCAAAGGCAACCGTGCCGACGATTTCCAGGATGTAGAACCAATCCTGACCAACAGTCTGGGCCAGCAGCACTGGGAAGAGATAGTGCTGCACGATGCGGTCGTAGCGGCCATCGTTTTGCATGGCTTCAATCGCTTCGTCAAACCGCTTCACGAGGGCAGGATCCGTCGTGAGCTTGCTGAACAGCACGTGAATGGAGCCGCGGAACACGGTGAAGGTGCTCGACACCAGTTCCACAGTCCATTTGTTGCGCCAGACGATGGTGGCCCCAACCAGACGATCCACTGGAGCAAGCTGGACCTTCCCATTGCGCAGGTTCCGAAGGTTCGCTTCGTGGTCGTCAGCCCAGACGATTCGGCTGGCATGGCGTTGATCGGCGGCAAATGCCGCAATCGCTTCACCGTAGTGGTAGCCGCGAACCAGGCCGATCTTGCTGGTGCCTGAGTCGAGTTCTTGCTGAAGGGTATTGCTGTTTTGCAGCGCCTGGGTCCCGATCGGTTCAAATCGTCGGCGATAGACCACCACCTCTTCGAAGCGGTAGGGCTTGGAATAGTGGGCGTACGTCTCACGCTCGGCGGTGCGGAAGGCTCCTCCGGCGACATCCCGTAAGCCAGTGCGGATATCGAGCTGGTGCTGTTTCCAAGACACCTCGGGCAGCTCGAGGTCGCGGCCGAGTTCGCCTTCAAACGCTTCACGCAGAAGCCGAACATCAAGGCCGGTGAGTTCCCGCCGTCCACCGCCGCTGCCCTCCAGATACTGGTAGGGATCCCAGGGGTACCAGCCTCCGCGGATTGGTTGGCGGCCCACGACCTCACGGCTTTGGACTGGCGTCTGATCTTGCGCGGCTGTAGGTGGCGTGACTTGTGCCAGCAGTGGACTATTCAGCCAAATCACCAAAAGGCATGCCAGCACAGCAAGGACCAGACGCTTGACGCTGCTATGCACGATTTGAATAATTAGTGGCGCCAAGACCAGGAATTGGCGGTTGAAAATTAACTAAAAAGCCCCCTCTTGCGAGGGGGCTTGCGGGATTCCGTTTTCGCTTCAAGCTCAGCTCAGACTGTTGTCTTCAACTGAGCTGTTGGCTTCAGCCGATTGCCGGGGCAGTCAGAGCCACGGGGGTGGCTTCTGCAGCAGCCAGGTCGAGCGGGAAGTTGTGAGCATTGCGCTCGTGCATCACTTCCATACCCAGGCCTGCACGGTTCAGCACGTCCGCCCAGGTGTTCACCACACGGC
>JBIPLV010000331.1:0-2657 GCA_044369475.1 Cyanobium sp. | reverse complement strand
GTCGATCTCCAACATCTTCCAGCTGGATGTGTTCAAGAGCGGCTGGTTCAACAACGTGCCCCAGACCACTCCCATCGCCGACGCCTACACCACCAACAGCGCCTGGCAGTGGCGCATCGGCGGCAAGGCCGTGGCCCTCAGCCCCCTGCGCGGAGCCCCCTTCTGGGGGGCGGGCCGCATCAGCCTGGGCCGCGAAAACCCGCCCGGCAGCGGCCAGGGCTACGTGTTCGCCGAAACCGTGAACACCTGGGAGGCCAACCGCTGGCTGGCGCTGCATTTCAACCCCAAGGTGGCCTGGAGCGGTGTGGGCGTGCCCTGGGGCTTCGGCCTGGGGGCCAGCATCCAGCTGGGGGAAAGCTTCCAGCTGATCCCCGAAGCCAACCTGGTGGCCAGCTCCTGGAACCAGAGCAACGCAACCCTGGCCCTGCGCTGGCTGGCGAGCGACGCCCTCAAATTCGATCTCTACGTGAGCAACGCCGCCGGCCTGCTCGACATGGGCCAACTGCTCACCGCCGACCAAGCCCGCGTCGGCGGACGGGTGATTCTCAGCTTCTGATCTACGCACCCCGCCGGGCGCCCCTGCAAACCTCTGTGCAGCCGCTGACTAACCCTGACCAAGGCCCGTACACCAGCGCATGGCAGGGGTGAGCCCCCTCCAAAACCAGTAGCTTGAAGATTCAACGGGCTCTTCCCATGGCACGTGAGTTCAACGTGGTTGTGGAACGCGATTCCGAGGGCTTCTTTGTGGCAACCGTGCCCGCACTCCCGGGCTGCCACACCCAAGCCCGCTCCCTCGACCAACTCATTGAACGGGTGCGTGAAGCCATTGAGCTTGTGCTCGAGGTAGAAGGAGAACCAACGCAAGAGCTTGATTTTGTGGGGGTTCAACGCGTTTGCGTTGAGGCGTGAGCCAACGACACGCCTTCACTGGCAAGGAGCTTCTCGTAGCGCTGCATCGACTGGGTTTCGAAACCGTGCGCATCAAAGGCAGCCATCACGTCGTGCGGCATCCAGATGGACGCCGTTCCGTCGTTCCCGTGCACTCCGGCGAAACCATCGGGCCAAATCCTCGCCGCCGACCAAGCCCGCGTCGGCTGCCGGGTGATCCTCAGCTACTGGACGGCCAGAGCCACCAACAGCCAGACCCCCCTAAAGTAAGAATTCCTTACCCAGGTAGATCGCCATGGTTGTGGCGAAGCGCACCACCAAGAACCAGCTCACCCTGCCCAAAGCGATCGTTGAGCAGGCGGGCCTGGCCGACTACTACGACGTGGTCTGCGACAACGGTCGCATCGTGCTCACGCCGCTGCACCCCGGTGGAGCCGAGGCGGTGCGCACACGGTTGCAGGAGCTCGGAATTCAGGAGGACGATGTGGCGAAAGCCGTGGACTGGGCACGCAAACCGTGAGGCGTGCCTCCATCAATCCGCCCCCAATTCGGGTCGTCCTGGACACCAATGTGTTGGTCTCCGCCTTGCTGTTCACCCATGGACGTTTGAGCTGGTTGCGGCAGGCCTGGCAAAGCGGCCCACTCACACCGGTGTTGGCCCAGCCCACTGCGCTTGAACTGATCAGGGTGCTGGCCTATCCCAAATTTCGACTGAGCCCCCAAGATCGGGAGCGATTGCTGGAGGAGGTGTTGCCCTGGGCTGAAAGCTGGAAAGACCCAATCCCCAGGAGCCATCACTGCGTGAACGACCCGAACGATCAGGTGTTCCTGGATTTGGCTTTGGCGGCAGCAACTCCGGTGCTGGTCAGCGGCGATTCAGACCTCTTGGCCTTGCGGATGGCCGTGCAGCCCCTGCTGATCCTCAATCCCTCCGACTTTCAAGCCTGGTGGGCAGGTCAGACCCTCTAAAGGGTTCCATCAACCCGCAACCAGGTGCTCAACGGCTGGCTTGCAAAGCAGCCAGACGCTCATCCAACAGCCTCATCAGCTCAACACGTTCCAACAGCAACGCAAACGGTCCCTCCCCATAGCGAGCCTCCACCTCATACACCTGAAGTGCCGTCAACGCCTCCGGCAACGGCTCGCCCAACTGAGCTACCAAACGGCCGAGCTCATGGGTGCGCTCGGGTGGCTGATCCCGCAACACCAAGGCGGCCTTGAGCAGCTTCTCGAGCGCCTGCTGCGCTTGAAAGCCCCACTCCTCATCGGGATAGGCGGGATCGAGGTTGAGCCGCATCGCCTGCAGATGGCGGCGCACGATCCGCAGCAGCAAGGCAGCGTCTTCAGCCGGCGACATACAGCACCTTGCCCTCACGGGCCACATCGCCCATCACATGCCAACGGGAGCCCGCCAGCCGTTCAGCGTCTGTGCAGCCCTGAACCACCAGGTCGACACCGCAGCCCAACGGCCCCAACAAACCTCGGTAGTGGCTCCAGCGCTCGGTTTTCAGCGCAGGAGCCAGGCTCGACTCGCGGCAGATCACCGCCAGATCCAAATCCGAATCGACGCGGCCGCTGCCCCGAGCCCGAGAGCCAAACGCCAACACCGCCTGAACGCTGGAATCCCCGCAGAGCCGCTGCAAACCGAGCTCCACCGCCTGCCCATCCAACCCCGGACCCAAATCCGGCTCCGCCACGAGCGCCTGAGGCGTCAGCCAGGGAATCACCGGCGGCTGAAAAGCAGGCGTGGCGGCGGATGTGCCAATGGA
>JBIPLV010000273.1:0-2658 GCA_044369475.1 Cyanobium sp. | reverse complement strand
GTCCGTCCCACGATCATCGGACGGATCCTGAACGGCCCGCGGGCGGCGACCTCACGTCCGACGTAAGCGTCAGACGAGTACCGGTGCGTTGGTGCGAAAAGCGGCTTCCACGATGTCGGCGGCACGGCGGACGCCGTCGAGGCCCGCGATCTCCGCGGCCCGTGTGCGGGCCCGCTCGCGGTAGCCCGGATCACCGAGCACCCGTTCGACAGCCCGCCGCAGCCGCAACTCGGTCAGGTGTCGCGGCAGCACGACCTCAGCCACCCCGAGCCACTCGAGCCTGCGGGCCACGCCCGGCTGGTCGTTCGTGATCGGGATCGCCACCATCGGTACGCCGCGGGTGAGCGATTCGAGCGCCGTGTTGAGGCCGGCGTGCGTGATCGCGAGCGTCGCCCGGTCGAGCAGCTGCAGCTGCGGCGCGACCGGCACGATGATGGGATCGCCCGGACAGCGGGCGGCGAGCGGTTCGACCTCTTGATTCGCGGCCCCGAGCGAGATCACGAGTTGCACGTTGAGCGTGGCGATCGCATCGGCGATCGCCACGAACATGTCCGCGAGCCTGTTCTGGAGTGTGCCCAGCGACGCGTAGACGAGCGGCCGGCCGTCGAGTCGCTCCCACGGAAAAGGAACGTCGCCGGCACCGCCGGTCGCGTGCCAAGGTCCCGTGAAGTGCAGCCGCGGCTCGGGCCGGGCGCGCGGGAAATCGAAGAAGGCCGGCTGCTGGGCGATCTCGGCGAGAAAGGCCGGAGCCTCTTCGCGGAGCCGCGGCGCGAGCCCGTGCCGCACGCGGTGGGCGTTGATCGCGTCGCGGACGGGTGCCGTCACGCGGTGCAGAAACCAATTGCCGGCGGCATGGCGCAGCCTGCCGAGCGGGCCCGGCCGATACCGCCAGGGGAGCACGGCCGGCGGGCAGGCGGGGTCGCGATTGAGCGCCAGGGCGTTGGCCACCTTCACGAATGGCAGTCCTTCGATCTCGGCCACCGTCCCGGCCGCCGGATTGACCTGATCGACGAGCAGGCCTTCGATGCCGATTTCACGGCACACGCCCGGCAGGTCGCGGAGCGTCACCTCGGCGGCCAGCCGCATCATGTCGATCGTGTACCGGAGCGCCTTCCCGGCCGTCATGCCGCCGAGTACCGCGGACTGGGCCGCGATCGCGCCCCGGGGAAACTCCGTGGCCCCGATCGCCGCAAAGCCCAGCCCGGCCGCAACGGCCTTCGTCTCACCGTCCGGGCGGGCCACGACCGTCACGCGATGGCCGCGCCGAGCGAGCTCGCGACCGAGAGTGGTCATCGGGTTCAGGTGCCCGGAGAGTTCGGGGCAGGCGAGGCCGACATGCATGCTGGAGGGTTCAGGCGAGCGGCGCCCGCTCCAAACGCAACGTGACCGGTCGTGAGGTGCGGAGCGTGACCCGCGGCTGTGGCGTCAGCGGAGCTGGATCGGCGAGCCGGGCCCGGAATCTCGCCAGGAGCGTGCCCATGATGATCTGCGACTCGATAATCGCGAAACTGTTGCCAATGCACGTCCGCGGGCCGGCGCTGAACGGCAGGTAGGCGAATTTGTTTTTCTGCTCCTCGCGGCCCGCCTCGAACCGCTCGGGCCGGAATGTCTCGGGGTCGCTCCAGAACTCCGGCAGCCGGTGGATCGCGTAGGGGCAGAAGATCACGAGGTCGCCCTTGTGAACCTTGGTGCCACCGAGGTCGTCGGGCCCGAGTGCCCGGCGATCGAACATCCACACCGGCGGATAGAGTCGCAGCGTCTCCTGGATCACAGCCTTCAGGCGCGGCAGCTCCGGCAGGTTCTCAACCGTCGGGGCCCTGCCACCGGTCGCCGCGACGAGTTCGGCCCGGAGTCGCTCCTGCTCGTCGGGGTGCCGATCGAGGAGATACCACAGCCACGACAGCGCGTTGGCTGTCGTCTCATGGCCCGCGATCAGGAGCGTCATCACCTCGTCGCGGAGTTGGGCATCGCTCATCGCCTCACCCGTCTCGGTGTCGCGGGCGAGCATCAGGATCGTGAGTAGATCGCGATGTCCGGTCGGAGGCCCGCCTGCCGTGACGAGCCGGCGGCGCTTCGTGGCGATCAGCCGTTCCACGATTTGGTCGAGCGAACGCAGCGCCGGCCGGAGCCGACGGTTGTTCGCCGTCGGCAGCCAGAGCGGCGGCCGGACCGGTGACGTGACCCGCGCCGCGAGGCAGGCGAGGATCACCGGAAAGACACGGTTGATCTCTGCGGCGTCGGCCGCAAGGTCGTCGCCGAAGAGCGTCTCGGCAACGATCATGAGCGTGACCCGCATCATGTCGGTGCAGGCATCGACCGTGTCGCCGGCCGCGGCGGCTCGCTCCCACTCGTCGGCTGTCTCGATCGCCAGCCGGGTGATGATGGGTGCGAAGTGGCGGACGCTCTCGCCGTGGAAGGCGGGCTGCGCAATCCGCCGCTGTCGCCTCCAGAACGCGCCGCCACTGGTCAGCATGCCGTTGCCCAGCACGACGCGCACGGCGTCGAAGGCGGGGGTGTGCTTGTCGTAGTTCTCGATGTTGTCGAGCAGCACGTGCCGGACGAGCGCCGCGTCGGAGACGAGATGCCCTCGCGTCAGGCCGATCCGTAGCGGCACGACTCCCCCCTGTCGGGAACGGCGAACGAACTCACCCAGCGGAT
>JBIPLV010000208.1:0-2658 GCA_044369475.1 Cyanobium sp. | reverse complement strand
AAGACTTCTGCCCTAGGCTGTCATTTATCGCTAAGCTTTTAATGACTAATTCGACCAAGAAGGCTCAAGAAATAGAGGCTATGTCTCGTTGTAACCGATGGATTAATTTATAACCGCAACGCTCCGTGCTCCCGCGGCACTATCCCTTTGAGATCAAGCAATACTCCAGCGGGCTCCATTAGCCGAAGCCATTGTTCGGCCGGCAGCGCCGTGAACTGGCGGTGGGCCACGGCGGCCACCACCGCACTCCAGCTGTGGCCCGACGGGATCTCAGGCACCACCGTGAGGCTGTATTCGCGCTGAGCCTCCTCGGCGTCTACCCAGGGATCCACCACTACCGGCTCCATGCCGTAACGCCTCAGTGCGTCGACAAGGTCCACCACGCGGGTGTTGCGCAGGTCTGGGCAGTTCTCCTTGAAGCTCAGCCCCAGCACCAGTACCCCGGCGCCAGCGATCACCTGGCCCCGCCGCGCCATCTCCAGCACCAGCTGCTCCACCACCCAGCGGCCCATGCCGTCGTTGATGCGCCGGCCAGCCAGCACCACTTGCGGGTGATACCCGAGCTGCTCAGCCTTGTGGGTGAGGTAGTAGGGATCCACACCGATACAGTGCCCGCCCACCAGCCCCGGCCTGAATGGCAGAAAGTTCCACTTGGTACCCGCCGCCTGAAGCACATCCAGCGTATCGATCTTGAGCTGGCGGAAAATGATCGCCAGCTCATTCACCAGGGCGATGTTCAGGTCGCGCTGGGTGTTCTCAATCACCTTGGCGGCTTCCGCCACTTTCATGCTGGCGGCTTGGTGGGTGCCAGCGCTGATGATTGAGCCATAGAACGCATCCACCCAGGCCGCCGCCGCCAATGTGCTGCCACTGGTCACCTTGGTGATCGTAGTGAGCTTGTGCTCGCTATCGCCTGGGTTGATCCGCTCGGGGCTGTAACCACAGACGAAATCGGCGTTGAAGCGAAGGCCCGATTCACGTTCCAAGATCGGCACGCAAACCTCTTCCGTGGCACCCGGATATACGGTGCTCTCGTAAATCACCTGAGGTATGGTGAGGGCCTGAGCGTTGCAGAGCTGCCGCTGTGCGCGAGCTCGAAGAGCCTGCCCCACCGTGGCACTCGCCTTCTCCAGCGCGGTGAGATCAGGGCGCTTAGCCGCATCGATCGGCGTCGGCACCGTCACTACAAACACATCCGCCTCCGCCAACAGTGCGGGATCAGCTGTGAACTGCAGCATTGATGCTGCCTGCAGCTCTTCGCGGCTGGTTTCATGGGTACGATCCAGACCCTGGCGCAGCTCCTCCAGCCGCTGGCTGTTGATGTCGAAGCCGATCACCCGCCGCTTCAAAGGGGAGCTGCTACGCAAGCAGGCCGCCGGCGTTGCGAAGGTCACCGCCAGCGGCAAGCCCACATAGCCCAGGCCGATCACCGCCACGGTGCAGGTGGTGAGCGGGGGAAGTACAGCAGAGGTGTTAGTAATCACAAAAAAGCACTCGGCGACTGCAGGGGGACTGTGAAATTCACTGTGCTTGGCTAGGGCTCACACCCCATAGAACGTCCGATACCAGGCCACAAACTTGGCCACGCCCTCACGCACTGGCGTATTGGGTTTGAAGCCGGTCCAGGCTTCCAATGCTGAGGTATCAGCCGCGGTAGCGGGCACGTCACCGGGCTGCATCGGCAAGAATTGTTTCTCCGCGGTTATACCCAGGGCCTGTTCAATTGCCTCGATGTACTCCAGCAGGGGCGTGGGATTGGAATTGCCGATGTTGAACACCCGATGCGGCGCCCAGCTAGTACCGGGATCGGGCTGGGTCGGATCAAAGGCATCATCGGGGCTGGCGGGCCTATCGAGCAGGCGCATCAGGCTCTCAACAATGTCGCCTACATAGGTGAAATCGCGCACCATCTGGCCGTTGTTGAACACTTGAATAGGCTCACCAGCCAGCATCGCCTTGGTGAACAGAAAGAGCGCCATGTCAGGCCGGCCCCAGGGGCCATACACCGTGAAAAAGCGCAGGCCCGTGGCCGGCAAACCGTAAAGATGGCTGTAGGTGTGGGCCATCAGCTCATTGGCTTTTTTGCTGGCCGCATACAGGCTTACCGGGTGGTCGACCGCCTGGTGCTCAGAAAAGGGCAGGTTGGTGTTGCCGCCATAGACCGAACTGCTGGAGGCATACACCAGGTGCTCAATGCAATGGTGGCGGCAGGCCTCAAGGATGTGGCCAAAACCCACCAAGTTGCTCTGGATGTAGGCCGCTGGGTTCTCGATCGAGTAGCGAACCCCCGCCTGGGCCGCCAGGTTCACAACCTTCTGGGGCTTGTGGGTTTCAAACGCCGCTTCCACTGCTTGCCGGTCTTCCAGGTCGGCCTCGATCAGCTGGAAGCTCGTGCCCATGCGCTCGGCCGTGGCCTGCAGCTGGGCGATCCGCGCTCGCTTCAAAGAAGAATCGTAATAGGAATTCACGTTATCGAACCCCACCACCGGCGTGCCCCGCTCCAGCAGCCGCGTGCTCAGGTGAAAGCCGATGAAACCAGCGGCACCGGTGACGAGAACGATCATTCAGGCAGGATGAAACAAGAGAAATAAAGCATCGGAACTCAGTCCAAGGTGACGCTCTCGACCAGGCTCCGGGGGTGCTCCACATCGAGGCCGC
>JBIPLV010000353.1:0-2670 GCA_044369475.1 Cyanobium sp. | reverse complement strand
TGTTCCAGATCACCCAGGCGCATGTGTATCTCACCTATCCCTACGTGCTGAGCTGGAGCCTGCTGGAGGCGATGGCCTGCGGTGCGCCAGTGGTTGGCTCCGCCACCGCCCCGGTGCAGGAGGTGATCGAGCATGGCGTGAATGGCTGGCTGGTGCCGTTCTTCGAGCCGGAGGCCCTGGCCGAGCAGCTGTCGGCCGTGCTGCAGCATTCCCCGCAGCAGCAGGCGATTCGCCTGGCAGCTCGGCAAACTGTTGCGCAGCGCTTCGACGTGCGCCACTGCACCGCCAGGATGATCGAACTGCTGGGCCAGGTGAGCCAGGCGGGCCGGGCATGAACGAAGCGTTGCTGGCCAGGCCTCTGGCGGGCACCCAGCCAGCAGATCCGCTTGGAGAGCAGGGGGTTGGCGGTTGCGCCGCAGCCTGTGGCTGACCAACCTGCAGCGATGCAGCCGCTGCGGATCAGTCCGGACTACCGCCGTCATTGGCAGCAGACAAGCCGGGGCCTTGGCGTCGTGGGCTACCTGGCGGAGGGCCAGCGGCAGCTCACCCTGATGATTGAGCTGCCGGCAGGTTGCTGCCTGGCTGTGGACCTCGGGCCCAATGTGCGGCTGCTGGCCGCATCAACGACCAGCCCAGGGCTGCGCCTGGAGCTTCGGCTCCACCCAGGGGATGGAGTCCTGCTGCTGAACCCCACGCCGGTCAAGACCGACGCTGACCAGACCCGTGATCTGTGGAACCTCATGCTGGGGCTGGCTCCGGCGGAGCATGAGGTTCCTGCCGAACCGTGCCTCTGGTTGCGGGCGATCCCGTTGCCTGCCGAGGCCGAGGCGCTTGAGGCCCCTTGGCTCAACCGCGCTGATGCGGCGTTCAGTGAGGATCCCTTCTGGGAGCAGGCGCTGGATGCCCAGCTGTGGCGCCTGGTGCACGATCACAGCCACCAGGGTCTGATTGATCTGCACACTGCCGCGCAGAGACGCCACGAGAGCTGGAGCAATGCGGCGCGCATCCGCCTGGCCCTGTTGATCCAGCAGCGAGCAACGCAGCTCAGGAGCGGGACTGCGCTGCCACCCCGCTCAACGGATTCAGCCGCCAGGTTTGTCCTGTACTGGGACTTCCCGGAAACCGCGCCTGTTCCCCTGCAGGACTGCATCACAGCGCTGTTGTGTGAGTTTCCAGCCTCACGGCTGCTCAGCGCAGCCGCACTGGAGCCAGAGCGACTCGACTTCGGCTCCAGGCCTCTCGTGCGGCGCGCCTTCCACGACGCCCCCCATCCGGCCCTGCGCAGTGATCTGCTGCGCCTGGGCTTCCACTATCGGGATCATGGTTGGCTGGATCCCGACGTTCGCTTCAGCCCCTGCTTTGCAGCACTCGCCGACCAGCTGCTGGGCCAGTGCTGTGCCCAGGGCATCTCCGTGGTGCCGCTGCTCAAGCCACCAAACGCCCTGTGGGGATCACCGGTCAGCTGTCTGGGGGCCTACCCGATCAACGGGATGCTCGTGCTTGCCCAGGGTTTCAGGCAGCGGCTGCTGGACCGGCTGGAATTGGATCTGGCCGGTGCCTGCGGCGACCGGCTGATCGATGGAATCAGCGGCCCTGGCCTGCTCAGCCGCTGTTTGTGGGCGACAGAGGCTGGCCGCTACCGGCTCGATGGCTTCCTGATGACAGAGCTTGAGCCTCTGCCGATCTGGCTGAACGACCTGGGCGAACGGTTCGTCATGCCGTGCTTCGACACCATGGGTCTCTCCAGCCTCGCCCCGCAAGACAAATACAACCATCCCCAGCAAGACTGGCGCAACCTGTCCGCCGCAACCCTCGATGCGTTTCTGGCAGGCCTGACCCATCACACCGCCGCTCCATGACCCAGCAGGCGATCGCTCCCTGGTGGCAGCTGGCACGGCAGGCCATCGAGGCCGCCGACTGGCCTGTGGCGGAAGGGGCCCTGCGACGCCTCGACAGCCTGTCTCCCGGACAGCCCCAGGTGCTCGATCTGCTCAGCTACGCCCTGCTGATGCAGGGGCAGTTCAGAGCCTGTGAAGCGGTGTTGCGCGAGGCCCTGGCCCAGGGAGGCTGCAGCTTCTGGACTCCCCACAAGCTCGGTGATGCCCTGAGGGGCCAGCAACGCATGGAGGAGGCGATCGCCGCCTATGAGCTGGCCCTGAGCTGGGGCAGCGACAGCCCGCTCACCGCCCGCAACCTCCTGCAGGTACTGGATGGCCTCGACCCGGCGCGGGCCTTGGCCCGGCTGGAGGCGTGGGCGCAAGGGGTGGCGAATGTTGCCCTGAACTGGAGCGCCCCGCCGGCCTGGTTGGCGGGGGCCTGTGATGCAGCCCGCAGCAGCATCGGCCTCGACCTGGCGCGCTGGCTCCACGAGCAGGGCTGTCCCGATCCGGAGATCCGGCGCATGGCCCTGGAAGCCGCCGTGCTTCGTCTCGATCTGGAGCGGTCCCTGTCCCTGGCCGCAGGGCCGTTAGGCCAGCGGCTGCGCCAGTTGCTCGGCGCTGCCCTCCCCCTCCAGCAGCCGTAGGGGGTGCCCCTGAGGCAGGGCTGCCAGCAGTTCGGCGCGCCCGGCCTGCAGCAGCAGGGTGCCCAGGCGCTGCTGCACCACGGCGGCGAGCCGCTCGGGGGCCAGCAGCCGCAGCACCGCCTGCCGGCCCCGCTCCCCCAGGGCGG
>JBIPLV010000207.1:0-2671 GCA_044369475.1 Cyanobium sp. | reverse complement strand
TGCCGGTGCGGGCAATCTGCTCGAGCACGGGCACCAGGTCCTGCACCAGGCCGATCTTCTTGTCGGTCAGCAGGATGTAGGGGTCCTCGAGGACCGCTTCCATGCGCTCGGTGTCGGTGGCGAAGTAGGGCGAGATGTAGCCCTTGTCGAAGCGCATGCCCTCGGTGACCTCCAGCTCGGTGGTCATCGACTTCCCTTCCTCCAGGGAAATCACGCCTTCCTTGCCGACCTTGTCCATGGCATCGGCGATCATGCGGCCCACCTCTTCGTCGTTGCCGGCGGAGATGGTGCCCACCTGGGCGATGGCGCTGGAGTCGGAGATCGGTTTGGCGTGCTCCTTGATCTTGCCCACCAGGAAGTCGGAGGCCTTATCGATGCCCTTCTTCAGGGTGATGGCGTTGGCGCCGGCGGCGACGTTGCGCAGACCGGCCTTGACCATGGCGTGGGCCAGGACGGTGGCAGTGGTGGTGCCGTCGCCGGCGGCGTCGTTGGTCTTGGAGGCGGCCTGACGGATCAGGGCCACACCAGTGTTCTCAATGTGATCCTCGAGCTCGATCTCCTTGGCGATCGTGACGCCGTCGTTGATGATCTGGGGAGCACCGAACTTCTTCTCCAGCACCACGTTGCGGCCCTTGGGGCCGAGGGTGACGGCAACGGCTTCGGCCAGAATGTCGATGCCTTTTTCGAGGGCCCGGCGGGCGTTCTCGTTATAAATGATGCGCTTAGCCATGGAAGGCGGTGTCCTTATAAGGTTGAATCTGGGTGAACAGGATCTGAGTCAGCCTGAGTCGCTTGGGCTCAGTGCCGTTAGGGCTCAGTTGACGATCGCGAGGATGTCCTTCTCGGAGAGCAGCACGAATTCGTCGCTGCCGAGCTTGATGTCGGTGCCGGCGTACTTGCTGTACAGCACCTTGTCACCGACGCTGACTTCGGGAGCCTGACGGCTGCCGTCGTCGTTGCGCTTGCCGGGACCGATCTGCACCACCTCACCCACCTGGGGCTTTTCCTTGGCGGTGTCGGGAAGCAGGATGCCGCCGGCGGTTTTCTCCTCCGATTCGGACACCTTGATGAAAATGCGATCTCCGAGGGGCTTAACCGTGGAGACGCTGAGAGAAACAGCAGCCATGGATGAATTGCGAAAGCAACGACATGGCGCCCGAGACGCCACAGGATTGCGAGCCAGAATGCGCCGATATGGCGAATTAGCACTCGAGCTCGACGAGTGCCAACCTATTCCGGTCCAGCGTGGGCTGACCAGCCCTGCGCTGTGCGGGTGACCGAACCCCCTGCCACGAGGCGCAGGCTGTTCTGGCACGTCTTGCGCGGTGGTAAGGTTGCGCCGCTTCAGGTGGAATGGTTTCCCCTCAGCACTCTTTGCGTCCTCCTTCCCTATGGCAGCTGCTACCGCCACCGGCACCAAAGGCATCGTCCGGCAGGTGATTGGCCCGGTTCTCGACGTTGAATTCCCGGCCGGCAAGCTGCCCAAGATCTACAACGCGCTCCGGATCGAAGCCAAAAACTCCGCAGGCCAGCAGGTGGCCCTGACTGCTGAAGTGCAGCAGCTGCTTGGTGATCACCGCGTGCGCGCCGTGGCGATGAGCACCACTGACGGCCTTGTGCGCGGCATGGAAGCCCTCGACACCGGGGCCCCGATCTCCGTGCCGGTGGGCGAAGCCACCCTGGGCCGCATCTTCAACGTGCTCGGCGAGCCCGTCGACGAGCAGGGGCCCGTCACAACCAACCTGACCGCCTCCATCCACCGGGCCGCCCCCAGCCTCACTGAGCTGGAAACCAAGCCCAAGGTGTTTGAAACCGGGATCAAGGTGATCGATCTGCTGGCCCCCTATCGCCAGGGCGGCAAGGTCGGCCTGTTTGGTGGTGCCGGCGTCGGCAAGACCGTGCTGATCCAGGAGCTGATCAACAACATCGCCAAGGAGCACGGCGGTGTGTCTGTGTTTGCCGGCGTGGGTGAGCGCACCCGTGAGGGCAACGACCTTTATGAGGAGTTCAAGGAGTCGGGCGTGATCAACCCCGACGACCTCTCCAAGTCGAAGGTGGCGCTCTGCTACGGCCAGATGAACGAGCCCCCCGGCGCCCGTATGCGCGTGGGCCTGTCGGCGCTCACCATGGCGGAGCACTTCCGCGATGCCAACAAGCAGGACGTGCTGCTGTTCGTCGACAACATCTTCCGTTTCGTGCAGGCCGGTTCCGAGGTGAGCGCGCTGCTGGGCCGCATGCCGTCGGCGGTGGGCTACCAGCCCACCCTCGGCACCGACGTGGGCATGCTGCAGGAGCGGATCACCTCCACCCTGGAGGGCTCGATCACCTCGATCCAGGCCGTCTACGTGCCCGCCGACGACCTGACTGACCCGGCTCCGGCCACGACCTTCGCCCACCTGGACGCCACCACCGTGCTGAGCCGCGGCCTGGCCTCCAAGGGCATCTACCCCGCTGTGGATCCCCTTGATTCCACCAGCACCATGCTCCAGCCCGCCGTGGTAGGCGATGAGCACTACCGCACCGCCCGTGCAGTGCAGTCCACTCTGCAGCGCTACAAAGAACTGCAGGACATCATCGCGATTCTCGGCCTCGACGAACTTTCAGAAGACGACCGCCGCACCGTGGACCGAGCCCGCAAGATCGAGAAGTTCCTCTCCCAGCCCTTCTTTGT
>JBIPLV010000290.1:0-2672 GCA_044369475.1 Cyanobium sp. | reverse complement strand
TGGTCGACGACGCGATCGTGGTGGTCGAGAACGTGGAACGCTGGCTGCGGGAGGGGCTCCCGCCTCGCGAGGCCACCCGAAAGGCGATGGAGGAGGTGTCGGGGCCGGTGGTCGCGATCGCGCTCGTGCTGGCGGCCGTGTTCGTGCCCACCGCCTTCATCAGCGGCATCAGCGGACAGTTCTACCGGCAGTTCGCCCTCACGATCGCGGCGAGCACGGCGATCTCGGCATTCGTCTCGCTCACGCTCGCCCCGGCGCTCTGCACGATTCTCTTCGCGGGCCACGGAGAGCCGCACGGGTCCGTCAGGCGCGACGCCCTTCCGGCCGCCGGGATTGGTTTGCTCGCGGGGCTCGTGGCGATCTGGTTCTGCGAGGACCTGACGATCGTGCGGGCCGGTCTCGCCGCCGCGGGCGTGCCCGACGAGTGGAAGGTCTGGGGCGTGCGGCTCGGGCTCTTCGTCGCGGGCGGCCTGGCGGGCTGGCTCGCGGCACCGCTTGTGAATCTTCTGCTCGCGGGCTTTTTCCGGGCCTTCAACCTCTTCTTCGACGTCACGACGGGTGCCTACGGGGCCATCGTGGGCCTGCTCCTGCGGACCGCGATCGTGGTCGTGGCCGCCTACGTGGGGCTCATGGCGCTCACCTACTTCGGGTTCACGACCGTGCCCGTGGGCTTCATCCCCCAGCAGGACAAGGGCTACCTCGTGGTCAACTGCCAGCTGCCCGATGGCGCGAGCCTGCAGCGGACCGAACCGGTCGTGGAACGGCTCACACAGGAGGCCCTCGCCACACCGGGCGTGGCGCACGTGATCTCGGTCGCGGGGTATTCGCTCATCACGAGCACCAACCTCCCGAACGCCGGCGGCATGTTCGTCCTGCTCGAGCCCTTCGCGGCCCGGGCGGTCGATCCCGCGAAGCGGGCCGGCGCCATCGCCTCGAAGCTGCGGCAGGCCTTCGCCGACGTGCCGGAGGCGATCGTGTCGGTGTTTCCCGCACCACCGGTCGAGGGCATGGGCAGCACCGGCGGCTTCAAGCTTCAGGTGCAGGACCGGGCCGCCGAGGGGCCGGCCGCCCTCCAGGCCGCGGTCGAGTCGCTCGCGGAGGCGGCGGCGGCTCAGCCGGGGCTCGCCGGCATCACGACCACCTATCGGGCGAACCAGCCGCAGGTGTTCGTGGAGGTGGACCGGGCCAAGGCCCGCGCCCAGGGAGTGCCGATCGCCACGGTCAACGAGGCGCTCCAGCTCTACCTTGGCAGCGGCTATGTCAACGACTTCACCGCCTTCGGCCGCAACTGGCAGGTGAACGTGCAGGCCGACGCGCCGTTCCGGATGACCGCGGCCGACATCGGTCGTATCAAGGTGCCCAACGCCGTGGGCGAGATGGTGCCGCTGGCCACGCTCGTCTCGGTCCGCGATTCGAGCGGACCTACCGTGGTCAACCGCTACAACCTGCATCCCTCGGCCGAGCTCTCCGGTGGCACGGTGCCCGGCACGAGCTCGGGCGACGCGATCGCGATCCTCGACGCGCTCGCCGCCCAGCCACCGGCCGGGCAGGGGGCGATCCCGCCCGGAATGGACATCGAGTGGACGGAGCTCTCGCTCCAGCAGATCCTCGCCGGCAACACGGCCGCCCTCGTGTTCGCGCTCGGCACCGTGTTCGTGTTCCTGGTGCTGGCGGCCCAGTACGAGAGCTGGGCTCTGCCCCTGGCGATCATCCTCATCGTGCCGATGTGCCTCCTGGCGGCGATCGCGGGGGTGTGGCTTTCCGGGCTCGACAACGACATCTTCACGCAGATCGGCCTCGTCGTCCTGATCGGCCTGGCGGCCAAGAACGCGATCCTGATCGTGGAGTTCGCCAAACAGCGTCAGGACGCCGGGGCGACGGCGGCCGAGGCGGTGCTCGCGGCGGCGACGCTGCGGCTGCGGCCGATTCTCATGACGTCGCTCGCCTTCATCCTCGGCGTGGTGCCGCTCGTGCTCGGCACGGGTGCCGGCGCCGAGATGCGGCACGCCCTGGGCACGGCCGTGTTCTCCGGGATGCTGGGCGTGACCGTGTTCGGGATCTTCTTCACGCCGGTCTTCTACACCGTCGTGATGTGGTTCGCCCGCCGCCGCGCATAGGACTTCCGCCACGAGCGTCGTGCCCTGCCGGCGTCATCGCGAGGGGGACTTCTCCGAGAGACCGCGAGAGCGCAGGCGGGATGGCGACACCCATTCTGTCGCCGGCGTCACGGTCGTTTCACGACAGCGCGGTCGGTTCGAGGATGCTCCTCAGAGTCTGCAGCCCGGCCGCGTGCTTTGCCGGATTGTCGGAGCGAAGTTTCTGGATGTTGAGCATCTTCCAGCCCGGGGCGGGGAGCTTTTCAGCACCCGCCGCGGGAAACAGCGACCAGTCGGGGCTGCCTTTCTCGAAACTCAGCAGGAATGCTCGATCCGTCGGGGTGAGGGATGCCCTCACCTTGACAGTCAGTTCGGCGAACGTCGCCTGGTGGAGAGCGTAATCGAACGGCAGCAGTGTCATGCCTGCGAACTCGCCGGCGAACATCTGTCTCTGGTCCTTGGCCTCGGGATTCAGAAGCTCCGCAATCGGCCGGCGGTGACTGATCAGGTTCATCAACAGCCCCGCCCGCACGTCATCCCCAAACCCCTCCACGTCGAGCAGCTGCCGGACATCGA
>JBIPLV010000373.1:0-2674 GCA_044369475.1 Cyanobium sp. | reverse complement strand
GGTGGGCGCCTTCCTCGCCGGCGCGGTGCTGGACAGCCATTGGTTCAATCAGGAGAAGATGGACCTGCTGCGCGACCACGTGCTGCTGGTGCTGATGCCCGTGTTCTTCCTGTCCACGGGCCTGCGCACCGGCTGGGACCTGGGCGGTCCGGCGGTGTTTTTGGCCGCCGGGCTGCTGCTGGCCGCCGCCGTGGCGGGCAAGTTCGGTGGCGTGTGGCTGGCCGGCCGAGCGCTGGGCTGGAGCGGACGCGACATCGCGCTGGCCGGCTGGCTGCTTCAGACCAAGGGCCTGATCGAGATCATCTTCGCCAGCATCCTGCTGGACAAGGGCGTCATCACCAGCGCCATGTTCACGGCCCTGCTGCTGATGGCCGTGGCCAGCACCATGCTGACCGTGCCGATGGTGGCGCCGCGGCTGGGGCGGGGTTGAACTTTCCGAGATCAGACCCCCACCGGCCTCGCGCGACGAACCAGTCCAAAGCTCACGGCCGCCAGCACGCACAGCGCGCCCGCCAGCAGGAACGCGGGCGCGTAGGTGCCCAGCATGTCGCGGCTGACACCCGTGCCGAAGGCCATCACGCCGGCCGCGACGTGGTGGGCGGCGAAGATCCAGGCGAACACGGCCGGGCCGATCTCGCGGCCAAAGGTCTGCACCGTCAGGCGCACGGAAGGCGGCACGGTGGCAATGAAGTCCAGGCCGTAAATGATCGAGAAGATCAGCAGCCCCAGCATCGAGACATCCGCCACCACCAGCCAAACCAGCGCCACGCCGCGCATGAAGTAGTACCAGGCCAGCAGCCAACGGTTGTCGTAGCGATCAGACAACCAGCCTGAGCCGATGGTGCCGATCAGGTCGCACACACCGATCACGGCCAGCATCCAAGCCGCCGTTCCCAGCGCGATGCCCATGTCGCCGCAGAAGGGCACGAAGTGCGCCTGGGTCAGGCCGAAACTGGAGATCCCGCAAATGGCGAAGGTGAAGGCCAGCACCCAGAAGGTCCAGCTGCGCACACCAACGGCGAGCGCCTGGAAGGTCAACTGCACGAAGTTGTCCTGAGGAGGTGGCGGCACGGGGGCCATGACGGCCTCGCCCAACGCCGGCAGCCCCATGTCCTGCGGACGGTCCCGCGCCAGCCAGATGAACAGCAACCAGCTCAGCAGCGCGCCCACGCTGGGAATCAGCAACGCCACGCGCCAGCCCCAGCGCTCACTGGCCCACGCCGCCAGCGGCATGAAGATCAGCGTTCCCGTGGCGATGGCACCACTCAGCAGGCCGATCACCAGGCCCCGGCGGGCCACGAACCAGCGCGAGGAGATCACGGCCGACAACTGCATGGCCGTCAGGCCCGGCGCAATGCCCAGCAAAACGCCCATGCCCAGCCACAACTGCCACTTTTCGGTGGTGCTGGCCGCCAGCGCCAGGCCCAGCATCAAGATCACGCCAGCGGCGATCACCATGCGCCGGGGCCCGTAGCGCAGCATCAATCCGCCGGCAAATGGCGCCGTCAGCCCGAACACCGCCAGCCGAAGCCCCTGCGGCGATGACAACTCACCGATGCTCCAGCCCAGGTCCTTGGACATGGGCACGATCAGCACGCTGGGAACGCCCATGGCCGAGGAGGAGAACACCGAGTACAGGAACGCCACCGCCACCATGGCCCACCCATAGTGGATGTTGCGGGCCGCCAGCTGGCGGGCCAGCGCGTCGCGAAGCTTGTGCATGTCTGGCCTGCTTCAGGCGATAGTCACCAGAGCCGGCACCTGATCTTGAGGGGTGCCGCTCAACCCACCACCACCTCCGACACCTCGATCTGCGGCGCCACGTTCGTGTAGTTGGGGATGTCGGCCATGATCTGCGGGCCGTGCGCGGCCATGCCGGCCTGGAATGCCTCGAGCGTGTTCACATACAGGGCGCAGGACGCCACGAAGGCTGGCGGTGAGCCGGGGGCGCCGCCGCCCAGCCCCTTGTCCACGGTGTAACGCACCAGCGCCGAGCCCAGCTTCTCGGCCACCAGCGGCATGTGCCGGTCCCGGTAGTAGGCGTGGTCGAAAGTTGCCCCAGCCTGGGTGGGGTACAGCACGGAAACCTTGAACATCGTTGCCTCCTGTCGGGCTGCTGACCGAACCCGTGGCACATGTTGGCACCTTGCCGCGAGACGGTCAATGCCTGGGTGTCCCGATGGCCGTCCGAAGTCCCGGGGTCAGCACGTCACAGCGCGGGCGGCGTCTGCCTTTGTGGCCAGCTCGCCACGCCGGCCTTGACTAGGCCTGACCGGGGAGCGCACAGTTCGCCACCGTTGGCGCTACCGCACCCCCGTGCACCTGCGCCGTCACCCACAGGAGGCCTGCATGAACCACTTTGCCACGCCATATGCCCGCTGCCTGTCGGTTGTGACCACCGGATCGTCGCCACGCCGCTGACGCCGCCCCCGGTGTGACCCGCTCGGGTTACGACCGACAGCCCTCCCCCTGAAGCTGACGGCTTGCGCCGACTGGCGGGCACTGCCCGCCAACGAGCAAAGCCGTCTTCCATTCCGTTGGTCCGCGCCCTGCGCGCGCCGTGTGCCTGTTCGTGCGCCCGGCTGTGCAGGCAGCGCCGGCCAGGCCTTGCATCGCATGACACCTGACATGAACGAAACCGATCTTTCCGAAACCTTTTCCCACCTGAGGCGCT
>JBIPLV010000218.1:0-2689 GCA_044369475.1 Cyanobium sp. | reverse complement strand
GCCGGCGCCCCCTGCGGCACCGTGGCCAGCTGCGCCGACTGCAGGTGCTCAAAGCAGAGCAGCCGGCGGATGTCATGGTCGAGGCGCGAGGAAATCCAGCAGTGCCGGTTCAGCAGGTTCCGCCCCTCGCGCTGCGCCGCCAGCGCCCCCACCGAAATCCCCCGCCCGTCCAGCGCCCCCACCACTGATGTGGGGGTGGGGGCGTAGTCGTTGGGAAACGCCGACAGGCAGAGCAGGTCCACCGGGGCGTCGGTGTGGGTGATGTCCCCCACGCACAGCTCCAGCAGCCGCTCCTCCCCGGCATAGCTGTGCAGGCGGGTGGTATGGACCACGGAAAAGGCGGCGGTGGGCATGGGGGGGAGGGTGAAAGACAGCGCGCAGGGACTCGCCGGACCCCCGAAAATGTACCGCCATCGGTCGCGTCGCTTACCGCATGCCTCGCGGGGAATCCCGTGACATTTCGCACCCGCACCGTAATAGCTAACACATTTTCCCGCATGACTTTACGTGCGCCCCTTGACGTAGCGGACGAGGTCCCATTACATAAAAACACATGGGGCGATTTCACCGGCTTGACGGGCCCCAGACCGGAGCACCCTCCGGATTAACCGTCTAAGTCGTTCCACATACGACAAACGGCCGGCACCTGGTCTCCAGGCGCCGGCCTTTTTGTCCCCGGGAACGCCAATCGCCGGACCCGGGCAATCCCCTTCCATTCCCTAAAAGGAGCAGCACCATGGCCTCGCGCGCCCGCATCGAAGTCCAGAACCAGCACGGCGAGTGGCGGTACCTCACCTCCACCACGGAGCTCGGCGGCAACGTCCGCCAGGCGCTCGACCGGGCTCTCAACTCCCCCCTAGGGCGCCAGTCCGGGCGCGCCCGCGCGGTGGACGAGCACACCGGCGCGATCATCGACATGGCCTGAGCGCCATTCCCTGATATAGGGGGGGTGCTCAGCCGGCCCCACGCAGCGCACGGAATTGTCAGACCCCGTTGCGTTCTTATGGATGAGCCCGCTTGGGCCCCCCCCCCGCAGCCCCCCAGCCCCACCCGACAGGACCGCCGTTTACCCCCCCACACAGGAGTCGCGATGGCCGACA
The DNA here is from genome assembly GCA_044369475.1 of Cyanobium sp. Lineage (GTDB taxonomy): Bacteria > Cyanobacteriota > Cyanobacteriia > PCC-6307 > Cyanobiaceae > Cyanobium_A. The sequence continues at coordinate 1,589 of JBIPLV010000218.1, read as the reverse complement.
GCGCGGGCAGCACCACCCCGGACACCAGCAGCATCCTCTCCCTGGGCCTCACCGCCGACGGGCGCTCCTCCGTGCTCAACCTGGACACCGGCGCCGTGGAGCTCCGCGGCCATGAGAACCCGGGCAATCGGCTGATCCACCGCCGCGACTTCGACTCGGCCCTGGTGGCCTCGATTTTCCACGGCGCCGGCTACGGCGTGGAAGTCCTGGACAGTGGGACCGTGGCGGTATCGGACAACGACTGCCGCACCTGTGTCGACGTGCTGCCCAACCTCGCCCAAGTGCGGATGCGCCGGTACTTCGGGTTCTACGAGGGCGTCAGCGACTCGGTGCGCCATCAGTGCACAAACGCGATGAACCAGGTCCTGTGCACGGGGCGGGCCTTCTGCGACCGCGACGGGGATCTGATCCTGGAGGCGGAACTGCTCTTCGGCGCCGGGCTGTCCTCCGCACAGCTGCTGGCCGGCTATCGCTTCTTCGACACCGAGGTCCAGGAGGCCATTGCGCTGGACGAGACGGAGGACGTGGTGGAGTAGGGCGGCCCTTACCGCTGGTCATCTCATGTCAGGTCACATCATCACACACCAAACGGAGGCACCTATGGAGCGGGATCCCAAGCACTTCACGTCGGGCGAGGTGACCATCGAGGCCACCATCGAGCACTGCCGATTCTCGTGGCCCGTGTCGGCAGATGACCTGGTGCAGGAGTGCGAGAGTGGCCCAAACTTCGACAACGTCCCCGAAGACATCCTCGAATACCTCGACTACTTCAGCCTTTCCTGGAAGCGGTGCGACATCACCGCGGAGGCTTCACTGGAAGGGATCACCTTCAGCGCCAGCTGCTCCATCGACATCCCGCTGGCCAAGGGGATCCGGAAGGAGATGGCCAAGGAGAAGGGCCGGGAGCAGGTGGATGCGGACATCGAGGGGCTACCAGACGCGCTGGTCTCCGCACTTGAGGAGGACGGGAGCAATGTGGGCTTCAACCACGACGCCGTGGAGGACGTGTACCCCAGCGTGAGCGCGGAGTGGGTGGGGCGGAAGATTCGCGTGACCGTGGAGGTGGACACCACGCTCCGTGCCTGGACGGACTCGTTCCCTGCGATCGAGGAGTCCATCGTGAGCGAGTGCGACTTCTCCCAGGTGCCGGACCACCTGCGCCAGTTGCTGGGCGTGAGCGGCGACAGCGTGCCATGGGACAGCCTGGACGTCGTTGACGAGACCGACGACAGCGGGCTGGGCTACAGCGCCACCGCCACCGTCTGCCTGTCACTGAAGGGCCCGTTGAGCGAGGAGGACGAGGAGACGCTGCGCGATACGCTGCAGGAGAACTACTGCACCCTGCTGGCCGACCTGGGCAGCGCGGAGTACGAGTGCGATGACGGCGGCAGCGTCACCGTGGACGTGGAGCAGGAGTTCGACGAGCCGGAGGACGACGAGGACGACGAGGACGAGGACGACGAAGGGGAAGGGGAGGACGACGAGGACGACGAGGACGACGAGGACGACGAGGACGACGAGGACGAGGACGACGAAGGGGAAGGGGAGGAAGACGAGGACGACAGCGGTGATGAAGAAGAGGACTAGGT
>JBIPLV010000206.1:0-2692 GCA_044369475.1 Cyanobium sp. | reverse complement strand
TACCCCACCCTGCTCTGCCAGCAACCAGCGCTGCGCTGCGAGCACAGCCGCTGTAGCCGGGGCTGCCACACGCCCCTCGCTCAGGCGGCCAGTGAGCGGGTGATGAGCCTGCCCATGCATCCCTGGCTCAGCGATGAAGACCAAGATCGGGTGGTGAATGCCCTGGTGAGCGCTTTGCAACACACGTCGATTTCTGCCGCAGCATGACTCCGCTTTCTTCCCACGCGACCCATCAGGCTGAGCTGCTGGAGAAGCTGCGCAGCCGCCAGGCCCTCATCGGCATTGTGGGTTTGGGCTATGTGGGCCTGCCGCTGTCGCTCACCTATGCGGAAGTGGGCTATCGGGTGCTGGGGCTGGATATCGATCAGGCCAAGGCCGATGCGATCAATCAAGGCCAGACCTACATCCAGCACATTGATGGCGAGCGCGTGGCGCAGGCCCAGAAGTCGCAATGCCTTGAGGCCACGACGGATTTCGCCAGGGCAGCGGAAGCCGATGCGCTGATCCTGTGTGTGCCCACGCCGCTGAATCAATACCGCGAGCCGGATCTGAGCTTCATTCGCGACACGATGGCGGCGTTGCTTCCCTATCTGCGTGCCGGCCAGGTGCTGAGCCTGGAGAGCACCACCTATCCAGGCACCACGGAGGAAGAGCTGCGGCCGCTGATTGAGCAGCGCGGCCTCACGGTGGGGGAAGACGTGTTTCTGGTGTATTCCCCGGAGCGGGAAGATCCCGGTAATGCCCATTTCAATACGGCCACGATCCCGAAGGTGATGGGCGGCAGCACGGCGGCCTGCGGTGAAGTGGGGGTAGCCCTCTATGCGCAGGCGATCTCGGAGGTGGTGGCCGTGAGCAGCACCCGTGCCGCTGAGATGACCAAGCTGTTGGAAAACATCCACCGGGCTGTGAACATCGGCTTGATGAACGAACTCAAGCCCCTGGCCGATCGTATGGGGATTGATCTCTATGAAGTGATCCGGGCTGCGGCCACCAAACCCTTCGGGTTTGTGCCCTACTACCCGGGGCCTGGCCTGGGCGGCCATTGCATCCCGATTGATCCCTTTTATCTCACCTGGAAGGCGCGCGAATATGGGATGCATACGCGCTTCATAGAGCTGGCTGGCGAGATCAACTCGGCGATGCCGGCTTACGTGATTGATAAAATCATGGATGCCCTCAACACCATGGGCAAGCCTCTCAAGGGCAGCAAGGTGCTGGTGCTGGGGATTTCCTATAAAAAAAATGTCGACGATATGCGCGAGTCACCGTCTGTGGAAGTGATGGAGCTCTTGAAGGCCAAAGGCGCTGAAGTTGCCTATAGCGATCCTTTCTTCCCCAGCTTTCCGCCGATGCGGAAGCATCGGTTTGCGCTTCAGAGTGTGGAGCTCACGGCCGATACGGTGGCCTCGTTTGATGCGGTGGTGCTGACCACTGATCACGATGCCTTTGATTACGTGCTGCTTGCCATTCACAGCAAGCTGTTGATCGATACCCGGGGTCGTTTTGCTCCGGGCGACCGGATCGTGCGGGCCTGAATCGTGATGCAACTCCTCACCGTGGTGGGCGCCCGCCCCCAGTTCATCAAGGCGGCTGCGTTGAGCCGCGCCATCGCTGCCACGGGCGGTGCCATTCAGGAGCACATCCTTCACACGGGCCAGCATTACGACACGGCGATGTCGGATCAGTTCTTTGCGGAGCTGGGCATTCCGGCGCCGGCCTTTCACCTGGGCATCGGCGGCGGTAGCCATGGGGCCAACACCGGCCGGATGCTTGAGGCGATTGAGCGGGTGCTGCTGGCGGAGAGACCCGATGCTGTTCTGGTGTATGGCGACACCGATTCCACGCTCGCCGGGGCGCTGGCGGCCAGCAAGCTCAAGATCCCGGTGGTGCACGTGGAAGCCGGCCTGCGCTCGTTTAACCGGCACCAGCCGGAGGAGCAGAACCGGGTGCTCACCGATCACTTGGCTGATCTGTGCTTCGCACCGACTGACGCGGCGGTGGCTCACCTGCGGCGTGAGGGCATCGCTGCGGAGCGCATTGTTCGCACTGGCGATGTGATGGCCGATGGCGCGCGAATCTTCGGGGAGCAGGCGGAGATGCAGGCGAGTGAGCTCCTGGCTACTGCGTGCCTGCCAGCGATCATCCTCCGTTCAGCCCTTTGTGCTGGCCACCATCCACAGAGCCGAAAAATACCGACGATCCGGCCCGACTTGAGGCGATCCTCACGGCTCTGGCAGCGGTCGCGGCGAACGGAACGGGCGGTTTTGAGCCCCTACCTGTGCTGCTGCCGCTGCACCCGCGCACCCAGGCCTGGATCGAGGCGCACCAACTGCAGCACCTGCTCAAACCGCTCACCCTCACACCGCCGCTGGGGTTCCTGGCGATGGTGCTGCTGGAGCGGCGGGCAGCCCTGGTGGTGACCGATTCCGGCGGCGTTCAGAAAGAGGCGTTCCTGCAGGGCACGCCCTGCGTGACGGTGCGCACCGAAACTGAGTGGGTGGAACTGGTGGAGTGCGGCTGGAACCGGCTGGCGGATCCCACCGATCCGGAGGCCATGCTCATGGCGATGGTGCAGCAACTGGCGCTCGATACCAGCCAACCCCGGCCGCCGCTGTATGGCGAGGGCCACGCGGCTGAGGCGATCGCGGCACGCCTCAAGGCATAAATGGCTTACACTAGTAAGACGTTGGCC
>JBIPLV010000329.1:0-9766 GCA_044369475.1 Cyanobium sp. | reverse complement strand
CTCTCAATGGCCTGGCTCATCGGCTCGACAGATACGGCGTCATCAGCTCAGTCTTTACTGCGCCAGCCAGGTCTGTCAGCTGCAGGGCAAGCATCTCGGGGCGACTGTTACATGACTGATCTGCCCCCAGCGGCCCATGAATTGCCAGCGCATCCGCAGGCTCTGTGCTCCCGCAGCAGGCCAGTGGCGCATCAGCTCCTGCTGAAGGTGGGCCATGGGATCCTGTCCCACGCGCTGGGCTGCCGCCACCGCAGACCAGCTGCTGAGATAGCCCAGAAGCTGGGTCAGCGTCCAGTCCCGTTCGATCCAGAGGTCGCTGGGGAAGGGCCATTCCTCTCCGGGGAAGGGCAGACCTGCAAAGCTCCGCTCCACCCAGACCCTCTGTGGCGACCACCACGGCTTGAGCGTCACCCCATAGAACTGTTGGATCAGCGTCTGGATGTGTTGGTCATCGACTTGCAGAGGTAAGTAGCCGATCCAGGCCATCACGGCCCGGGGCTTGGCCACGCGGCGCACCTCGGCGTTGAAGGCCTCGCCCGCGAACCAGTGCACCGCCTGGGCCACCAAGATCGCGTCCACGCTGGCGTCCTTCAGGCCGCTGGCCGTTGCGCTGGCGGTGCGATAGGTCACCCGCCTGTGGGGTCGCGCCTGTTGAATCTGCTGCGCGCTGGCATCGGTCGCGATCACCTGCTCAAAGTGATCGGCCAGGGCCACGCTGGCCTGCCCGTTGCCGCAGCCACAATCCCAAGCCAGGGCAAGGTCTGCACAGCGGGCGGCCAAGTGGCTGAAAAAGCCTTGGGGATACGTGGGCCGATGGCTGGCGTACTTTTCAGCGACCTGGCTGAACAGGTGTTGATGCCCCGGATCCATGGTTCCTTTTGGAAGGAATCTCCGTTCTAATGGGGGATTGCGGCACCTCTGTTGATGGCCCATCCATGGCCTGCTCTGCTTCGCAAGGCATGGGTTGATCGCCCCCTACGTCAGAAGTTGGCCCTGGCGGTGTGGCTCACGGTGGTGCCGATCTCGCTGGCATCGTCGATGGTGGCGCTGCAGCACGCCCGCCAGATGGTGGAGGCGCGCGTGCGCCAGCAGTTGGTCTGGGATGCAGAGCAAGCCAGCGCTTATTTGAGTTTCTGGGATCAGAATCATCTTCATAATCTAACGTTGTTGTCTAAGAATGATCGGATTCGGGAATTGGACCCTCAGTCGGTTGGTCCAGTCCTTGATGAGATGTATCGGCTGTTCCCTGCGTTTAGTTATTCGGTGAATCGCCCCGATGGCACAACAGTGGATCGTGCTGGTTTAGCCACTCTGCCTGTGGAGCCTCGCTTGATTTCGGCGCTGATGCGGCAGCCCTCAACCACCTACGCCCAGGCTCTTAAAGGCGTGAACTCGACTTCTATTCTGATCCCACCTTATGTTAATGATCCCTGTGTTGTTAGCTCAGTACCAGTCTATTCCACCGCATCGCCTGAAACGACTCCTGTCGCAGGCTTGATTAGTACCTGCTTGCCCTTGGCAAAGCTGGGTTGGATCACAGGGATCAACGCGTTGATCCAATCGGCTTCCAGTGCCAAGGGTGCCTTGCCATTGATTGATTTTGAGGCTGGCAAGCCCTACGGCTATGCCATGTTAATGGTGTTTGGACCCGATAGCTTTATCGTACTTGGCAACAACATTAACGACTCTCACCAGCTGTCTCGATTGGATCCTCGCCGGGTGGCGTCGACCTCCTGGCAGCCTTTGGTTGATCTTGCCTGGATGAGTAAATCTAGCACCTCTTTTTACACAGCTACTGTGAGGGGCGTTCCCTATTTTGTCGGGATCGATCGCCGCAAAAAAGGCCGCACAGTGATGATGGTGGTGGATCAACGGTCTGCTTTTGCAACGATCAATGATCTCTTTAAATGGATCTGGATCGGCACGATTGTTGCCCTTTCTGTGAGCTCGATTGCTGTGGTGCGGATCTGCAGAAGTTTGGCCAAGCCCATCGACCAAGCGGGCCTGGCACTCTCGCGCATCAGTCGTGGTGAGTTTGATGGCCCGTTGCCCACCGACAACAGCGATGTCGGCCGCCTGTTTGCGTATGTGAATGCGGCCTCTGCGCAGCTTCAGGCCTTTCTGAGAGAGGCTAAGCAACACGCCATCACCGATGCCCAGCTGGAGGAGGCCCGTCGGATCCAATCAGATTTTCTGATCCAGGATCTGCCTTCCTCGGCCCACGTTGATCTGGCGGCCCTGTGCCAGCCTGCTTATCAGATTGGTGCCGACTGGTACGACGCCATCAAATTAGATGGCATCACCTTCATTGTTGTGGCGGATGTCTGCGATAAGGGTGTTCCTTCTGCCTTGTACATGTCGGTGTTCCGTTCGTTGCTGAGACTCTCGCTGATCAAGGAATGGCAGCAGCATCAATCAGTTGAATCGACGTTGTGCCAGGCCGTGACCACGGTGAATCAGTACATGGCCGAGACCCATGGCCATACGGGTATGTTTGCGACCGCGTTCATTGGTGCTGTCGATGCCACAGCTGGCAGGTTGCATCACGTCGTTGCGGGGCATGAACCACCGCTGATTCTGCGGGACAATCAGTTGTCTGCGCTGACCATTGGTGGGCCAGCCGTTGGGATTTTTTCTGGGGCAGTCTTCCAGGCCTCCTGGTGTGCGTTTGCGTCAGGGTCGCTGCTGCTGGCCTTTTCCGATGGGTTGCCAGATGCACGAAATCCTGAGGCCATCCGCTTCGGGGATCAACGCTTGCAGACGATTGTTCAGGAACAGCTGTCCAGCAACTGGAGTGCGCAGGCCTTGATCGATCGGCTGTATGACGCCGTCACGACCTACGTGAATGGAGCCGAGCAGTTTGATGACCTCACCTTGCTTGCCGTAAAGGCTCTTTAAGTCGGTACTTTCAGCGTGAGGAGTGCCTTGATGATTGCTTCGATACTCTCGTCACGGGCTGGTTTGTTGGCGTTGCACACCAGTTGCCTTCCCACCACATGGGCTCCCAGGTGGGCTAGCTGAATGCGCAGCGCGCTGAGACATTCATAGCCGCCACTGCCGGAATGGCTGGCGATGGCCACTGGACGACCGTTGAACAGCCTACGAAAATCGTCTCCCAGCGTGGAGAGCCAGGCGATGGCACTGGTGAAGACGGGGGGGATGGAGCCGTTGTACTCGGGCATCCAAATCAACCAGTGTGCTGCCCCTTGCAGCTGTTCTTGATAAAGAGGGATCTGCTCCGGTAGGCCGAGCGCCTGTTGTCGCGGTGTGAACAACGGTGGTGCATTCAGGGTTAGATCGAGCACGGAACAGTGCAGGCCATCAGCCCTTGCCATGGAGGCTGTTCGTTCTGCCAGCTTCAGATTTTCACCGGAGCTGGCGCTGATCACCAGAAGGTCCAGAGCCGTTCCCATGGTCACGACCGCCGGATGCCGTTGGTCGGGTAGCAGGCCTCACCCTTGTCAAACAGCTCTTGCAATTCCTGCAGGTGATTGCCATCGGAGGCAACTGGGCCGCGGATGTTGCGATAGTCGCTCCTACCAACGAAGGAGCCGGTGGGGTCGTGGGGAACACCCCAGAGGGCAGTTTGCAGTGTCGTGGCCTGAGGACCTGGCAGCGGCAGGGTTTTGGTCTCACCGTTTAGATTGTTCACGCCGGCAAACCATTGGTTGATCCCGTTGGCCGGTGTCCAAATGTTATAGAAACCGCGAATCAGCTGTTTACCCTGCGTTTCATTATGCCAGAGGTGAACAGTCCCCTTGGGGGAATACGCCAGATCGCCTTTTCCGATCGTCAAGGAACCCATCTTAGGAACGGGGGCAGTGATGCCAGGCAGCTGACCAGGACTGAGGGGTTTCACCTCCTGGGTGCCATAGATACGGAAGGTGGATTCCTCGGTGGGGAAGAACCACTCAGCGGTGTCGTAGTGAAAATGGGGCGGCGGACCGGCATCCGGCGGGGCAATCGTTTCGCTGATTTGGTAGAGACCGCAGGTGTCTTCCGGTGTGCGCAGCATCACCAAGATGTCGCCCCCGGCCGTCTGGAAGGTCCGGGGATTCTTGAGGAAGCGCGGCATCTTGAGGGAAACACCGCTGTTGGGGAAGTTGTATTGAATTCGCTCATTCACGCCGCGTTTGAGGGTGGCTGTCTGCGGGTAGCTGAACACCTCGAAAAATTGAGCTTTGGCCGGATCTCCACCCAGCAGCCAGGCAACAAGGCCGGCCACAAACAGTCCAAAACCAATCGACATCCAGAGTCGGATCTGCTTGAGCCGAGGCGTACTGTTGCGTTGAAGCGGGCTTAATCGGCGCATGCAGGCTTGACTTCTTTGATCAAATCTAGTTCAGGTTCACATCTCAGGCAATTGCTTGGACATCATGCGTGTGTTCACCACCATGATGGTTAGATCATCAAAGGGGGGGGCTTCGCCGCTGTGTCTTGCAACGGATGCTCTGACCGTGTTGAGCACCTCCGAGGCTCCTAAGGCTTCAGGGGAGGTGCTGTCAATTGCTTCGAGGAAGGTTGCTTCGATGCGTTCGTGGCCAAAGCGTTCGCCGGCGATGTTGCTGGCATCCGGGAGCCCATCGCTGTACATCAGGATCCAGCTCCCCTGGGGACAGGGCAAGCTGTGGCTCTTGTAGGCCGCACCAGCGAATACACCGATCACAGGCCCAGAGGCTTCCACATAGTGGGGTTGAGAACCTGGTTTTGAGATCAAAATCGTTGCCTCGTGCCCAGCATTCACCACCACCAGCCTCTCCTGTTCGGGTCTGTGCAAAGCCAGGAAGACTGTGGCGAACATCGCGGCATCACCATGGGTGTCTGCCATGTAGTTGTTCACCCGAGTAATGATTTGCTGTAAGACTGCTTCGTCCTCAGCGCTGTTGGTTGGTCCGCTCAGCAGTACTTCCGTGGTGAAGAATCGCAGCAGGCTGCGGAAGACACTCATGAACAGTGCCGAGCCAACACCTTTGTCGCAGACGTCCGCGACGACATACACCGTGCCGCCTTTGACTGGGATCACGTCATACCAATCAGCACCAACACTCAGAGCCGGCTCGCAGAGAGCAGCAAAGTCTGCTGAACAGGCCTTGCTCGTGATGGCGGGCAGGAAGTTTTTCTGAATGGCTTTGGCCGTTTCAATCTCCTTGAGCGAGATGGCTGTCGTTTTCTCATTCTCGAGTAAGCCCTTGAGTTTATTTGCCGTGCGTCTGATATCCAGGTGCAATTTTCCGATTTCGCCTATCGGGCGGGTCTTGAACTCAAATTCGAAATTGCCCGTGCTCAGCTGTTCCAGAGCTTCGCTGGCTTCTTCGATAGGTTTTGCGAGCTTTTTCGAAATCTTTACGATTAGAATTGTTCCAATAACAGCGAAAGCCAGTTCGATCGCAATCAGTGTTTTCAAATACCCCCTAATTTTTGCATTGATGGGGTCAGTGGATAAGATAGAGACAGTGCCAATGCCCGAGTCAAAAACATCATCGGGTGAGTAGTGAAGTAGATAGTTTGATCCTTCGAGTTTGATCATTTGCTGGCAGGTGCCACCCCCAGCTTTCGCCGTGGTTGCGCAACGTTTGCTCAGCGCTTGCTTGAGTTGTTTCCAGATGGGGGTGTCATTGTTGAACAATCTCCCATCCAGGGGCAGGCCATTGTTGGTGAATGCCAATAGCATTCGCCCATCGGATCCCGTTAAGATCAAGCTCGGTATATTTGGATTGCCAGGGTCACCTTTGGCGCTGGTGTTCACTCCCCCTGAGAGGATCTCATCAACTTGTGCTAGACCAGCCGCCTCCAGGAAGGCTTCAACTGGTAGGAGGAAAGCAATAAAGAGTGATGGATTCTTCTCCAGTTTGCCGTTGTTGTTTTTGAGTGGTACGGCTGTAAAAAGAAAGCGCTTCTTGGCTGTTGGTGAATAGTAGGCTGATGTAAATGCTTTGTAGCTTGTGCCTGTTGGGGTCAGCCAGTCTGTCCTGCTTTTGAGTAGGGGCCCTATCCTGACCCCGGTAATATGACTGATATAGCCCGCATCCAGCTGACCGGTGAAGACGGGTGTCGTGGTGATTTTCGTTCCCACCGTAACTTTCAAAATGCCGCCATAGTCGCTGCCATAAATGGACTTACTTAGTCCACGCATTTGATTTTGATCCATGATGTCGCGCGGCGTTGATCCTGTTTCGGCAAACACTTGCAACACGCTTAAGACTGAATTTTCCCATCGGTCAACAAGTCCTTTGAGTAAATCTCCTTCAGCCTTGAGCGTGCGTAACTCAGACTGCAACAGCATCCTGACGCCAAATTGCTCCGAGATGATCGACGTGCTAGCGCCGGCGATTATATAGACAACCCAAAATCCGGTAGTTAGCATCAGCGCCAGGGGCGCTTTGTTGAGCTTGGTCCGAAGGGACTGCTTGAGCCTCGAAGGAAGGGGCAACAGCTGCGTCCATTTGGTTGGGTTTTCGTTTTTTCCCATGGTCAATCGTCATTCCAGGAGCAGTCGATTTTGATGCGGCCATGGGTTGGCAGTTGCAGATGGCGGCTCACCACGTTTTCGAGGATGGGTTCATGGCCCTGCGTATCGAACACGACGAATTTGTAGTGGATACTCGCTTCGGCGCTTTGATCTAGAGGCACTTCTGCGATCCAGGTGTTGGCATTCACAAACTCCATGCCAAAACTCCGGGTGTGGTCCCATTCCCCCAATTCACGGCAGGATCCGGTGATTCCCACCCATTGCCCTGGCCTGGTGCGATACCCATTCAGTTGAAACACCCCCATGAGCTCTGCCCCTTGTTCGGAGCCCATGGCACTGAGCACTCGAAAGCTGTGAGAGGGAAGAACGTGGTTGCGAATGGTCCCATCGCACACCTCCACTACCGCTCCAGTGATCGCGCAGGAGTAGGAACCATCCGGTAGGCCACACTGCTCGATGGTGATTGGCTGCTCAGCCCCCTGGTTGACGACAACCAATCCGTGATAATCGCGGTAATGGCGACTGTAGGCGTAGAGTTTCTCCGTGAGAAAGCGCTGTTGATGGCTCCCGAAGGTGAAGGCTTTGTTTCGCCGCCGCAGCCTGCTTAGGGATGCCACCAGCTGATACAGGTCTGATTGGGTCTCCCAGCGTTCCATCATCGGGCGGTTGTAGGGGTCTTCGCCACCGTTGGTGTTGTTGTGCAGGTACTGCTCTGTGCCGTAGAAAAGGCACGGCACACCCCGCAAGGTGAAGAGCATCACCAGTGCAAGGCTTAATTTGCGGTCGTCTTCCACGATTGACAGGAACCGCGGCATGTCGTGGTTGTCAATGAACGTCACAAGTTCATTCGCCCTGCGGTAGACCTCGTCCATCGCCAGTACTTGTTCCACCAGGTGGAACCCACCCGGCTCTTTCCCGGAGAGCGCAAAGCGAATGCCATCACAGAGGCCAAAATCGAGAATGGACATCCCGGAATCGTTGGCGTATCTAACCGAGCGCACATCCCAGGGCTTGCTGAAGCCATATTCCCCAAACATGAATGTTTGGGGTTTGTGGCGTTTGATTTCGGTGGTAAATTCTTGCCAGAACCACACCGGCATGTGCTTGAGTGTGTCAACTCTTAAGGCATCAACGCCAACATCCAGCCAGCTTTTGATGGCCGATTTGATGTAGCGTCGGAAATCAATATTGGTTTCGTTGAATGTGGCTAGGCCACACATCTCATGCTTGATTAACTGGTGCTCGTCGTTCCAGTCTGTAATTTCTGGATTGTGGTGGTAGAAGTTGTGGTGGTCGTTGTTGAAATCGGCTAGCGGCTCGCCATCATCCAGCACAACGCCTTTAACGCCATTGATATCTGGTGAGCTGTGGTTGCACACCACGTCAAGGATGAGCTTGATGCCCGCTGCGTGCAAAGCTGAAACTAGGTCTTTCAGTGTCTGCGATTGATGCAGGCTGGCGGAATCATCTTTGCGGATGAAGCGTTTGTTGATGCGTTTGAAATCCTTCGTCCAATAGCCATGCATTGGCGCGCGATCAAACTGTATATCATCCACCTGCTCAAACAACGGTGAGAGCCATACGGCTGTCACTCCAAGCCCTTTGAGGTAATCAATGCGGTCGATGATGCCCTGAAGATTGCCCCCCCAGTACTTGCCCCATTCCATCCATGTTTTATCCAGTAACCCTTCTTTGTCACCCCGATCCCAATAGCCCGCTCGCTCTTCGGAATCCGACGTGCCATCGCAAAATCGATCGACAATAATGAAATAAATCACCTCTTGGCGAAACTCCTGTTCCGCCCTCAGGGGATTGATGGCTTGCGTTGCAGAGCGGTCGCCGTTCATGGCCGGTCCCAGGTCCAACATGGTTGTTGTGCTGAATCGGGGCTCATGCGTAGGGATGGAAGCTCTCTGTTGCGCTCACGCCAATGGCGAGACTGCCGTCCAGGTGGGGCTCGACCCATCGCCACCAGGCCTTGAAATGTTCGGTTGCCAGGTGATCCGTCAGGGCCTGCTCCGATGGCCACACTTCGTCAAAAACGTAGGTGCCTGGATGTTCAATATCGCGGTTGCAGGAATAGCTCGTTACCCGATCTTTTTGCCTTGTCACGCCTGCCAGGTCCAGTGTCAGCTGTTCAAAGTCCCGTTGCTCCTGGTCGTTCAGGTTGAGGCTCATGCGCCCAATCACTCTCACCTCAGGCCCCTCTGTCGCCTGCGATGCGTTTGAGCCCAGGCTTGCGGCATGAACCGGCGCTACCAGGACCAGCATCACCACACAGGCCGTTAATGCGACGCAGGCTCGTAGCGCTCGCCACCACCCTATTTGGCTGAGTTCCCAGTGCTTTTGGACAGCCTGACGCATGGTGGTTAATTGTGTTGATTCAGTAACAGACAGCTGGTTTTTGCCGGCGGCTCGATGCCACCGCCCTCGATTTCTAGTTGAAGCCTCTTTTTTTCGCAACTTGGCCTCACAATGACGAATGAACTGCTCAACTCCACTGTGTCCATCGGTCTGGATGCCCCTTCCTCCGCTGTTGGCCACACCAGCCATCAGGTCGGCGCGTTGAGCCTGCATTCGGTGGAGCAGGGTTCTGGTCCGGCGGTGTTGTTGCTGGCCGGCTGGCCCCAGACCTGGTTTGCCTGGCGCCATGTGATTCCCCGCCTCAGCGCCGACCATCAGGTGATCGCCCTGGAGCTGAAGGGCCAGGGGGACAGCAGCCTTGCGCTCGAGTCTGACTACAGCATCGAGGCCGTCGCCGGTGAGATCGCCGACTACATCCGTCTTCGCCAACTGGGGCCGGTACGACTCGTTGGCCATGACGTCGGTGCCTGGGTTGCCTACGCCCTGTCGATCGTTGCCCCTGAACTGCTCACCAGCACGTTGCTGCTGGACGCTGCTCTGATCGGCCTGGCCCCGATGGAGGCTTACATGCCTCGGCCTGGGTCCCGCACCTGGCAGTTCCACTTCCATGCCATGGCGGAGATGCCGGAGTTGCTCACCGCCGGGCGCGAGGCGGAGTACCTGGGCTGGTACTTCCGCACCAAATCGAAGGTTCCTGGCTCCATGACGCCAGAGGCCATTGCCGAATATGTGCGCGCCTACTGCCGACCCGGTGCCATGACCGCCGGCTTCAACTACTACCGCGCCGTCGAGCAGAACCGTGCCTTCGCTGAGGCCCACCGTCAGCACCATTTCGCCAAGCCGATGACCGTCTACGGCGGTGAATTCGCCACGGCGGACAACTTCCTCCGATCCCTCCAGGCCTGTGATCCCGCTGTGCAGGGGGGGGTGTTG
>JBIPLV010000205.1:0-2695 GCA_044369475.1 Cyanobium sp. | reverse complement strand
CACCAGATACAGCGGCCTCTGTTTCACTTCCTCAAACACCCGGCCTAGGTATTCCCCCAGCACTCCCAGGCCGATCAGTTGAATGCCGCCGAGGAACAGCACCGCTGTCATCAGGGAGGCATAGCCGGGCAGATCAATGCCGAATAGCAGGGTACGTAGCACCATCCAGGCTCCGTAGCTCAAAGCGATCAGCGCAATCGCCAGGCCCGCATAGCTCCAGATCTGTAGGGGAGCGCGGCTGAAGGAGGTGATGCCATCGAGAGCAAAGTTCCAGAGTTTCCAGTAGTTCCAGCTGCTGCTGCCGCCGCTGCGGGCCTCACGGCTGTAAGTGATGGCTGTCTGGGTAAAGCCCACCCAAGCAAACAGGCCTTTCATGAAACGATTCCGCTCGGGCAGGCGCAGGAGCGCTTCGACCACGCAGCGGTCCATCAGGCGGAAATCGCCTGTGTCCGCGGGTATGGCGGTGCTGCTGAGCCGGCCCATGAGGCGATAAAACCCGAAGGCGGTGAGCCGTTTGGTGGGGCTCTCGCCGGCGCGGCTCTGTCGTACGGCGTAGACCACGTCGAATCCCTGGCGCCACTGCTCCAGCATCGGGCCGATCAATTCCGGAGGATCCTGAAGGTCGGCATCCAAGGGCACAATCACATCGCCTTGGCAGGCCTCCAGGCCTGCGCTCAGGGCGGCTTCCTTGCCGAAGTTGCGGGACAGGCTGAGCAGCGTGGCGGCCTGCTGAGGGCGGCGCTGCAGCTCTGCCTTGGCCACCGCCAATGAGTCATCACGGCTGCCGTCGTCGACCAGCACCAGCTCCCAGCGCAGGCCCTGGCTGCCGAGGTGCTCCTCCAAGGCGGCGATCAGCCTTGGCAGATTGCCCGCTTCATTCAGGAAGGGCACCACGGCACTGAGCAGCGGCGCGATCGGGCGTGGGCTTGCGTTGAAGGGTGTCATTGGTAATCCAGCCTGACCTGCCAGCTGCCCGCCGGTAAGGACAGGGAGATCCAGCCCTGGGGATCGCGACCATCGGGCCGGGCCGGTATGACCCAGCTGGTTTGACCCAGGCGTCGGTAGCGCAGCTGCCAGCGCGGTTGGGCCCACTGCATCAAGCGCAGGCTGCCGGCGGAGCGGGCCTGCACCATCAGTTCGCGGTGCCGGGGGCCATGGCTGAGCTGCTGCACCTGCCCCTGGCCGCTGAAGGCGGCCCAGGTGGTTTGGGGCCAAGTTGGGAGCCAGAAAATGCTGAGGCGTCGGTTCCAGGCGCTCTCTGGCAGCCCCGCGGGGCTGTAGTCCGGCACCCCTGCCAGGGCGATGCGGCCATCGGGCAAGGCGGCGAAGCGCTTGGCCAGTTCCCCGTGCTGTGGCAGAGCCGCCAGCCCTGCGGGGCAGGGCTGCAGCGGATCACAGGCCAGCAGCTGCCTCAGGGCGACCCGCTCGCTGGGGCTGGGGGCATGGCCCACCAGGTTCTCGCGAAAGCGCCAGAGGCCATCGAACCACCCCGCTGCGGCTGTCAACCCGATCAGCGCTGCTGCGACCCGCCGCCCAGGCTGGGCTTGCGCCGCCGCTTGGGTTTGGGTGCCGGCCGAGGCCAGCCAGAGCAGGGCTCCGCACCAGCCGGGGCCGAGCCAGCGCCAGGGGAACTGAATGCGCTGGAGAGGCGGCAGCAGCTGATAGATCCAGGCCCCCAAGGGCAGCATCAGCAGCAGGCTGAGCAGGGCCAGCAGCAGGCCCCATGTCGCTATGTTGCTGTCACGCCTTAGGCCCAGGCCCCTGCCGCCCCAGGCGAGCCAGCGCAGCAGCAGCAAGGCCGCCAAGGTGGCGGCCTGAATCCAGAGCAGGTCGGCCATCGAGGTGCTGCCAGGATCACTGGCGAAGAAGAACTCGCTGGTGAACAGGCCCTCCGGGATCGGTGGTCGCACGGTTGGCAGGGCCCTCAAGGCCGGCAGCCAGAAGGGGGCGGAGGCCCCGAGACCGATGGCCATGCTCAGGGCCCAGGCCCGCGGTCGTCCCAGCAGCAGCCCCGCCAACCCCCAGGCCAGCAGGGTCAATAGGGCGCTGTTCCAGTTGCTGAGCAGCACTGCCGCAAGGGCCAGACCCGCCAGGGGGATGCCCCAGCGCTGGCGCCGGCTGAGCCCCAGCATGCCGATCACCAGCCACCACAGCAGACCCTGGGCCAGGGCCTCGGGCCAGGCGCCGCGCACATAGACATTGACCAGCACGTAGGGATTCAGGCCCGCCCCCAAAACCAGCAGCCAGCGCCAGGGGCCGGGCGGTAGCCAGAGGCGGGCCAGCAGGGCTGCGCTGCCGTTGTTGACCAGCAGCACAGCCAAAAGCGCGGCGGCCATGGCCTGATCCACGGGGAGGCCAAGCAGCAGGGGTACGCCCAGCAGCCAGCGGAACAGGGGTGGGTAGATCAGCAGGGCGCTGCTGCCGGCGCCAGCCCAGGGCAGATCGCTCCAGGTGGGCCACAGCCATCCCGCCTGGATCTGGCGTGCCCAGCCCACAGCCCAGCCCAGGTGCAGAAAGCCATCGGGGGTGTCGAGTGGAACCCCCGCCAACCCCAGTGGCAGCCACACCAGCAGGGCCAGGGCCCCAGCCGCCAGCACGAGTGCCCAGCGCCGCATTGCTGATCTGCAAGGCCTGTCATTCTGGGCCGATGCGCCTGGCTTTTTACCTCGATAACCGGGCCATTGCCGGGCGCGGG
>JBIPLV010000077.1:0-9775 GCA_044369475.1 Cyanobium sp. | reverse complement strand
CGCCCGTGATCTCTCACCACCTGCTGCTCTGCGCCACCCCCACCAAGGCGCTCTGCTGCCCCGATCCAGCCGTGGGGGCCACCAGCTGGGACACCCTCAAGCGCCTGGTGCGCGAGCTGGGCCTGGAGGATCCGGCGCGGCCTGAGGGGATCGTGCTGCGCACCAAAGCCGACTGCCTGCGCATCTGCGCCGAGGGTCCGATCCTGTTGATCTGGCCCGAAGGCATCGTCTACGGCGGCGTCACCCCCGAGCGCATCGAGCGCATCCTGCGAGAGCACGTGCTCGGGGGCACCCCGATCGAGGCCTGGGTCCTGAAGCGCATGCCCTTCCGCACGCCCCTCACCCAAGCCTGCTCGTCACCAGCCGATTGAGCCAGCGCACCGTGAGCTGATCGCCCCAGCAGCTCAGCGGGGCATCACCCACGCCATGGAAGCCGTTGTGGCCGCCACGGGCTGTGAACACCACCTCCACACCAGGCAGCGACTGGGCCGCCAGGGCCTGGGCACCACTGACCGGCACCCAGGGATCGTCGAGGGCATGCAGCAACAGGGTGGGTGGCAGAAGCTGTGGGTTGCTGCTGCTTGCCCCATGGGCGCCCAGCAGCCGGGGCAGGGGCGAGGCCTCCCGGTAGTAGTGCTCCACCGAGCGATACCCCCAGCGGGGAGCGGTGATGACGGCATCGAAGGCGCGGATCGTGCGGGGGCGATCCGGCCCCTCCAGGGCCCGGCGCTCGGCGGCGCTCACCCCGAAGGGATCGGCGAGGGTCTGGGCGCAGAGCCGGCGCAGCAGCCAGCGCTGGTAAACGCGGTTGCGGGGCCGCTCGATCTGGTGCGAGCAGGCCGCCAGATCCAGCGGACTGCTGGTGCACACCAGCGCATCCAACGCCCCCGGGGCGGCCAGGGCTGCGTTCAGCAGCATCGTGCCCCCCAGCGAAATCCCCACCCCCAACAGCGGCAGGCCTCCAGCCTGCTCGCGCGCCCGCCGCAGCACCGGCAGGAGATCGCGGTCGCAGCGGGCCGCATAGGTGCCCGGGGCCAGCGGCCGTCCTGGGCCCGCCCCACGCAGATTCAGCCGCCACACAGCAAACCCCGCGGCCTGCAGGCTCAGGCCCATGCGCCTGAGACCCTCACGCTCACTGGATCCCCCCAACCCGTGCAGCAGCACCACCAGCCCGCGTGGCTCGCCCCGCTGGCCAGGGGCGAGCGGCAGCGGCGGGTCGCCCATGGCCAGCAGGGAGGCCTGATCCCCCACCGCCAGGGCCAGGGGTTCGCCCTGATCCGGAGGCAACAACGGCGGCTTCAGGGTGTCCCGCAGGGTCTGCAGGTCGGGGCCGATCCAGGGCCAGCGTTGCTGGAATGCAGCCAGCCCCAGGCCCTGCACCAGCTCCGGCATCACCCGCTTCAGGCTGCCGCCTTCTTGCCCACGCCCATGCTGCGCAGCTCGCTGAGCAGACCATTGAGCACGGCCTTGGCATCGCCAAACACCATGGCGGTCTGGGGCAGCTCAAACAGGGCGTTCTTGATGCCGGCGTAGCCCGCTCCCAGGCTGCGCTTCACCACAAACACCTGACGGGCCTGGTCCACCTCAAGCACGGGCATGCCAAAGAGCGGACTGGTGGAATCGGTCTTGGCGTCGGGGTTCACCACGTCATTGGCCCCCAGCACAATCACCACATCGGTGCGGGGGAATTCGGGGTTGATCGTGTCCATCTCGAGCAGCTGCTCATAGGGCACATCGGCCTCAGCCAGCAACACATTCATGTGGCCCGGCATGCGGCCGGCCACCGGATGAATCGCGTAGGTCACCTCCACCCCATGGGCCTCGAGCAGCTTGGAGAGCTCCCGCAGGGCGTGCTGGGCCTGGGCCACGGCCAGGCCGTAACCCGGCACGAACACCACCCGCTCGGCAGCTTCCAAGGCGAGGGCGCATTCCTCAGCGCTGCAGCTGGTGATGCGGGTGTAGCCCGCCTCGTCGCCGCCACCGCCCACGATCGCGGCACCCCCGAGCGCTCCACCGAACAGCACGCTCACCAGGGAGCGGTTCATGGCGGTGCACATCACCTGGGTGAGGATCAGGCCCGCAGCGCCCACCATGGCGCCGGCCACGATCAGCAGCTGGCTGCCCACCACGAAACCAGCGGCCGCCGCGGCCACACCGGAATAGGAGTTCAGCAGGGAGATCACCACGGGCATGTCGGCCCCGCCGATGGGCAGGGTCACGCCGATGCCCAGCAGGCTCGAGGCCACCACAAGCACCCAAAGGGGCCAACCAGCAATGTCCGCAGGCAGAGCCAGGGCCCCGGCCAGGCAGGCCACCGCCAGAGAGATGTTGACCACGTGGCGCAAGGAGCTCTGGGTCCAGCCGGGGGTGTCAATCCAGCCCTGCAGCTTGCCCATCGCCACGATCGAACCGCTGAAGGTGATCGCGCCCACAAACACCGAGATCACGATCGAGATCTGCTCCACCAGCCCTGGGGTTCCCCCTGGTCCATAGAGCGCCACGCCCAGGGCCACCAGCAGCGAGGCCATGCCGCCGCAGCCGTTGAACAGGGCCACGGTTTCGGGCATGGCCGTCATTGGAACCCGCTGGGCGGTGAACAGGCCCAGCAATCCACCCGCCGCGGTGCCGATGGCGATCCAGAGCCAGGCCTGGGGGCTGAGGGGCTGCTGAATGAGCAGGCCCAGCACCGCCAGTCCCATGGCCAGCGCCGCCAGGCCATTGGCCGAACGGGCCGTGCTCACCTTCGAGAGACCCTTGATGCCCAGGGCCAGAAGCAGCACCGCCACCAGGTCGATCAGGGCGGGCAACAGATCCAATCCAGCCATCAGCGGGTCCCCTCAGAACGGGTCGATTTGCGGGAAAACATGGCCAGCATGCGGTCGGTGACCAGGAAGCCGCCCACCACGTTGAACAGGGCAAACCCCAACGACAGAGACCCCAGCACCAGCAGCGGCACCTGGCCATTGGCCTGGCCGATCAGGGTGAGCGACGCCAGCACCGTGATGCCGCTGATGGCGTTGGCACCGCTCATCAGGGGCGTGTGCAGGGTGGGCGGCACCTTGCCGATCAATTCAAGGCCCAGCAGGCTGCCCAGGAGCAGCACCCATAGGGCTTGGGTCAGGGCACTCATCAGGTAGCTCCGGAAACGAGGTCGGGAAAACGGCAAGCGCCGTCGTGGGTGAGCAGGCAACCCGCCACGATCGGGTCCTCCTGATCGAGCTGCTGGGCGAGCTGGAAGCCGCCCTCCCCGAGCACGTGCTCCACCAGGGCGGCCAGGTTGCGTGCGTAGAGGGCACTGGCGTGGTTGGCCACCGAGCTGGGCAGTCCGTCGCCGCCGATCAGCGTCACCCCATGGCGCTCCACGGTCTGGCCGCACACCGTACCGGCGCAATTGCCGCCCTGGGCCACCGCCAGATCCACCACCACCGAGCCGGGCCGCATCCCCGCCAGCATCTCCTCGGAGATCAGCCGTGGTGCCCGACGGCCCGGCACCTGGGCGGTGCAGATCACCATGTCGGCCAGGGCCAGCTGCTCGGCCAGCTGCTGCCGCTGGGCCGCCAGGAAGGCCTCACTGGCCGCTTTGGCATAGCCGCCCGACTCCGCCGGGCGCTCCTCCTGCTCGGGCGGCGAGAGAAAACGCCCGCCCAAGGATTCCACCTGCTCCTTGGCCGCAGGCCGCACGTCGCTCACGTACACCACCGCGCCCAGCCGCCGGGCCGTGGCCAATGCCTGCAGCCCCGCCACTCCGGCACCCAGGATCAGGGCCCGAGCCGGCTGGATCGTGCCGGCGGCGGTCATCAGCATCGGCACGTAGCGATCGAGGGCCGCCGCCGCCAGCAGCACCGCCTTGTAGCCAGCGATGTTGGCTTGCGACGACAGCACATCCATGCTCTGGGCCCGGCTAATGCGTGGCAGCAGCTCCAGGGCCAGTGCCGACACGCGGCGGGCCTTGAACTGCTCCACCATCGCCGCCGCTCCGTAGGGGGCCAGCAGCCCGGCCACCAGGGCGCCGGGCTTGAGCTGATCGAGCACCTCTGCAGCTGGCGGGTTGACGCAGAGCACCGCATCGATGCCCGCACCAAGGTCTCCCCCGGACTCCACCAACTGGGCGCCGGCATCGGCGTAGTCGGCATCAGCAAACCCGGCGGCCAGGCCAGCCCCCTGTTCCAATTGCACCTCCAAACCGCGGGCCCGCAGGCGCCGCACCGTCTCTGGAGTGGCCGCCACTCGGCACTCCCCAGCACTGCGCTCCCGCAGGATCAAAACATCAGCCAAGTCAGTCCCCAGAGGCCATCTCTCCATTAGGGGGGATCCCCCTGCTGCGGGCAACACAACGCTTGCAAATGTGCGCAGTTGCCCATCCAGCCCCAGCCAGCCAACCCGGCAGGGGGTCAAAACAGGGGCAGGAGCTCCTGTTCCAGGCAGCTGGCCTGAGGCAGAGCGCCCTGGTGACGCAGTTGGCGGACCCGCAGGATCATCGGATCGATGTCGCATTCCTGTGCCCAGCACTGGTTGAGATGGCGTCGCTGCTGGGCGAGGGGCCAAGCCCAGCCATTGGGATCGGAGCAGGGATGGGCCATGGCGATCGGAGCGCAGACCTTGTGAATGGCCCGAACGTAGGCACAACTGGGGCCGAACCCATAGGCCACATCACTCATTTGCCGCAAGCCTGCTGACGGCCCCGCCACCATCGCCACAATGGCGCGATGGCCTTCCCCTCGTTTGATCTGGGCATCAAGGCGCCGGCAACTCCTGGGATCCGGCCCAGGCAGTGGCAGAGCCGCCTGATCCAGCTGCTGCGGGCCCGCCTTGTCAACAGCCGGCCGGGCGGCCACGACGTGCTGATCCATGCCGGCCCGGGAGCCGGCAAGACGCTGGGCGCCCTGCTCAGCTTCCACACCTTGCAACGCGAACAACGGCTCGATCGCTTTCTGGTGTTCTGTCACCGCAGCTCGATCGCCCGCCAATGGCTAGAGGCCGCAGGAGGCTTGAACCTGCGCTTGCGGGAGTGGGACCCCGAGCAAGGGCTTGCCGCCCTGGGGGACCCCAGCACCTGGGATGGGCTGCTGTTGAGTTACCAGAGCGCCGGCCGGCACCGCAGCCATCTCAAAGCCAGGTTGCCCGAGGCCGGGCTCGGTCGCTGGCTGGCCATTGCCGATGAGGTGCACCACTTGGGTCTCGATCCAGACGAACCGGAAGCTGCCGCCTGGGGATTCGCCTTCAGCCAGCTCACCGCGGGAGCCCAGCTGCGACTGGGGCTCACCGGCACCCCCTTCCGGGCCGACAACCTTGCCTTCTGCGCCGCCCGCCGGGTGCGGGTGCAGGAGGGTGATGACGTGATCGAGCGGATCGCCCCTGACTTGAGCGTCGAACCGCGCCAATTGATCCTGGCCGGGGACGTGCGTCCCCTGGAATTTCGCTTTCAAGACGGCTGGGTGGAGCACGGCCGGCCCCAGGCCAGCGCCGACACCGAAACCTCTCCCCTCTCGGCCGAAGCCCGCGAGAGCTGGCGGGCCCGCAATCTGCGCCGGGCCATCCAACTGGGTGACAGCAGCAGCATCGCCCTGCGGCTGCTGCTCAATGCCCGCAAGCGCCTGGAGCGGGTGCGCACCAGCCATCCCGAGGCGGGAGGGCTGGTGATCGCCCGAGATATTGCCCATGCCCGCCGCATCACTGGATTGCTGGAGGAGGAGGGGGATCGGGTGCACCTGGTTCATTCCCAGGATCCAGACGCCGCCACGCGCCTGGCTGCCTTCCAGGCCGGGCATGCCGACTGGCTGGTGAGCATCGACATGTGCGCCGAGGGCTTCGATGCCCCCCGGTTGCGGGTGGTGGCCTACCTGACCACCGTGGTCACCCGCAGCCGCTTTGTGCAGGCGATCACCCGGGCCGTGCGCATGGATGGCCACCGGGCTGCCATCGAAGCGGTGCCGCGGGAGGCCTCCTTCGTGTTTGCCCCGGCTGACCCGCTGCTGATCCAGTACGCCCGCAGCTGGTCGCTCAGCGAGCCCTATCTGATCCGCTCCAAGCCGGTGGCCCCGCTCAGCGATGCCGCCGGCTTTGCCCGGGGCAACCAGCTCCCCCTGGAAGCGGTGGATGAACGCCTGGGCGAGGTGATCCGCATGGGCGGACCACAGCTGCCGGGTTTTCTGCAATAAACGGCGCTATCCGTGCCGCAGAGATACAAGAATCTGCAGCAAACATGCGACGTTGTGTCAACCAATACCGCATCCGAGCACACGCCCCGGCAGCGTGGTGCCAACCAAGGGGAGAGCGGAGCATGAATGCCGCAGTGAATCGCCGACTCACCGTTGCCGTTAGCTGGGCTTTGGCCCGTCGCGCCACCCTCGACTGCCTCGAGCACTACGAAGAAAGCTTTGCCGTCACCGAAGAATTCCGCGAATGGCTGCTCTGCCTGGAGGAGCATCCCGAGCTTCTGGCCGCCACAGTGCTGATGGTGCCCAAGAACCTGGGCCAAGGCATCCGCCCAGAAAGCGACGGACTCCTGGAAATTTGAACTAAATCTAAAGAACCCCGCAACATTGCAGCCGCACGCTTTGCTGTAACACCTCGAAACCCACCACCTCGACGCCCCGGGCCACCCCGCCAGAGCAGCCAATCCCCTAGGCTCAACTCATAGTCGATCCGCTTACGTCATGACCGCTCCGGGGCTGGCTGTCGAAAATCTGGTGATCGTGGGCTCGGGTCCAGCCGGCTACACGGCTGCGATCTACGCGGCGCGGGCCAACCTCAGCCCCCTGCTGATCACCGGCTTCCAGGACGGCGGCATCCCCGGCGGTCAGCTGATGACCACCACCCACGTCGAAAACTTCCCCGGCTTCCCCGACGGCATCCTCGGCCCAGAGCTGATGGACCAGATGAAGGCCCAGGCCGTGCGCTGGGGCACCCGCCTGGTTGAGGCCGACGCCACTGCCATCGACCTGTCACAACGGCCCTACCGAATCACCGCCGAAGGCCAAACCATCGAAGCCCAGGCTGTGATTCTGGCCACGGGCGCCAGCGCCAACCGGCTGGGGCTCCCCAGTGAGGAGCAGTTCTGGAGCCGGGGGATCAGCGCTTGCGCCATCTGCGATGGCGCCACCCCCCAGTTCCGCCAGGCCGAACTGGCCGTGGTGGGCGGTGGCGACTCGGCCTGCGAGGAAGCGGTGTACCTCACCAAATACGGCAGCCATGTGCACCTGATCGTGCGCGGCGACAAGCTGCGGGCCAGCGGTGCCATGACCGACCGCGTGCTGGCCAACCCCGCCATCACCGTTCACTGGAACTGTCAGGTGGCTGATGCCAGCGGCGGTGACTGGCTCGAGGCCCTCACCCTGCGAGATGCCCAGAGCGGTGCCACCGAGGAGCTGGCCATCAAGGGTCTCTTCTACGCCATCGGCCACACCCCCAACACCCGCCTGGTGAAGGGCCAACTCGAGGTGGATGGCCATGGCTACCTGGTGACCCAGCCCGGCCGGCCCGAAACCAGCCGTGAAGGCGTCTACGCCGCCGGCGACGTGGCCGATGCCGAGTGGCGCCAAGGCATCACCGCGGCGGGCAGCGGCTGCCAGGCAGCCCTCGCCGCCGAACGCTGGCTCACTCACCACAACCTGGCGGTCACCGTCAGCCACGAGCCGGTGGATCCCGCCGAAGTGGGCGAACCCAAGCGCACCGCCGAAAGCGATGCGAGCAACTACGACCCCAACGCTCTCTGGCAGAAGGGTGGATTTGCGCTGCGCAAGCTGTATCACGACAGCAACAAGCCCCTGCTGGTGGTCTACACCTCGCCGAGCTGCGGCCCCTGCCACGTGCTGAAGCCCCAACTCAAGCGCGTGCTCGATGAGCTCGGCGGTGCCGCCCAAGGCGTGGAGATCAACATCGAAGCCGATCAGGAGATCGCTGTGCAGGCCGCGGTCACCGGGACGCCCACGGTGCAGCTGTTTTTCCAGAAAGAACTCAAGCAGACCTTCCGGGGCGTTAAACAGCGCAGCGAGTTCAAGGCAGCCATTGAGTCCCTGCTGAGGATCCCAGCCTGAAGCTGGCCCTCAACGGCCGCGGCGCACCGACAGGTGCGCTCAACGGCGTCGCACCGCAAGGTGCGCTCAACGCCGACGAGGCCCGCCGGGACGGTTGCCGCCGGGACGGGGACCCGCAGCGGCATTGCGCTCCCGGTAGGTGATGCGCCCGCGGGTGAGGTCATAGGGGCTGATCTCCACCAGCACCTTGTCGCCAGCCAGCAGCTTGATGCGGAACTTGGTGAGCTTGCCCGCCGCCCGGCAGAGGCATTGGTGACCAGCCGGCTGTTCCAGGGTCACCAGGTAAAACCCGTTGCCCTGTTCCTTTTCAATCACACCGGAGGTCTCAATCATGCGGGGGGGCTGTCTGGGGAATCAATCGCTGGCAACAGCTTAATTGCCGCCCGACAGGCGATAGGGTCTCTGGCACCTGTGCCCTTCCGGCTCCACCATGCTTCTGCCGCCTCTGTCGATGGATTTGGGGCTGCTGCTGATCTCCATCGGCGTGGTGAACCTCTGGAAAGCCCGCCAAGCCAGCTGAGTCCCGGCTCCTCATCAGCCTCCCCTGACCACCCTTCTCTTCCATAAGCCCTACGGGGTGCTGAGCCAGTTCACCCCTGAACCGGGCAGCCGCTGGGAGTGCCTGGCGCCCTTCATCGACGTGCCTGGGGTGTACGCCGCCGGCCGACTGGATGCCGACAGCGAGGGGCTGCTGCTGCTCACCAGCAACGGCCAGCTGCAGCAGCGCCTCACCGATCCCAGCTTCGGCCATTGGCGCCGCTACTGGGTCCAGGTGGAAGGGCAGGCAGCCAACCAGCCGCAGGCGCTCGCGCTGTTGCGCAGCGGCGTGCCGATCCAGGGCCAATGCACCCTGCCGGCACGGGCCAAGGTGATCGCCGATCCAGGCCTGCCCGGGCGCACCCCCCCAATCCGCCAGCGCGCCGCCATCCCCACCAGCTGGATCGAGCTGGAGCTGCGAGAGGGTCGCAATCGCCAGGTGCGGCGCATGACCGCCGCCGTCGGCCTGCCCACCCTGCGGCTGCTGCGAGTGGCCATCGACTTGATGGATGGGGACGCCCCGCTCGACCTCACAGGCCTGGCCCCGGGTCAATGGCGTGAGGTGACGCCAACGGAAGCGGCCCGCCTGGAGCAGGCGCTGCGACGCCGAGCAGGCGTTGGCTGTAGCTCACCCGGGCGGGGCGGCCGGGAGGGCGGCGGGAAATCGGGCTGGGCCGGAGGCGGCGGATAGGGCGGCTTAGCCGACCACATCCTTGAGTTCGCGCACGGTCTGCAACTGGCCGTAGTAGTAGTTCGGCAGGAAGTACCCATCAAGCCCAGTAGCAGCCCTGCAATTGAGCTTTGAGCCATACTAGGGTAACAACTCAGGGTAACAACTGGTGTCTGCGCAGCCGAAGCCCTATCGCCGGCCCGGTAAATCTGGGTACTACTGCCGCCTCATGGTTCCTAAGCCCAACGGGAAGGGCTACAGGGCCGTTGTGCGCTCACTTGGGACATCAGACCTGCGGGAAGCCCGGAAGAGGTTCCCTGCCGCCTACGCGCGCCTACAGGAAGAGGCTGGACTGACCGAACAATCCCCCCGATACATCCGAGAAAGAATCCCAGAGGCCCTTCAAGCAATTGCAGCAGGAGTAACAGATATCGAGGAAGAGGTAGAGCGGATATCTGCCCGACAACTAGTGAGAGATGAAGTTAGCGGGGAGTTTTTTCTTACTCCAAAGCAAGAGGCGATCAGCAATGCC
>JBIPLV010000031.1:0-19464 GCA_044369475.1 Cyanobium sp. | reverse complement strand
CAGTCCTGCGGCCTCCGCGGTGCGTTGAATCTTCTGCCCGTGCTCGTCACAGCCCGTGATGAACAGCACCTGCTCCCCCTTGAGCCGCTGATAGCGAGCCACCGCATCGCAGGCCAGCGTGGTGTAAGCACTGCCGAGATGGGCGCGATCGTTGACGTAATAAAGCGGTGTGGTGAGGGTGTAAGACATGCGACCGGGGAGGGGGGCTCGCGGCGCCGCGACAGCGACCCACCCTGCCACGCTGGGTTGCAGCGTCCACCGTGCCGGTAGCCATGGCGATTCCCCACGCGCAGGTTGACGTGCTGGTGTGGGGCGGTGGAACCGGTGGGGTGGCCGCAGCCCTGCAGGCGGCTCGCGGCGGCGCCACAGTGTTGCTGCTCACGCCGGGGGCCTGGCTGGGGGGCATGGTGAGCGCAGCCGGGGTCTGTGCGCCCGATGGCAATGAGCTCACGCCCTGGCAGACCGGGCTGTGGGGGGCTTTCCTGCGCGAGCTGCAGCGGCGGGAACCGGAAGGACTCGACCACAACTGGGTCAGCTGTTTCGGCTACCGGCCCGCCACCGCCGAAGCCCTGCTGCGCGATTGGTGTGCCGCGGAGCCGTTGCTGCGCTGGTGCCCGGGGGTGCGAGTGGTCGGCGCCCACAACCAGGGTCGGCGCCTCAAGGCCCTCGATGTGGAAATGGGGGGGGAGGTCCAACGGATTCAGATGCAGGTGGTGATCGATGGCAGCGACCGCGGCGACCTGCTGCCGATCTGCGGTGCCAGCTACCGCCAGGGCTGGGAGGCGCAGGAGCTGTGGCAGGAACCCAGTGCCCCCGTTCAGGCAAGGCTTGATCAGGACCCCTTTTTTCTGCAGCATCCGCTGCAGTCGCCCACCTGGGTGGTGATGGGGCAGCTGGCGGGCGAGGCCCGGCCGGCGGCTGGCCCCTCGACCTTGCCAGCGCCGTTTGAGCAGGCCGCCGGGGCCTTCGGTCTGGAGCGCACCATCAGCTACGGCCGTCTGCCCGGCGGGCTGGTGATGCTCAACTGGCCACTTCACGGCAACGATTGGCATGGCCACGGCCTGGAGCTGCTGGGGAGCGAGGCCGTTGATGGGCCGATCGGAGCGGCGATGCAGGCCCACAGCCTCGCCTTTGCCCGTGCCCTTGAGCAGGCCTCCAATGGCTGGCTCAGGCCGGCTGCCTGCTTTCCGGAACCAACAGCAGGCATGGATGGCTGCGCACTGCATGGCCCCTCGGCCCTGGCCCTGATGCCCTACTGGCGCGAAGGGCGGCGCCTGGTGGGACGCACGGTGGTGCTGGAACAACACCTGCTGCCCCTGGGCAGCGGTGAATCGCAGGGACCCCTGCCCTGGGATGGCCACGGGGCGCTCGAAGCCGTGGCCGTGGGCAACTACGCGAACGACCACCACTACCCAGGCCCCGATTGGCCCCTGGCGCCCAAAAGCATCCGCTGGGGCGGCCGCTGGAGCGGCACCCCCTTCACCATCCCCTACCGGGCCCTGCTCAGTGCCGATTTCGACAATCTGCTGGCGGCGGACAAGGGCTGCAGCGTCAGCCACATGGCGAATGGCGCCACGCGGCTGCAGCCACTGATCCTCAACATCGGTCAGGCGGCCGGCGCGGCGGCAGCCCTGGCGGTGCAGCAGGGCATTCCCCCCAGCGATCTGCCGGTGCGTCAGGTGCAGGAGCGGCTGATCCGCGATCCCCTGGCCCCGGCGGCGGTGCTGCCGCTCTGGGACACGCCCTGGCATGCCGCCGACTGGGCGGATCGCCAGCAGCTGCTGCTAGATGCTCCAGATCTGCTGCAGGGCGATGGCCAGCTGCAGCGGAGTGTGGCTCGCGCGAGCAACCCGAGAGCTGGCGCCGTCGAGCCTTTGGAGGCGGCCTGGCAGGGCACAGTGCATGCCGATGGCCTGGGCGGCTTCCTGTTCAGCCCCGATACCTGCACTGATGGCGTCGCGGCCCCCGGCAGCACCCCGTGGCCGTTGATCACCCTGGAACCCGGTCTGAACCGCTGGCTACAGGACCTCGAGCGCCCGACAGCCACCACGTTGGTGGGCTGCCTCAACCCCTGGGGCCCATGGCTGCGGGCCTCGCGGCTGGCGAGCGCTTAGCCGGTGGCCAGCAGGCGTAGCTGATCCCTCAGAGGATCCACCGCCTGGACCCGCAGCTGCAGCAGATCGCCCGGTTCGGAGCCGGCTGGGCAGTCGGAGGCCAGATCCATCGCCAGGGCCTCCACGTGCACCAGGCCAAGGCGATCCTGAGGCCGCAGCCAGCGCAGGAAGGTTGCCGGCCAGTGCTCGCTGCGATGGGCGAAGAACCACACCTGTTGCCAGTGACGCTGGTCTTCTCGACTGATCTGCTGCCCCTGCCGCAGCGGACCGTCCAGATCGCTGAGCAGCACCTGAAGGGCGTCAGCCGCCAGGGGCTGGCGTTGCTGCTGCAGGGCCAGCAGTTGACGTTGCACCACGAGGTCGGCGTAGCGGCGGATCGGTGAGGTGGCCTGCACATAAGCCGGGAGGCCCAGGCTGAAATGGGCACTGGGCTGGGTGCCGGTGTGCCCACGGCTGAGGCACCGCTTGATGGCCGCATGCCGGACGGGCCCGGCTGGCAGGGCAGCCAGTTCCGCCGCCGGGGGCAAGACGGCCGGCAACTGGCTGCGGTACGGCAGGGGGAGGTTGTGCTCACGGCCCAGCTCGGCCACCACCGCGCCCGCCAGGATCATGGCTTCGGCCACCAGCAACCGGGCCGGGCTGGGTTCGCTGATCTCCAGCACTGGCTCCTTGTCGGCGGCCCGGATGCGGCCCTCCGGCTGGTCGAGCAGGAGGGCGCCGTGACGCACCCGCCACTGGCGGCGTCGCTGCAGCAGCCCATGCAGATCGGCCAGATCGCGCTCCTGGGGTGGCGCCAGGTCGATCAGGTCGTCGGCATCGCCGTAGGAGAGCCGGTAGATGGGCCTGACCCAGCTGCGCTGCACGCCCGACGCAGCGATGGCGCCCTCGGCATCCAGCTCCACCCACAAGCTCCAGGCGGCGCTGCGGCGCCCAGCCCTGAGGCTCATCGGACCGGTGGCGAGCGCCTCAGGAAACATCGGCAGGATGCCGCCGGCCAGGTAAAGGCTGCTGCCCCGGTGGCGGGCCTCCTGATCCAAGGGGGAATCGGCCGCAATCAGACGGCCGGGATCCGCCACGTGGATCCAGATGCGCTGCTGCCCCGTCGACGTGGTTTCCAGCGCCAGGCCATCGTCGATGTCGCGGGTATCGGCATCGTCGATGGTGACGCTGCGCTGGCCGGTCAGATCCAGTCGGTCGGCATCGCCGGGCCGATCGGCCTCGGCCACCTCCAGCAGACGATCGGCCTCGGCCAACAGCACCGCCGAGAACCCTTGCTCCCAGGTGGTGGCGCGCAACGACGGCAGGTGATGGGCCTGCCAGAGGCCCAGGTCCACCAGCAGATGGCGGATGGAGCCGGTGTCGGCCGTGCACTGGGCGGCGTGGAGGGCTTGCTTCAGGGCAGCCGGCAGGGGGCTGGTGCAGTCACCAGCGGCCCAGCGCTCCAGGAGCTCGAGTTGCTGGCGGTGCTCAACGGCCAACCCTTGGGGCTCAAGGGGCTGGCGCAGCCGCAGGGCCTGGTGCCAGCGTTGTTCCGCCTCGGCCTCCAGCTGCTTGTGACGCCGCTCCCGCCGCAGCCGCCGCAGGTCATTGAGGCCTCGAGCCTCCACCTGGCCCTGGCGCAACCGGAACAGAGTCTGGGGTCCGTGGCACCATCGCCAGCAAGCGGCCACGGTGAGGCCATCACGGCGGGAGCACACCAGATCGACCCAATCGGGCAGCGGCAACGGCTGGCCATCCGCCTGCATCAACAGCCAGGCAGCGGCCACATCACGCCTGAAGGGCACGGCTGCCGTTAAAAGATCGTCTGTGATGTGCCAGGGCGCTTGCTCCAAACGCTTGGGCTGAGCCCCATCGCCAGGGCACACACAGAGCGACTGCAGCTGGCGCAAGGGGTGGATCTGCTGGCGACCGGATGCACCGATGGCCAGCGAAGCCTTGTTGGACAGCACGCTGAGCACAACAGCAAGCTGGGGGCCACGCTCGTCGCTGAAGCCCACCAGATCGCCGGGTTGGAACGTTGCTGCGGCCAGCGGTCGCGCCTCAGCCTTCCGGGTTCACAAAAGGCAGCAGCGCCACGATACGGGCCCGCTTGACCGCGTTGGTGAGATCGCGCTGCTGCTTGGCAGTGAGGCCGGTGAGACGGCGGGGAAGGATCTTGCCGCGTTCGGTGATGAATTTCTTAAGCAGATCGACGTCCTTGTAGTCGATCGGATCGCCGGGCTTAATCGGCGACAGACGCTTTTTGAAGAAGGAGCTGGACATGGGATCGAACAGAAGAGAGAAATGAACAGGTGCCTGACCGTGCTGGGGCCCGACGGAGCCGCAGGAAACTGGTTTCAAGCCGACATTTCAGGCTGACGCTGGACAAGGCGCGACCGGGAACCGGGGGGCGCTTCGCCGGAGTCAGCTGAAAATCACTTGATTTCCTTGTGCGTCGTCGAGGAGTTGCAGTGGGGGCAGAACTTCTTCAGCTCGAGCCGTTCGGTGGTGTTGCGGCGGTTCTTTTCGGTGGTGTAGCGAGACACACCTGGAGACCGCTTGGCGGGGTTGGACCGGCATTCCGTGCACTCGAGAGTGATCACGATCCGGACGCCCTTGTTTTTAGCCATGAAGGACGTTGCGCCGCTGGTGCGATGCGAAAGGACAAGTTGCCACCATACCTTCCGGCAGTTCCCCTGCCTGTTGATCTCTAGGATCCCCTTTCCTGAAGGAATGGGCTGATGCGGGTCTCGCTCCAATGGTTGCAGGAGCTGGTGACCGGCCCTGAGCAGGCCCTGGCCGTCGACGTGTTGGCGGAGCGGCTATCGATGGCCGGGTTCGAGGTGGATGCCATCGATGATCTGGCGGCCCAGGCCAAGGGGGTGGTGGTGGGCTACGTGCGCAACCGGCAAGCCCATCCCAACGCCGACAAACTCAGCGTCTGCCAGGTGGATGTCGGGGCTGCGGAACCGCTGCAAATCGTCTGCGGGGCTGCCAACGTGGTGGCCGGCATCCACGTGCCGGTGGCCTTGGTGGGCTCCACCCTGCCGGCCGTCAACCTGACGATCAAGCCCGCCGAACTGCGGGGCGTGGCTAGCAGCGGCATGATCTGTTCCCTGGCGGAGCTGGGGCTGACCAGCGATGCCGATGGCATCGCTGTGCTCGATCAGCTGCTGGAGCAGGTGCCACCCATCGGCACCCCTGTAGGGCCGAGCCTCGGCCTCGATGACCAAGTGCTGGAGTTGGCCATCACCGCCAACCGGCCCGACGGTCTCTCCATGCTGGGAATCGCTCGGGAGGTGGCGGCCCTCGTCGGCGGACAGACTCACACTCCAGCCCCGGCTGGCAGCGCCATTGAGTCCCAGCCGTTGCCCGTGGCCGCAGCGGATCAAGCCGCGATAGAAGCCGGCGGATTGTTCAGCGTGACGGCCCTGGAGGGTCTCCATGTGGCTCCGTCGCCCCGCTGGCTGCACCAGCGCCTCGAAAAGGCTGGCGTACGTCCGATCAACAACGTCGTCGACATCACCAATTTGGTGATGTTGGAAACAGGGCAGCCCCTGCATGCCTTTGACAGCCAGCGTCTAGCGGCCATCAGTGCCACATCCGCCCCCCAGCCCGACGCCCTGGGCCTCAGGCAAGCCCACGGCGGGGAACCGTTCACGGCCCTGGATGGCAGCGAGCACCAGCTCAGCCCCGAGGCCCTGGTGGTGACCTACAGCGGTCGGCCCATCGCCCTGGCCGGCGTGATGGGTGGTGCCGAGGAAGCGGTCGGTGAGGGTACCGGCGCCATCTGGCTGGAAGCCGCGGTGTTTGCACCCCAGGCCGTGCGCCGCTCAGCCCGCAGCGTCGGACTGCGCACCGAGGCCAGCAGTCGCTTTGAGAAGGGCTTGCCCCGGGACAGCACCCTGGCAGCGGCCAACCGCGCCGTGGCACTGCTGCAGCAGCTCTGCGGCGCCAAGGTGATCGGGCGCTGGCTGCATCAGAGCCCGCAGCTGGCCACCCAGCCCCTGCAGTTACGGCGGGATGCCCTTCACAACCTGCTGGGGCCCGTGCATGACGGAGACGCACTCTGCGACCTCAGCGATGCCCAGATCCTGCAAACCCTCACCGCCCTGGGCTGCAGCCTTGAGGCCGATGCCGACGACGAGGGTTGGCTGGTGACCGTGCCGCCCTCCCGTTCGATGGACCTGCAGCGGGAAGTCGATCTGATTGAGGAAGTGGCTCGCCTGGTTGGTTACGACCAATTCGCCTGCCATCTGCCCGATCCCCTCGAACCCGGCGGTCTGGACCCAGCCCAACAGGTGGAGCGCCGCTTGCGCCGTCAGCTCTGCGGGGCTGGGCTGCAGGAAGCCTGCAGCTTCTCCCTTGTTGCCGCCGCTGCAGGGCGAATCCCCCTGGCCAACCCCCTGCTGGCCGACTACGGCCACCTGCGCGACAACCTGCACGGAGAGCTGCTGGCGGCAGCGCGCCGCAATCTGCAAAGCGGCCAATCCGGCTTCTGGGCCTTCGAGATCGGCCAGGTGTTCAGCACCGCGGCGACCCAGTCCGACCGCCAACTTCTGGTTGGCGTGATCTGCGGGGAGCGCCGCGGCGAGCGCTGGAGCAGCAGTGGCAAACCTCAAGCGCCCAGCTACCACCAGGCCCGCGGCTTGCTGCAGCAGGCATTGGTGGCCTCGGCGATTCCCATCGAAGATCGGCCGCTGACGAGCCACCCCTTGCTGCATCCGGGCCGCGCGGCCGAATTGGTGGTGGAGGGCCGGCCCCAGGGTTGGTTTGGGCAGTTGCATCCTGAGCAGGCCGAAGCGCTCGACCTGCCGGAGGCCACCTACGTGTTTGAGCTGGAGCTGGCGGCCCTGCTCACCGCCGCCACGCGTCGCAACCGTTGGCAACCCGCCTTTGCCCCCTACGCCACCGTGCCCGCCTCAGAGCGCGATCTGGCGGTGGTGGTGCCCGCCGACACCCGCTCGGCCGACCTGCTGCAGGTGATTCGCAAGGCCGGCAAACCCCTGCTGGAGCAGGCCGAGCTGGTGGATCGCTATTCCGGCGACCAGCTGGCCGCCGGCCAATGCAGCCAGGCCTTCCGCCTGCGCTACCGCGACCCCAAGCGCACCCTGACCGACGAGGACGTGGAGCGGGCCCATGCCGCCATTCGCTCCGCCCTGGAACAGCAGCTGGGGGCTCAACTGAGGGCCTGATCCGCACCGGCTGCTGCACCCTGCGGTGGTGCCCCACGGTGCAACACGGCCAACGTTTCAACGTGGCTGGTCTGGGGGAAGAAATCGATGGGCTGGAGACTCGCCAGCTGGTAATGGCAGCTGTCCACCAACTGGGCCAAGTCCCTGGCGAGGGTGGCGGGATCGCAACTGAGATAGAGGAGATGGGCTGGAGGATTCGCCACGATGGCCTGCAGGGTGGCTGGTTCGAGACCTTTTCGGGGCGGGTCGAGGAACAGCACATCGCAGTGGGCCAGATGCTCAACGAGGCACACGGAAACCACCCCCGCTTCAAAGGACGCCCGTTCTCCGAGCCCGTTCTCCTTGGCGTTGGTTTTGGCTTGATGCACCGCCTCAGGACTGAGTTCGATGCCATGCACCTGCCATCCGGCCGCCGCCACCGGAAGGCTGTAGGTACCGATGCCGCAATACGCATCCACCATCACGCCGGCGGGTAGGCCGTCGAGCGCCGCCAACACAAGCGGCACCACCCGTTCCGCTTGCTGGGTGTGCACCTGAAAAAAGGTATCGGCAGAGATCCGCAGGCTGAGATTGCTGAACCGCTCCTCAACCCAGCCCCGTCCAAGCACCACCCGGGTCTCGGACCCAAGCAGGGTGTTGGTGGCGAGAGGTTGAAGATTGAGGCAAACACCCACCAGCGCAGGCCAGCGCTGCATCCACTGGGCCGCCAGGATCTCTAGGCCATCAAGCTCGTCGTGACTGCTCACCAGGGTGATCAGCAGCTCGCCGCTGTGACTGCCGAGTCGCAACGCCAGATGGCGCAGCCCACCACCCTCCTGGCAATCGCGATCGACGGGCCAATCGCTGGCCTCCAGATCGGCTTTCAAGGGCGCAATCAAGGCATCCAGGCGCGGATCGAGAACCGGGCAGTGGTTCATGTTGACGATCCGGTGGGTACCGCGGCGGTAGAACCCGGCACGCAGGCGGCCGTCTTCGCAGCGCTCGAGCGGAATGATCGCCCGGTTGCGGTAGCCCAGGCCCTCGGGGGCCGCCATCAGGGGGGCAACAGGATGGTCGAGGTGGGCAATGCGGCGGATGGCATCCACCACCTTCTGGTGTTTCCAGTGCTGCTGGCCGGCATCCTCAAGGTGTTGCAGGCTGCAGCCACCGCAGTGCTCGGCAAGGATGCAGGGGGGGCGACGCCGATCCGGAGCAGCCTCCAACACCTGGTCCAGTTCTGCCAACCAGTGGCGCCGGGCCTTGTGGGTCAAGCGCACCTGCACCTGTTCGCCTGGCAAGGCGCCAGCGACAAACAGCACCCGATCGGACAGTCTGGCCACCCCATGACCATCGTGGGACAGGCCGGTAATCGACACCGTGACCCGACTGCCGGTGGCCAGGTCTGGGTTGCTGCTGCTGTTGCTGCTGCTCGACGCCACGCCCGACTGCCAATCCTTCACCCTACGCCGTGCAAAGGGGCGTTACACGTTGCAGCCAGGGAGCAGGTTCCTGCTGCGGAGTCGATACAGTGATACTCGCGTGTGGCCGCTGCGATGAGCGTCGTTCGGGATCTGATCCTCCAGGCAGATGATCAGCTGCGCTATCCCAGCGGCGGCGAGCTGCGCTCCATGGTGGAGTTCCTCAGCGGCGGGGCCGAGCGCCTTGCCGTGGTGCGGGTGCTCACAGACAACGAAAAAAAGATCGTCGACGAAGCGGCCAAGCAACTGTTCCAGCGCAACCCCGACTACGTCGCCCCTGGCGGCAACGCCTACGGCCAGAAGCAGCGGGCCCAGTGCCTGCGGGATTACAGCTGGTATCTGCGCCTTGTCACCTACGGCGTTTTGGCTGGCAGCACGGAGCTGATTCAGCAGATCGGTCTGGTGGGTGCCCGCGAGATGTACAACAGCCTCGGCGTGCCGATGCCGGGCATGGTCGACGCGATGCGCACCATGAAGGACGCCGCGATTGCCCTGCTCAGCACCGAGCAAGCAGCAATGGCCGGCCCTTACTTTGACTATCTGATCCAGGGCATGCAAACCAGCACCTAACCCCCCCCGGCTCCCTTCTGCCCCGGCTGAGCATCCGTCTCAACCGGGGCTTTTTATTGGACTCGCTGAGAGTCCCGAATGGGATTATTGAGATGCTGGTTACCGAAGCCTGTCATCGATCCCCCCATCGCTGCATCCACTCCCGCGCCGACTGTTGCGAGCGTGATCGACGAGGAAGAGTTGGTGTTGCGATGCACGGTCGACTCGTCATCACGCTTCCCCTTAAACGGCCAGGGTGGATCTCGCCGGGTTCAAGGTTTCAAACCACGGTCAGACAACCCGCAAATCTGTCTCGAGTATTGCAGTCATGTCTCGTACCTAGTCCTGTATCAAGTCTGGTCTTCGCCACCTGAGACCATTGCTCCCGCCTCCGATGCCGCGGTCGTCGCATCAGTCCTTATGGATGCGAACCAACTTGCGTACCTGCATTGGACACAGATGCTCAGACCCAAAATACCTCTCCACTACATACGAATACAAGGAGTTTGATGCTGTGGACACGCTCCTGTTCGAGTCCTGGACAAGCCCGGTGGTCGGCTCCGAGCCCGAGAAGCACCAGACGGGAAACTCCGAAGGGATGGGGATGTGTATGTGTATTCACGTCCGACCCAAACAGAATCATTGAAATATTCAAGTCTTAGGAGACGAAATACGAGAGTCTGCGTGGCTGCAACTGGCTCAGGAGCCTCCATGCAGCCCCACGGCGCATCAGGGCGCAAAGGAAGAACGAGCTTGCCTGGACTGAACCAAGACCAGTGTGGCTAGTCTGATCTGAGTCTATAAACTAGACCCAGCCTGAAACGCAGGCAAGATCATCGATTCACTCCAGGTAGTGACATGTTGGGCAAGGTGGCGCGTCAGGCGCCCCCAGCACACCAGACCAGAAGACTGTCAATCTGTGAGTCGCATTCAGGACAAGTCTATAGACCCATTATGGTTCTCATGCGAGACACTGTCGCCATCATGCTCAATGCTCTCAAGATCCTGGACGCCGATGCGCGCACTGGGATCGCACTGGTCTCATCCCGGATCCACTTAAAGTCTCGTAGAGCGACATTAGTGCGTCTCGCAAGACGAGCTAGTGATTGCGGTACAACTCCTTGAGGAGTTGATAGGCCTCATTCAGCCGGCGCATCGTCTCCTCACTGCCTCCGGAATCGGGGTGATGACTCATCGCCAGATCTCGATAGGCCTCACGGATCTCAGCCAAGGTGAGGCGATGGCCGGGAGCGGTGGGCAACTGCAACAGCTTGAGCGCTCCGTGCAGGGTCATGGTGTGCTCGAGGGTCTGGAACGATGTGCCTTTGCGTCGCTTGCGGAATCGATGCACAAAGCGACGAATCAGAGTGGGCAGACGCACCTCCAGGGTGGACGTGCTGAAAGGATCTTCCAGGAGACCGGCCATCACCATCACCCGTTCAAAACTGGCAGGCTCGTGGCCCCAACTGGGTGCGGTGTTGGCGACAACCTCGCAAGCCAACGACCAAGTGAACGGTCTGTTTTCACTTTGATCACTCTGAGCCCAGATGTCTTGGGCCAACCAGACCATCGCCGCCTCCAGCACGGCGTCGTTGGCATCCTTTCCGTAGAGCTCGATCCAGTGGTTGCGGGCCCGCACCAATGCCCTCTCCACCATTTCACCAGCCACATGGGGCAGGGGTTCGATCGGCTCTTCGCCCGTCTGCTGGCGAGGCTGAAGACTGCGCTTGAGTTGATCCGATTGACGCCTAACAAACCCCGGCAGGTCGATCCCGCCTGAGCGTGGGGGAGCGCTGACCCGCATCGCCTCCCCAACGGTGAAGTCGATGCCGTCAAGATCGAGGCAGAGCTCGCCGCCAGAACCTCGGCTAACCAGCACCAACGCACCCTGCTCGTTAAATGTCGTCTCATGATCGACGTCGCCAGAGACGAGGGGGGCCTTGGCAGAAACCTCATCAGCGGCTAAGTCGTTCTCCCCGTCCTCATTGCTGGGGAAGAGTTCTTGCAGCAGACGCTCGACAATGTCACCGCGACTGCGCAGGCCCCACTCCGCCTTGAGGGCGTCAATCTTGCCCACCAGCTCAACCGGTAGCTCCAAACTGAAGCGACGGCGTTGGGGATCACCCGAAGAAGCCATCCCTAACGGACCATCAAGCCGCGCATCATCTGTTGTTGTGCCTCAAGCGCCTGTTGGTAGCGATCCAACAGTGATGGGCTCAGCGGTGTTGACGTGGTCCCAGCGGCAGAACGGGGAGACAGGATGACCGGCGGGGGCGGGGGTGGAGGCTGAAGGACGAGTGGAGCCATCATCCTGGCCGCTGGATTTCCATCAACATCTGTGGGGTCGGGGATAGCAGGGGGGATCGGAATCCCGGCGGGAGCGGTGGCGGCTGCGGTGCTGCGGGCAATCTCGAGCTGTCGCTGCTGGTTTTGCACCATGGCAAGTTGACTTGCAGGAACAACACTGAGCAAATGGCCGGGTGTGGCGTCCGCGGGATAAACCAGGCTGACACGCACGGGATTGGGAATTCCAGCGCGCAGATTCAAGGTGGTGAGGGCCACACTCTGGCCGGAACGCAAACCTGCGTGCATTTCCTGCAGCCCATCCTCAGTACGCACCTGAAAGGATCCCCGAAAGGCGGTGAATGGTTTACTGCTGCCCGTGCTGGTGGGGTGGCTCAGCACCAATTCATAGGGACCAGAACCCTTGAGATTGAGATCCAGATCAAAGCGGACGCCGTAGGTGCCAACGTTGTCGAGGGAGGAGTCGACCATGCGGCTCACCAGCGGATTGACCTGCACCTCTCGGGTGCCGAAGTTGTGGCGGTGGGTGCTGGTGAGGGGCACGTGCAATGGCCCCTGCTGGTTCAAATCATGGTTGAGGCTGGCCAGGTAGGCATCACCAATGGCAACACCACCCACCCGAGAGAACACACGACGCCCGTTGATATCGGCAATCCGATTCAGATAAACGCGGCCGGGGGCTAACCGCCCACTGTCGAGAACGGCCAGCACATCCCAATCAGATTGTGGGTTTTTGACCGCCACCACGGCCATCTGGAAGGGTCCATCACTGCGTCCCTTCAGCAGGGCATTGGCGATGCCCAGGGCAGGCAGTTGGGTCTGGAACAGCACCATGCGGCTGCGTGCCGGAATGGTGATGTCCTGGCTGAGTTTGGAATCGAGGCGACCACGCAAAACCTGAATGGCGGTGGCATCTCCCGGTCCTGTGTTCCAGGGCCTAGGCCCCAAGGGCCTCACCCCCATCTTGTACTGCTGGAGGTAGGGGGCTTCAAAACTGTTGCGCACCGCTCCGTTCTCAAAACGGATGTGCACAGGACGGGCAC
The DNA here is from genome assembly GCA_044369475.1 of Cyanobium sp. GTDB lineage: Bacteria > Cyanobacteriota > Cyanobacteriia > PCC-6307 > Cyanobiaceae > Cyanobium_A. The sequence goes on along the minus strand of JBIPLV010000031.1, from coordinate 6,823 downwards.
CCGGGTTGATCAGAATCAGACCCAGTGTCAGTTGGGGACGCCGCGCCGAGGCTGAAATCTGACCACGGTTGGGTGGGAAGTATTTGTGGTGCATGTGCACTCCGAACTCCCCGTTGAAGGTGTATTCAGCGTTGCGCAGGGGTTGGCTAGTTTCAGCGGCATAGGCATAACCGGGTGCCGTATTGATCAGGATGCCAGCCCCTTCCACCTCCTCGGGTTGGTTGGAATGCAGCACGGGCACCTGGTTGAAGGTGCCATTCAGAGGGCGAGCCTGCTGTCCAGCCATCAGCGCCACATAGGCGGAGGCCGGCTGCACCTGAAGCAGCACCATGGGCGCTCCGAGGGAAGCAGCCACCAACAAGTGGAACGGACCCATTCGAGCTCCGTGACCAAGCGCCCCCACGCTGGAGGGCTGAATGGGCTGGGCGTGTGTATCGACGGAATGCCTTCCCAATGGGCGCGAGAGTCCTGCTGCAAGGGGAAAAAAGAAGCTTGCCCAGGCGTGCTTCAAGGCCATTGCTGGAGAGGAAACACGACACTCGGGCGACCCGCGTAGCTCGCTAGAACCTTCGGGCACTTGTCCACTTTCTCATGCTTCCCCCCCTGGGCTGCTGCGGCATCGGCGACGAAGGCGGTCGCGACAACTGGCGGCGCCATCAGCAGCGCAAGCTGCGCATGCTGCAGTTCTGGCGTGATGGTGTGGAGCGCCAACTGGCCGCCGTCAACGCAGCGATCAGCACGCTCGAGCAACAGATGCAACGGGATGCGGCCTCAGCCGAGGGCTGAGTTCAAGGGCTGCAGGGGGGGTGAGTGCTGCGCGCAGCAACGCCAGACCCCGCTTCAGCCGACGCTGCACGGTCATTGGACTGACCTGCAGCCAGGCTGCGGTGCGCCGATAGCTCCAACCCGAGAGCACCACCTTCTGAATCACCTCTCGCACGCCAGGCTCCAGGCTCAAGAGATGCTGCTGCAGGTGCACCCGCTCCTCCTCAGGCTCATTATCCAGCAGAGTTTCATCCACCCCTAAGCCACTGCCGTGTCGGCAAAGGGCCAAAGGCTCATCCCCTCCGGGCTCGAAGGCAATGGGACGGCCCATCGCCTGACCCCGCAACAGATCTTGCCATTGGCTGGGGCTGAGCTGCAGAGATGATCGAAGGTCGTCGGCACTGGGCTCCTGGCCGTACCTTGCACACCAGTTGGCTTTGAGTTGTCGCAGCTTGTCGAGCAGTTCCATCTGACGACGGGGCAGGCGCACAGCCAGGGCTGAATCCCGCAGGTAGTGGAGAATCGCGCCCCGGATGTGCGGCCTGGCAAAGGCTTCAAACGGTGTGGTGGTGTGGGGCTGGTAGAGCTCCGCAGCCCGGAGCAGGCCAAGCAGGCCTACCTGCACAAGATCGTCGTGGGGTTCTGGGCAACGGCGTCCGTAGTGGACAGCGATGGGCTTGACCAGTCCGAGGTAGTGGTTTACCCGCTGGTTGCGCTGTTGCAGGGCTCGGCATGAAAGGTTGCCGGTGGAACGGAATGGGAGCTTCGCGTGGTCGTTCATGGGTCAGCGGTCGTTCGGCAAGGGGCCTCAACCCCTTCCTTTCCAACCAGCCCCAGCCGCACCGGCTTTGGCAACCGAGAAATTACGGAACGCCGCTCAAGCGATCGGCAGCGGCGCACTCGCCACCGCTTGCAGCAAGGCCAAGGGCCCTTCCCGTGCCAGCCAGGTGAGATCCGAGCGCTCGGTGCACAACAGATAGCCGGCAAACGCAAGGGCATTGAGGCTGAACCCCGCACAGTGCTCCTGACAGCGCCGCACCGTCAAAAACCAGTGATCGTCGAAGAGCAGGTTGTAGGGATGGAGGGGCTGGGGGTCGTGCAGGGGGCAGCCCAGGCCCAGCTGCGCTGCATGCTCGCGGTACAGGCACTCCAGATCGCTGCTGCCCAGGGGATCGGGTCGCCGGCTTAGCCGATAGGCCCAGGGCCAAGGCACGGCGTCAGCCTCCAACAGCCCTGGGGGCTCGAGTTGGGCCGCAAACTGCGCAGCGAGGGGGCAACTGGGTTCTCCGGCATGGCGCGGCAACACTTGCAGATGGCGATGGGGCTGGCTGGCTCCAGCAGCGGCGCAGCTGTTGAAGAACCACAACCCCCCCGTATCAGCGTCAAGCTCTGTCACGGCCTGCCAGTCGACGGGTGTCAGCCAACCGGATTGGGGTTGCCAGTCATGGGTGATCAGCAGCAGGTGGCCCGGTTGCACGGGGTATTTGTTGAGCAGCACCACATGGTTGGAGCCCAGACGGTCCACCTCCAGGGCGGGTTCCCAGGGAAGGAAAGGATTCGGTTTGGGGCCCCCACCCCGTAGGTGTTTGGGGGTACGGCTGAGCAGACGGCGCAGCACGAAGGGCTCCAGCTCGGGGGCCTGCACCACTTCCGTGCCCAGGGGAACCAGGGCTCCAGAGCGCTGGGCCTCCCGGGAACGCTCCAGGGCCCTCTGCCAGGTGCGCTCAGCCCGCACCGGCCTTGAGACGGGCCAGGGATGCACCCTGGTAGTAGTGGCCGAGAATCTGGTTGTAGCGGTAGCCCTGTTGAGCCAGATCCTGGGCCCCGTGCTGGCTCATGCTGGCGCCGAGGTGACCATGGGCCTCCAGGCTGATCTGGCGGTTGGCGGCGTAAAGGCTTTCCACAATGGCGCCCTGGTAGCTGAGGATCAGCCCCGCGGTGCTGGCGACGGCCTGGCGGGTGCGATTGGTGCTGCTGGATAGGCCCTTGTAGGCCTGCCAGCGGGTCGTATCGCCCAGGTGCCAATGACGGTTGGCCGGGCGAGCCATATGGGCCAGGGCATAGGAGCGGGCGGCCACGGCCTGGGCCCTGAGTGCCTCCATCGACCAGCTGCTGGGCATCTCAGCCCCCACCACAGCAGCGATGTAGGTCTCCAGAGCCAGGTGGTTGACCAGCCGCAGGCCCCCGCTATCGCGAATCAGTCGCAGCCGGCCGCCATAGGGGCGTCCATTAACCAAGAGCGACCCACCATTGGTTTTCAGCCAAGCCTCTGGACCTTGCTGCCACAACGTGCCCAGATCGATCCGGCTTCCGGCGTCTCCTTGCTGCAGCAGCTGGCCCTCTCGGCTCAACAACTGCCAGGGACCAGTGGCCGAGAGATCCGGAGCCGCGCCGGCGCTGAGCAGGGCGACGCGGATGTCCAGATCCACACCCGGCCCCGCTTCGGGCTCCACCAGCCCCACGCGGGCTGGGCTGCCCTGCGCTGGTGCTCGACGGGCCTCCAGGAGCCGCAGCTGCTCCGCCGCGGTGGTGGTGTCCGAGGCCGGTGGAGGTGCGTCGATCAGGGCATCCAGGAGCTCGCCCTGGGCTGCGGCATAGGGCCGAGGCACCAGCCCCTGGGCTGCAAAACCAACCGCCACAGCCACCACCGCCATAGGGCCCGCCACCATCATCCGACGGGCTAGGTCACTCTTGAGCGGCAGCGCCGGCCGGTTCAGGTCAGAGCGCACACGGAAGACCAGGCCTCGGCTCCTGAGCCATCGGCGTGCACCCGCAATGTGCCGTTCCACAGGAGATGGCCCGTACCACTTAGGCGGATCATGCCTGAGCACGCCGATTCGCACACCACCTCGCACACCATGCCGCCAGGACGGGGGGAGCATTGCCAACCCACCACGGAGCGGCGGCCTAGACGCTCCAACCAGAAGGGCGCCACCAGGGCATGGGCCGAACCGGTAACGGGATCTTCGTCGATCCCCAGTCCCGGTGCGAAAAAGCGCAGTTGGTAGTCGGCTGGTTGGCCCAATACGGTGGGGGTTGGCTCGGCCAGATCGTTGGCACAGGGCTGCATCAGCACCAAGCCGGCCCGATCTAGCCCCTGGAGCTCCCCGCCAAGGCCCGCCATGGCCTTCAAGGGCGCCGCTGCCGGCAGCAGCGCCACGCGATAGCCCAGAGTCGACCCCCAGTAAGCCAATGGGGCGACGCCCAGGCGCCCCTCCAGAAGCTGGATCAGGGGCGGAGAGGGTTCGGCCGGCTGCAGGCCATCGCTTGGGAGCACCAGGTACCCCGACAGACCACCGGGGTCCAGGGCAACCGCCAGGGGGCCGCTGCGGGTCAGCAGCTCGATCGCTTCGTTAGGGCCCAGCAGCTGCCAATGGCCCAAGGCCAGCAGAGCCGCCAGGGTGGCGTGACCGCAGAGGGGCACCTCGCAGCTGGGGGTAAACCAGCGCAAGCACCAGCGATCCTGTTGGCGCAGCAAAAAGGCTGTTTCCGATTGGTTGAGGCTGCGGGCAATGCCCTGCAGGGCCAGGTCGCCCATGGGCTCGTCGAGGAGCACCACGGCGGCACCATTGCCGCAGCAGGGCCCATCCGCAAAAGCCTCAACCAGCACGGCTGGCCGCTGCACCAGGCCGCGAATCAGCTGCGGCTCACCGCTTGGTGGGCTGCTGCTGGTCATGGCTGCGCCCACTCGGGCCGCAGATCGCGCTCCATCAGGGCGCGCACCGCATCCGCCGGGATAGCGGCGCCATCGAGCACCTGCACCACCTGCTCGCAAATCGGCAGGTGCCAGCCCTGGCGAGCAGCCAGCTGCAGGGCCGCCCGAGCGGTGCGGGGCCCCTCCACGGTGGCGGCGATCTCGCCGTAGGCCTGCTCCTCGCTGCATCCCTCCGCCAGCAACAGGCCGCAGCGGTAGTTGCGGCTGAGGTGGCTGTTCGCAGTTGCCAGCAGATCGCCTAACCCAGCGAGTCCGTAGAGGGTGCTGGTCACCCCACCGAGCCCCTCCAGCACCACACCGATTTCGGCCAGACCGCGGCTCAGCAGCGAAGCCTTGGCGTTGGCACCCAAGGCCAAGCCATCGGAGATTCCGGCCGCCAAGGCCATCACGTTTTTCAAGGCCCCGGCCGCTTCAGTCCCAATCGGATCCCTGTTGGTGTAGAGGCGCAGGGCACGATCGCTGAGCTGCTGTTGCAGCAGTTGGGCCAGCTCCGCATCGACACTGGCCACCACACTTGCGGCTGGTAGTCCCTGCTTGACCTCGGTAGCGAGGTTGGGGCCGCTCAGCACCGCCAGTGGTGTGCTGGGTAGTTCGGCAGCCCAGAGCTGGGTCGCGGTGGCCAGCTGGGTGAGGTCGAGCCCCTTGCTGCAGCTCAGCAGAGGCAACCCCGCGGGCCAATGGGGTCCCAGCGCCTGGGCCAGGGACGGCACACCGGACATCGCCACTGCCGACACCACCAGATCCTGGTGGTTCAGCTGATCCACTGGGCTGCCGCCGTCGCGCCGCGACCATCCAGACACCGTGTGGCCCTGGCGCTGCCAGCGGTCCGCCAGCGTCTGGCCCCAGGCTCCCAGCCCCAACACGGCAATGCGAAGCCCCATCGAGTTCGGTGCAGCAGGCAAGCGCTGCCATCATGCGCCAGGGCTGAGGTCGTGTCGCCAGTCCAGGGTCTGCGTGTCTTCAGCTCTCCCTTCCCCCAACCCGCTGCACACCTGGCAGGGCAGCGCCCTGGTGGTGGGTTGTGGCGGCATCGGGCTGGCGCTGCTGCAGGAGCTCACGCGGCGGGCACCCCAGCTGCAGCTGCTGGGGGCCTCGCGCCGCGACTGGCGGCGATCTGGGGATCTCAGTTGGCAGGGCGTCACGCACCTCCCCCTGGATCTGGTCGACGACACCAGCCTGGCCCTGCTGCGTCCCAACCTCGACACCTTCGGCCCCCTGCGGCTGGTGATCCACACCGCCGGATTGCTCCATGGGCCGTGCTTGCAACCTGAAAAACGCCTCAGCCAGGTAAGCCGTGCCGCCCTGGAGCAGAGCTTCGCGGTGAACGCCTATGCGCCCTTGCTGCTGGCCCAGGCCCTGGATGCCGCCTTGCCGAGCGATGCCCCGTTTCACTTCGCAAGCCTCTCGGCCCGGGTGGGCAGCATCGGCGATAACCACCTGGGCGGTTGGTATGCCTACCGGGCCGCCAAGGCCGCCCAGAATCAGTTGCTGCGCACCTTGGCGCTGGAGTGGCGGCGCAGAAAGCCCCAGGGTTGCGTGAGCCTGCTGCATCCAGGCACCACCGCCACGGCCCTCTCCGGCCCCTTCCAGGCTGGTGTGGCACCGGAGAGGCTGTTCAGCCCCGCACGGGCCGCCAGACAGCTGCTGGACGTGCTGGAAGGGCTCACACCGGAGCAGAGCGGCCAGTTCTGGGCCTGGGACGGTCAGTCGATTCCCTGGTGAGCGCTGGATCCGGGCCAGAGCGGCAGCCTCAGGCTGCGTTGGCCTGCAGCAGCTCCAAAGGAATCACGTCCAGGGCAGTGTTCTCCGTGGCCTCCAGACGCACCGGCGGAGCCATACCGTCTTCGTAGGCCTCCAGCCAGCGCGGAGCGCAGACGCACCAATGGTCACCGGGCTTGAGCCCGGGGAAGCCGTAGGCCAGGGCCGGGGTGCTCAGATCGTTGCCCTGGGCCTGGCTGTAGCGCAGGAAGGTGTCCGTCACCACGCAGCAGACGCTGTGCCGACCCAGGTCGGTCGCATTGGTGCGGCAATGACCATCCCGAAACCAACCGGTCATCGGCTCACAGCCGCACACCACGAGGGGTTCACCCAAGACGTTGAGGTCGGGGCTGGGTCCGGCGCTGAACTCGCTCACGGGATGAGGCTCTATCGGGCGGTGGCTCAAGTCTGGCCAATGGATCGCGCCGTTGCAGGGCCTTCGAGGCGCGTCGCGAACCCAAGGTTCCAAGGCAACACACCGGCACAAAGTTGGGCAGGGTGGTTGACGGATTCCGGGGGGTAGGCGTTAAAGGTCGGTGAGCGCGTTCACCTTGTTTTTCAGCGCGGCCCCCTTCATGAGCTGGG
>JBIPLV010000073.1:0-10726 GCA_044369475.1 Cyanobium sp. | reverse complement strand
ATTCACCGAAGATGCGGCCTTTCTGGCCCTCTGCGACGCCTACAAAGAAAGCGGTGAACCCTCCGCCATGGAATTCCTCGCCCACGGTGAAGGGGCCTTCCACTTCCAGGAACTCACCCAGAACGCCGCCGGCGAGGGCATCGATCTCAGCGACTCCTCGAATCTGGAGGAGTTTCAGCAGGAGGTGATCGATACCCTGGAGGACATGTGCAGCTAGGAGTCAGGCGTAGAAGAAGGCAATCTCCTTCGGCTTGAGTCCTTCCCATCCCGCAGCCTGCAACCGGGCATCGAGGGTGGCCTGATCGAAGTGCTTGGAGCCCGTTTTCACGATCCGGTTGCGCATCGATTTCTTGACGCCACTACGGGCGCGCTGGCTCTCCAGGTCCATCACCTCCGTGTAGAGGGCCACCATCTCGGCGGGGATCGGGGTGCCGTCGAGGTCGATGCCCGAGGCGATGGCGGCATCAACGCCGCCGGGTCCGGCAATGGCCATGGCCGTGCTTCACAACAACGACCAGGCTAGAAGGCCCCAGACGCGATCTCAGACCCCGCGCGGCCTGGATGTCAGGCCGAGAAGTAGCGGGCCTGGCTGTGCAGCGCAACCAGAGCCGTGGTGCTCTGCTCCGGCTCCAGCTGATCGCTCTCATCCATCGACAGCCCGATCCGATCGGCCCCGAGCCAGGTGAGCTGCTGCCGGGAGTCGGCCACATTCGGGCAGGCCGGGTAGCCGAAGGAGTAGCGGCTGCCGCGATAGCGCTGGGCCAGCACATCCCGCAGCGGCATCTCGGCTGGATCGGCGAATCCCAGCTCGCGGCGGATCCGGGCATGCACCCACTCCGCCAGGGCTTCGGCCATCTGCACCCCCAGGCCGTGGAAGTACAAGTAGTCGGTGTATTGATCGGCCTTAAACAACTCCTGGGCGAAGCGGGTGGCCCGTTCCCCCATGGTCACGGCCTGCATCGGCAACACATCGGTTGGCATCGCCGCTCCATCGGCTCCCACGGCGAGATCGCGATAGAAATCGGCGATGCAGTAGCGGTTGCCAGAGCGCTGGCGCGGCAGCGCAAAGCGACCGAGCTCGCGCCCACGCTGGGCAGGGTCGAACAGCACCACCGCATTGCCGCTGCGGCCACAGGGGAAGTAGCCGTAGGCCACGCGAGGCGACAGCAGCCCTTCCGCCAGGCAACGCTGCTTCCACTGCTGCAGAACGGGTTCCGCCTTCTCAGCCAGCATCGCTTCGTAGTCGCTGCGGCTCTGCTGCTGGGTCTTGCGAAGCTGCCATTGGCCGGCGAACAGGGCATTGCGATCGAGGTAGGCAAACACCTCCTCCAGATCGATCTGCTCCTCGTTCAACACTTCACTACCCCAGAACGGGGGCTCCAGGGCAGGCTCCTCAGGCACAGCCTCGGAGCGCTCATCGTTGGGGGCGAGCTCGGAGGCAGCAACCGCAGCGGCAGCCGGCTCAGGACCACTGGCCGGCGGATCCGCAGCATCACTGGCTGCCAGACCCAGGCCTTCAGGGATCGGCCCCAGGAAGCCCTGGTGATCGTTCCAGGCATCGGAAGCCTTCGCGTCCATTAGCGCGTCCATGAAACGCAGATCGGCAAACGCATCACGGCCGTAGATCACCTGCCCCTTGTAAGCAGCGCGGCAGTCGCCATGCACAAAGCGGGGTGTGAGGGCAGCTCCGCCGAGGATCACCGGCACGGCGATGCCGGCCCCGTTAAAGGCCTCCAGGTTGTCCTTCATGAAGGCCGTTGACTTCACCAGCAACCCGCTCATGGCGATGCAATCGGCCTGGTGTTGCTGCTGGGCCTCGATGATCGCTTCGCAGCTCTGCTTGATACCGAGGTTGATCACCTCGTAGCCGTTGTTGGTGAGGATGATGTCCACCAGGTTCTTGCCGATGTCGTGCACGTCGCCCTTCACGGTGGCGATCAGAAACTTGCCCTTGGCCGAGCTCTCTCCTTCAACCGTCTCCATGTGGGGCTCAAGCTGAGCCACCGCTGCCTTCATTGTTTCGGCGCTCTGCAGCACAAACGGGAGCTGCATCTGGCCGGAGCCGAACAAGTCGCCCACCACCTTCATGCCATCGAGCAGGAAGGTGTTGATGATCTGCAGGGGCGGGTAGGTCTGCAGCGCTTCATCGAGCGAGGCTTCCAGGCCGATGCGTTCGCCATCGATGATGTGCTGCTTGAGCCGCTCCTCCACCGGCAGGTCAGCCAGCGAGGGCCCTGAGGCGCGGGCCTCCTTGGCACTCACGCCATCAAACAGGGTGGTCAACACCGTCAGGGGGTCGTAGCTGCAGATCGCGCCTGGCTGGTCTGTTTCGAAACGACGGCGGTCGTAGATCAGGTCGCGGCAGACCTGCTGATGCTCCGCACTGATCTTGGCCAGGGGCAGGATCTTGGCGGGGCTGACGATCGCCGCATCCATGCCGGCTTCGCAGCAGTCGTGCAAGAAAACCGAATTGAGCACGATGCGGGCTGCCGGCGACAGACCAAAGCTCACATTGCTGACCCCCAGTACCACATGCACTCCCGGCAGATCGGTGCGAATGCGCCGGATCGCCTCCACGGTGGCCGCACCATTGAGACGGTCTTCCTCGATGCCGGTTGAGATCGGTAAGGCCAGGGGGTCGTAGAAAATCTCGTGGGCGGGAATGCCGAATTCGAGGGCATCGCGATAGGCCCGCTGGGCGATGGCGAATTTGCGCTCCGCCGTACGCGCCATGCCCTCTTCATCGATGGTGCCCACCACCACGCCGGCGCCATAGGCCTTGGCGAGCTCCAGCACCTTGAAGAAGCGCTCGTCGCCGTCTTCGTAATTGGTGGAGTTGAGGATGCACTTGCCACCGGCCACCTTGAGGCCGGCCTCCATCTTCTGCCACTCCGTGGAATCGAGCATCAGCGGCAGGTTGACGTTGGTGACCAGACGGCTCACCAGCGCATGCATGTCCCGCTCGCCATCGCGACCGACGTAGTCGACGTTGACGTCGAGCACGTGGGCGTTCTCCTTCACCTGGCCGCGGGCCACGGCCACCAGGCCATCCCAGTCTTCCTCCGCCAGCAGTTCGCGCACCTTCTTGCTGCCACTGGCATTGAGGCGCTCGCCAATGATCAGGAAGGAGTTGTCCTGGTGATAAGGGGTGGTGCCGTAGATCGAGGCGGCGGAAGGCTCCCCCTGCAGCAGGGGGCGCGCGTGCTGGCTTTCGGGGGTACGCACCGGCCGGGGCGCCGCATGCAGCTCGGCCGAAAGTTGTGCCAGAGCACCGATGTGGACGGGAGTGGTGCCGCAGCATCCGCCGATCACCTGCACCCCGAGGTCTTCGACGAAGTGCATCAGCTGCATCTTCATCTCCACAGGTGTCAGCCGGTAGTGGGCCACGCCACCGATGTTTTCGGGCAGACCCGCATTGGGGATACAACTCACCACAAAGGGGCTGTGCTCGCTGAGGTAGCGGATGTGCTCCTTCATCTGCTCCGGACCCGTGGCGCAGTTGAGGCCGAGCACATCGATCGGGAACGGCTCGAGGATCGCCACCACAGCGGCGATGTCGGACCCCACCAGCATCGTGCCAGTGGTCTCCATCGTCACGCTCACCATCAAGGGCCGGCGTTGGCCGGTCTTGCTGAAGGCGGCCTCAATGCCCTGCAACGCGGCCTTGATCTGCAGGACATCCTGGCAGGTTTCAACGATGAACAGGTCGACGTCGCCGGCCAGCAACCCTTCAGCCTGCTCCGCAAAGGAGGCTTTCATCGTGTCGAAGTCGACGTGCCCCAGGGTCGGCAACTTGGTGGTGGGACCCATCGAGCCGGCCACAAATCGGGGCTTCTCGGGGGTCGAGAAGGAATCCGCCATCTCCCGGGCCAGCTCGGCAGCGCGCTTGTTGAGGGCAAAGGCCTGATCGGCGATGTCGTATTCCGCCAGCACCAGCGAGGTGGCTCCGAAGGTGTCGGTCTCAATCACATCGGCACCCACCTCCAGAAACTGGCGATGCACCGCTTGCACCGCATCCGGGCGGGTGAACACCAAGTACTCGTTGCAACCCTCCAGCGCCGCTCCGCCGAAATCGTCGGCGCTCAGATCCATCTGCTGCAGCGAGGTGCCGGTGGCACCGTCGAACACGAGCACAGGCCGCTCAGGCGCGTGCAAACACTCGAGAAAGCCCATCCGTTGTCCCACCCGGGAGTCCACCGCCGTGCCCATCACGCTCAACCGTCCACGCGGATCCGTGTCACCCAATGGTCATAGGCGGGATCGCGGCCCTCCGTGATCGACGTGATGCGCTCACGGATCGCCCTCATCACTGGCCGATCACCGGGCAGGTCGGTGGATTCGACGCGACGCACCGGGGTGACCTTGGCGGCGGTGCCACTCAGGAACACCTCATCGGCAATGAACAACTCGCTCTTGTCGACAGGGCGCTCCAAGGTTGGGATGCCCATCGACTGAGCCAGCTCCAGCACGCTGGCGCGGGTGATGCCCTCCAGGATGTCCTGGTCCACGCCGGGGGTGATCAACACGCCATCGCGCACGATGAAGAGGTTCATGCCGCTGGCCTCACTAACCTTGCCGCGGCTGTTCAGCAGCAGGGCTTCGTCGAAGCCGCTCTTGACAGCCTCGGTTTTCGCAAGGGAGCTGGTGATGTAGGCGCCGCTGATCTTGCCGCGCAAGGGCAGGGAACGATCTTCCTGGCGGGTCCACGAGCTGATGCGGCAACTCACACCCTCGGGGGAGAGGTAGTCACCCAGCTCGAGGCCGTAGATCAGAAAATCGGTTTCGATGTTATGCAGCCGTGGAGCGATCCCCAAGTCGCTGGTGTAGACAAACGGACGCAGATACACCGGGGAAGTGGGCTTGTTGGCCCGCAAGAAGGCGCCGATGGCGTCGTGAATCGTTTGCTCTGGAAGCTCGGTGAGCAGCAGCCGGGCGCTCTGGCTCAACCGCCGGGCATGCCGGTCGGCGCGGAATAGCAGGATCTCGGCAGGGTCGCTGGGATTGGGCAGGGCCCGCATGCCGCCGAAGGCGCCTGTGCCGTAATGCAGCGCATGGGTGGCCACCGACAGGGTGGCTTCGGCAAAGGGCACGCATTTGCCACCAAACCAGGCGTAGGGCAGGAACTGGTGCATGGTGGGGCGAAGCGGACGGAGCTGACGCGTCGGCCGGAGGCCGGGATGCCCCGATCTTCTCACTGCAACAAGCAGGATGGGGCCATGCATCGCTTGGCATCGGTACCGGGAGGAGGGGAGGCAGCCGATGTTGGGGCCCTGGTGGAGCAGCCCCCGGCACCGGTGCTGCTGCTCAGCAGTGCCGACACCGACCTGCTGGCCATCGACCAGTTGCTGGCGAAAGAGCCGCAGCTGTTGGGGGCTGAACTGCGGGGCTTGAACCTCGCGGCCCTTGCCCATCCAGCCCAAATCGACCACTACCTCAGCTCCACGGTGCGCCATGCCCAGCTCCTGGTGGTGCGGCTGCTGGGGGGGCGCGGCCATTGGAGTTATGGACTGGAGCAACTGCAGCTCTGGGCCGCTGCTCAGCCAAGCCGCCAGTTGCTGGTGCTGGCCGGCACGCTGGAGGAGGAGGCCGCCCTATCCGAACTGGGCACGGTGGCGCCTGCGTTGGCGGTGGGCCTTGCCCGATGCCTACGGGAGGGAGGGCCGGGAAACCTGCGTCGCTTGCTGGAGTGCCTGCAGGGGCTTCTCCATGGCGAGTCCCCACCCCCCCCCTGCGCCGAGCCACTGGCCGATCCCCTCCCCTACGACTGGCGCGAGGAGCCGGGAGCACGGGTAGGGGTGATCGCCTACCGGGCACTGCTGCAAGCAGGCGACCTTGCGCTGATCGATGCCACCCTCGCGGCCCTGCGTGGGGCTGGTCTCTGCCCGCGGGCGCTCTGGGTGAGTGGGCTGCGGGATCGGTCCGTGCAACGGGGGGTCGCCGACCTGTTGCAACGGGAAGGGGTGCAGGCGGTGCTCTGCAGCACGTCGTTTGCTTCGGTGCAGTTTGAAGAAGCCGGCCTGGGGGCTCCCCTGTGGGAGCAACTCGGGGTGCCGGTGCTGCAGTTGCTGTGCAGCAGCCAGCCCCGCAGCCAGTGGCAGGCCAGCAGCATCGGCCTCGGCCCCACCGACCTCAGCTTGCAGGTTGCCCTCCCCGAACTGGATGGCCGGCTCACCACACGCATCGCCGCCTTCAAGGAGACGGTTGGGGCCAGTGAGCGTCTGGCCTCAGCCCTGCAGCGCTACCGACCGGACAGGGAGCGCCTGGCCTGGATTGCCCAGCTCACGGCCAATTGGATCCGACTGCGGCTGACCCCAGCCGGGGAACGCCGCGTTGCACTGGTGCTGGCCAATTACCCCACCCGCAACAGTCGCCTGGCCAATGGCGTGGGGCTCGACACGCCGGCCTCCACGGCCCTGATGCTGCAATGGCTCGAGGAAGCGGGCTACCAGCTGAGCGATGGTCTGGCCAACGGCGGCGCCAGCCTGCCCAGCAATGGCGACGCCCTGATCCACCAGCTGCTGGCCGGCCGCAGCAACGATCCCGAAAGCGAGCACCGCCCGCCCCTAGCGCTGTTGCCCCTGGCGGACTACCAGGCCTGGTATGGAAAGCTGCCGCGGCAGGGACGGGAGCTCCTGGAGGCCCGCTGGGGGCCACCGGAACGGGATGCGGGCCTTGTGCAGACCCCGGGTCCGGAGGGCACGCAGGGCTTTCCGGTGCGCGGCCTGCAATTTGGCCATGTGGCCCTCCTGATTCAACCGGAGCGGGGGTACGACCGCGATCCGGCCCTCAGTTACCACAGCCCCGACCTGCCCCCCACCCACGCCTACCTGGCCCAATACCTGTGGCTGCGTCTGACCTTTGGGGCCCATGCCGTGGTGCACGTGGGCAAGCACGGCAACCTGGAGTGGTTGCCCGGCAAGGGGCTGGGGCTCTCGGATCGCTGCTTCCCGGAGTGGGCCCTCGGCCCCCTGCCCCACCTCTACCCCTTCATCGTCAATGATCCTGGCGAGGGATCCCAGGCCAAGCGCCGCAGCCAGGCCGTGATCCTCGACCACCTCACCCCTCCCCTGGGTCGGGCCGGCCTCCACGGCGCCCTGCAACAGCTGGAGGTGCTGCTCGACGAATACTGGGAGGCCAGCCAGCTGGGCAGCGAGCGGGCCGCACCCCTGCGGCAGTCCCTGGCTCAGCAGCTGGAGACCCTGCAACTGCCCCTGGGCACCGCCGCAGAGCTGGATGCGCGCCTGGATGCAGCCGATGGCTACCTCTGCGAACTCAAGGAAGCCCAGATCCGGCTTGGACTGCACACCTACGGCACCCTGCCGGAGCCCCAGCGCCTGGCCGAGCTGCTGCTTTGCCTGGTGCGCTGCCCTCTGGCCGACCAGCCGGGCCTGACCCAGGCGCTGGCCCGCGACCTGCAGCTCACATTTGACCCTTGGGGCGATGCCGATGCCACGGCCTTGGATCCCGGCGACCAGCGGCGCCTCCAGGCCGCCTTCGGGGGGGAGCTACCACGGCTGGTGGGAGATGGGGTGGCCCTGCTAGAGCAGCGAGCCCTGGAACTGGTGGAGCAAGAATTAAGAGAGAAGGATCAGGAGCCAATCGAGCAGGGGCAGGGGCCGATGGAGCTCGCTCCGGCCACGCGGCAAGCCCTACGGCATCTGCGCCAGGCCGTGCTGCCGCGGCTGCTGGCCTGCGGCGCCGCTGAGCGCGACGCCCTGCTGCGGGGGCTCGACGGGGAGCGCATCGCCGCTGGACCCTCCGGGGCCCCGACCAGGGGCCGGCCCGATCTGCTGCCCACGGGGCGCAATTTCTACAGTGTCGATCTGCGCGGCCTGCCAACGGAGGCGGCCTGGCATCTGGGGCGCCGCAGCGCCGAGCTGCTGCTTGAGCTGCATTTCCAAGAGCAGGGTGAGCACCTGCAGACCCTGGCGCTGTCGGTGTGGGGCACGGCCACGATGCGCAATGGCGGCGAGGACATCGCCCAGGTGCTGGCCCTGCTGGGGGTGCGGCCGGTGTGGGACGGGCCCACCCGCCGGATGGTGGACCTGGAAGTGATCCCCCTGGGCCTGCTCGGCCGGCCGCGGGTGGATGTGACCCTGCGCATCTCAGGGCTGTTCCGCGATGCGTTCCCCCAGCTGGTGGGATGGGTGAACCAGGCAACCGCCCTTGTGGCGGCGCTCGAGGAGCCTGATGCCGACAACCCGCTGGCGGCAGCCTGGCGGCGGGACGGCCACACCGCCCGGGTGTATGGCTCAGCCCCAGGAGCCTATGGAGCAGGGCTGCAGGGCCTGATCGACAGCGGCCAGTGGGAGCAGCGTGGCGACCTGGGCGAGGCGTTCCTCAACTGGAGCGGTTGGCGCTACGACAATCAGACGGGCATTCCCGGCCAGGCGGGCATCGAGGCCCAGTCCGATCGAACAGGCCTGGAACAACGGCTTGGCGCGGTGCAGGTGGTGCTGCACAACCAGGACAACCGCGAACACGACCTGCTGGATTCCGACGATTACTACCAATTTCAGGGCGGACTCAGCGCCGCCGTGGAGAAGCTCTCGGGGCAGCGGCCGGCCCTTTGGTTTGGCGACCACTCCCGCAGCGCCAGACCGAAGCTGCACCGCCTGGAGCGTGAATTCGACAAGGTGCTGCGCAGCCGCGTGCTCAACCCACGCTGGATCGAGGCGATGCAGCAGCACGGCTACAAGGGCGGCTTCGAGATGGCGGCCAGCCTCGACTATCTATTCGCCTACGACGCCAGCACCGGCCGGGTGCCCGACTGGGGCTACGGCGCCCTATGCGACCAGTGGCTCAGCGATCCCGCCGTGCTCAGCTTTCTGGAGAGGAGCAATCCCTGGGCCCTGCGGGACATGGCCGAGCGCCTGCTGGAGGCCCACAACCGTGGGCTCTGGGAAGGGGCACAAAAAAACCAGCTGGAGCATCTGCGCCAGCTGGTGTTGGACAGTGAAAGCTTGATCGAACAGAGCTGAGCTGAGCGCTCAGCTGTTGAGATCTCTCACCATCTGCTTGAAGGGATCGATGGCGCCGGGCTTGCCGGTGGGCTGCTGGCTGATCTGGGGTTGGCCCTGCGTCTCCGCTTGCTCCTTCTCTTTCTTGATGGCGGCGGGGCCACCGGGCACATTCACCCCAACCGCCGAGCCCTTCATCCGTTGATCCAACTCCGCCTGGGACATGGTCTGGGCAAAGGTTTTCTTCACCGGCTTGGGGATGCCGCCGGTGAGGTTGATCGCCTCTTGCTGGCTGGTCTGGCCGCCGAGGCCTTCGGACATCTTCTCGAGCTTGGCCTCCATCGAGGCAACCTCAGCCACCATCTCCTTGTTGCCAGGGCTGTCGGCGGTTCCGGGGAAGGTGCGGCGGATCGTGTTGGAGCGCCGCATGAACTCGACATTGCCCATGCTGCTGGACGCGTCGGCATCGAGGAAGAAGGTTTCCTCCTCTTTCTTTGGCTTAGCAGGCGTGTTGCCGGAGGTGGCGTTGCCGGCGCGGGGGGCGAACAGGCGATCAAACAGACCCATCGACTGGCACGGGAAAGCGTCGCCAAACCCTAGCGGCCGTGAAGCGCTAGGCCATGGGTATCCGTACCACAACTCATCAAAAGGCCCCGTTGCTGCAGGTCGGTCGCGATCGCCTCGCACACCAGCGGCGTGGGCGCCCAGCGGGCCTGCATCTGGTAGTCGTACCAAGCCTCTGCTCCATCAAAGCCCAACCGATCGGCGGCGGCAATCAGCCGCTGGAAGGGCAGGCGATAGCGGGCCGGATGGGCGAGCAGCAGCAACGCCCCGGCCCGGCGGCCTGCCTCCAGCACGGCTCCGGCCTGCAGCGCCGGACCCACCACGGCCTGTCCCTGCAGGTAGGGCTCCAGGCTGGGGTGCTGCTCGCCGAAGCCCAACGCCAACACGTGCACCAGGCACCCTTCCAGCAGGCAGCTGATCTCCACCCCCCGCCAAAGCCTCGGCACCGATTGGCCGGATTGGGATGCAGCCTCAAAGTGTTCCAGCACCGGCCTGTAGGCGGAGATGCTGTGGTGGTCGGTGATCGCCAAGTGGTCCAGGCCCAGAGCGACGGCCTGCTCGGCGAGCTCCTGGGGGAGCAGGCTGCCGTCGCTGCATGTGGTGTGGCAGTGAAAGTTGACCCGGCCTGGGCAGCAGCGCGGCGTCAGCTGCTGCAGCACGGTCCGCAGCGGATGGTCAGGCACCGGCAGCCAGGCGTTCGGCCCGCAACCGCCGCCAGCGAGCATAAAACTGAATCGAGGCTGCCATGAACATCACCAGCGCCACCATGAACCAGGTGGCTGCCCCGGTGGGGAACTGGTTCTTGAACACGACCAGCATCACCACGACCACCAGCAGCAGGGTGGGCAGCTCATTGAGGGCGCGCAGTTGCTTTGGGCTCCAGGTGCATTGCCCGGTCTGCAGCTGACCCATCAGCCGGTAGCAAAAAGCGTGATAAGCCAGAAGCGCCGCCACGAAAGCCAGTTTGGCGTGCATCCAGCCCTGCTGGAGCCAGGTCGGGTTGACGCTGAGCAGACCAGCAGCGCAGCCAACGGCGACCACCATGCCTGGGGTAGTGATGATGTTGGCCAGCCGGCGCTCCATCAGCCCGTATTGGTCCTGAAAAGCCAGCCGCAAGGGGGTATCGAGCTCCTCAGCCTCCCGGTGGTAGATGAATAGCCGCACCAGATAGAACAGGCCGGCAAACCACACCACCACCCCGA
>JBIPLV010000204.1:0-2701 GCA_044369475.1 Cyanobium sp. | reverse complement strand
GGAACACGACGACCTGGTCGCCCTGGCGCGCCAGCACACCCTGGGGATTGATCAGGTGCGGGCCATCGTGCAGCAAACCCTTGAGCACTCCTCCGAGCCGTGACCCTGCCGCCCGCGATCCAAGACATGCTCAAGCGCGTCCGGGGTTGGCTGGAGACCATGCCGCCGTTGCCCGGTGGACTCAAGCTGTGGACCAGCCTGCTGAGCTTCGGCTTCTTGCTGGCTGCCCTCGTGGGTCACGGGCGCCAGCTGCTCCAGCTCAGCCTCGATGGCCAGGGCTGGCTGTGGCTGCTGCTGGGGTTGGGTGTCAGCCTGTTGAGCCTGGCTGCCAACGGGCTGGGCCTGGGGGTGGTGCTGCGCTGGCTGGGGCAGCGCCCCCGCTGGCCGGAGCTGGTGCGCGCCTACCTCGACACCAACCTGCGCAAGTATCTGCCAGGCGGCATCTGGCACCTCACCAGCAGGGTGCAGCTGCTGCGCAGCGCTGAGGCCCCGTTGCAGGCGCCCGCCCCGGCGGGCCTGGCCCTGGCGGCGGTGCTGCTCGATCCCCTGGTGGCGGCGGTAGCCGCCCTGGCGCTGGTGGTCGGCGGCGGCTGGCAACACGGCCTGGCGCTGCTCGCGGTGCTGCCCCTGGCGCTGCTCTGGCCCCGCTGGCTCAACCCGGTGCTCAGCCGCCTGGAGCGCCGTAGGGCCCCGGCGCTGGGCATGGAGATCGAGTCGGCCGCGGCCCCGCTGATCCGCGCCTATCCCTGGCCACCGCTGCTGGCGCAACTGGGCTTTGTGCTGCTGCGCTTTGCGGGCTTTGCCTGCTGCGTGCAGGCCTTCGACCTTTCCTACAGCCTCGGTTGGGGCGGCTGGCTGGCCGGTTTCGCCCTGGCCTGGACCGCCGGGCTGGTGGTGCCGGGCGCCCCTGGCGGTCTTGGGGTATTCGAAGCGGTGCTGCTGCTGCGCCTGGGCTTTGCCATTCCCGAGGCGCCGCTGCTGGCGATCGCGATCAGCTACCGCCTGGTGGTGACACTGGCCGATCTGCTGGCGGCGCTGACGGCCCGGCTGGACCGGCCGCGGCAGTCCCAGAGCTCAGCAGCAGGTCCCTGAGTCCTGCCCGCTTCCGGTTGAGCTGGTGGTTGCAACGCCTGTGAAGGGCAGGCTGCTGCCGCATCCGGGGAATAAGCCGTAGTGGCGGCTGAAGTCGCCGATGAAGCTGAAGTGGGGGGCGAAGCGCGTGGCCTGCAGCATTTGGAACGTGTTGCCGCACACCGGGAACACCCGTCCGGTCTCGATGGCGTGGTGGCCATCGAGGTCGAAGCGATGGGAGTGATGGGGAATCGTGCCCCGGTAGATCACCGCCTGGCCGTGGTCTTCGCAGGCATCTTCCAGCTCGGTGATGTTGAACAGCCGGTAGGTGGCCGAATAGAAGCGGGCCTCGCCCACCAGAGGGGCCAGGGCGGGCTCTGTGATGTGGATCTCGCGATCGTTCACCAGCCGCGGGTCGTGGAAGCCGACCTGGCGAGCCAGCCGCAGGAAGTCATTCCAGTAGAGGGCTCCGCCCAGGCATTCGCCATAGAGCACGGGATCGCGTCGAACCGCTTCCGGCAGACGCCGATCCACATAGACGTCGGAAAAGTACAGCTCCCCGCCCGGCTTCAGCAGCCGTTTCACCCCTTGCAGCACCGCCGCCTTGTCGGTGGAGAGGTTGAGCACGCAATTGCTCACGATCACGTCGAAGCTGCCCGGCTCCAGCGGCAGGGCCTCGAGGGCTTCGATGGTGCCCTCCAGAAACGACACGTTGGCGTAGCCGAATTGCTCGGCGTGGAAATCCAGGTGGGCCCGTGCCACCGTCAGCTGCTCTGCGGTCATGTCGATCCCAACCACCGAGCCCTTGGGACCCACCAATTGGGCCAGGGCGTAGACGTCGCGGCCGGAACCGCTACCCAGATCAAGAATGCGGCAACCCTCCAGCAGGGGCGGGCACACCAGGCCGCAGCCGTAGTAGCGGGCCAGCACATCCGGATGGATTCTGGCCAGCAGCGGCTTTAGCCAGTCGGGCACCGCATCGGCATCGCAACAGGCGCTGGTTTTAAGGTCGTCCGTGCCGGTGAGCTCCTGGCCGTAATAGGCCTGCACGGCGGCTTGGGTGGGCATGGCGGCGCGCGTCCGGTGGGGATCGTTCAGTCTGCCTGCGGTGGCTGAGGGGTGGGACTGGCGCAGGCCCGATCGAGGGCCTCCAGATAGCGCCCGAGGGGTTCGCGGGCCATCACCCGGGCCTCGGCCTCCCGTTGCCACCGCTCCGGCCGGTAGAGCACCTGCAGCTCCAGACGATCGCGGCGCCCGAGCCGCGGCAGCAGTGCCTCGAGGCTCAGCAGGGGCGTCTCCCGCAGGCACAGCGATTGCACCGCATGCCAGCCCTCGTGCAGGAGGGTGTCGCGTTGGTTGCCCTTGGGGCACACCACCACGTCGCGCCGGCCCCGCACGTGCAGGCCAAACAGATTGGGCTCGCGGCAACGGGGGTGGTCGCGGCGGATCACAAAGCCCCGCGCCTCGAAGGCGGCCACCGCTTCGTCCATGCTCCCGGCCCTCCCCCTGGGCTCCGGTGTCGGTCGGGTCCAGGCGGGGCTCAGAGCTGCGCTGCTGATCAGGATGGTGATGCTCCCCAGGACAGCTGGGAGCCAAGGACGATGGTCCATGTCAGAACCGCGCGCCCCGC
>JBIPLV010000396.1:0-2708 GCA_044369475.1 Cyanobium sp. | reverse complement strand
ACACCTGAATCCGTCAGGCTGGCTCGGCCACTGAGTGCAGCAGCGTCCAGGGACCGTGCTGGCGCAGCCACTCCAGGTCGGAGCTCTGGGTGCACAGGAGATAACCAGCAAATCCCAACCCATTCACACTGAATCCAGCCCCGTGCTCGCGCCGTCGACGCACCATCAGGAACCAGTCATCATCAAACAGCAGGTTGTAAGGATGGCGTGGCCGAGGATCCCGATCCGGGTCGCCCAGACCCAGCGATTGGGCGAGTTCGAGATACAGTTTCGGCAGGTCATATTGCCCCTCGTCAATGTTACGGCTACGCAGTCGGTAGCTCCAGTTCCAGCTGGGCGCCTGTCCCTGCAGTTGGGCCCGCAGGAAGGGCGCGAGGGGGCAGCTGAACTGCCCCTCACGGCGCGGCAGGAGCTGCAGATGCCGATGGGGCTGGCTGGCGCCCGCCGTGGCGTGACTATTGAAAAACCACAACCCTCCGGTGTCCGCTGAGACCCTCATCACGGCGTCCCAGTCCGCCGGGCCGATCCAGCCTTCCTGGGGCTGCCACTGGTCCGTAATCACCAGCATGTGTTCGCCTTGTACCGGATATTTGTTGAGCAAAAGCACATGTCCACTGGCCAAGTGCTCCACTTGCAGGGGGCGATCCCATGGGAGGAACGGATTCGGCCGGGGACCCGCATCGCGCAAATGCCGCGGCACGGCGGAAACCAGCTGTCGCAACTGAAAGGGCTCGAGACCGGCCACCTGCAGCTCACGGGTTTCGAGAGGGACCAGCGCTCCCTGCTCCAGCGCGCGGGCGGCCACGTCGCGGGCCTGCCGCCAGAAGCGTTCAGCCCGCACCGGTCTGCAGTCGGGCCAGGGTTGCTCCCCGGTAGTAACGGCCAAGAATCTCGTTGAAGCGCAGACCCTGCTGGGCCAGATCCTGGGCTCCGTGCTGGCTCATGCTGGCGCCCAGGTGGCTGTGGGCCTCATCGACAATGCCCTGGGTGGCGGCGTACAAACTCTCCACGATTCCCCCCTGATAGCTGAGGATCAGCCCCGCCGTGCTGGCGGTGGCCTGGCGGCTGCGATCGCTCACGCTGCTCAGGCCGCTGTAGGCCTGCCATCGGGTCGTGTCGCCGAGGTGCCAGTGGGGATCCGCGGGGCGGGCCATCTGGGCCAGGGCATAGGAGCGAGCGGCCACCGCCTGGGCTCGCAGGGCCTCCATGTTCCAACTGCTGGGCATTTCGGCGCCCACCACAGAGCTGATGTAGCTCTCCAGGGGCAGATGGTTGATCAGCTGCACCCCATTGGCGCCGCGCAGCACGCGAATGCGGCCCGGATAGCCCTGACCATCCACTGTCAGGTGGTCGGAGGGTCCGGTTTCCAACCAGACCTCGGCCTGGTTGTCCAAGGCAGCGCTGACGGGCGCCGCATCTCCAGCGTTGCCGCGCTCAAGCAGCTGGCCCTGGCGGTCCCTCAGCTGCCAGGGCCCCGATGCCGACAGGGTGGGTTGGGGGGAAGCCCGGAGCAGGGCCACCCGGATCTCAAGATTCAGGGCACGGCCATCCGAGGGCTCTGGCAACGCCCCAGCCGACCCGCGTTGGGCGGTGATCGTGCGGGTGGGGTCAGCGGGATCGGAGGGAACAGCCGCAGGCTCTGCGGCGGGCCTGTTGGCGATCGGCGCGGAGGCCTTGGGCTGGGCCATCAACGCATCCAGCAGGTCGGGATCGCCGCTGGAGGGGCCCGGACGCAGCAGGGCTTGGGCCGCGATGCCGATGCCGATGGCTGCGACCGCCAGGGGAACACTGACCATCAGGGGATGGCGCAGCAGATTCGTGATTAGAGATCCTGATCGGCCGCAGGCCAATCGCAGGCCTCGCCGCAACCGTGGGGCAGCACCTTGAGATGTCCATCCCACAACAGCACTCCCTTGCCGGTCAGCCGGATCATGCCTGAAGATCCCCCTTCGCTGACAACCCCACCGGGACGGTCAGAGCATTGCCAACCCACCACCCGAGCTCGGCCGAGGCGTTCCTGCCACCAGCGGGACACCAGGGCATGGGCGGAGCCGGTCACGGGATCTTCGCGAATACCCAGGCGCGGGGCAAAGAACCGCAGGCGGTAGTCGGCCTGGACGGCCAGATCCTCGTGCTCCGGCAACGTCTCAGGCGTCTCGGCGGCGGGTTGCTGTTCGGCGGTGCGGGCGACCGCCTGCATCACCACCAAACCGGAGCCCAGATCCTCATCCAGCCCATCCGCGAGAGAAGCCATCGCCGCCAAGGGCGCGTCCTCCGGCACCAGGGCAACGGCATAGCCCAGTGCTGAACGCCAGAACGCCAGGGGAGCACACCCCAAGGCCTCGGCCAACAGACGCTCGAGCAAGCGGGGCGGTTCAGCGGGGAGCAACGCAGCGGCGGGGAGCTCAATCCACCCCAAGCCGGCACTGGCCAGGCGCGGCGTTCGCAGGCATTGCGAGGGCAGCGGGCCGCTGTGACTGCGAAAGCGAACGTCCTCCCCTAGCGCAATCTGGCGCCAGTGCCCCAGGGCCAACACGGCGGCCAAAGTGGCATGCCCGCACAGGGGCACCTCACAGGTCGGCGTAAACCAGCGCAACAGCCATTCCCCCTGGCTGGAGAGCAGGAATGCGGTCTCCGACTGGCGCAGGCTGCCGGCCACGGCCTGCATCCATGCGGCCGGCATCGGCATGCTCAGCAGCACCACCGTC
>JBIPLV010000219.1:0-2721 GCA_044369475.1 Cyanobium sp. | reverse complement strand
CGTTCAGCCGCTGGTGCGCGGTGAACGGCGAGCGCTTCCCGCCTTCCCAGGGCAAGTTCACCAGCGAAGTGCAGCGCTGGCTCAAAGAGCACCAGGGCGCCGATGAGAAGGGGCCGCGCCTGGTCTACAAGGTGGTGGCCCTGGACAACCCTGGCGGCGTGCGCAAGGCCGTGCGCTGCTGGCTTCCCAAGGGCGCAGGGCCGAAGGACGGTGCCAGTGAGGGGGCCTGGGCCGGTGAAAGCGTGCGCAGTTTCGAGAACGATCTGCGCGGTTTCCTGCGCGACATCACCAGTGGAGAGGTGCCAGATGACGCCTGAGCACCGTTCGAGCCGCGTCTGTTACGCGGGCGTTACGCGGGCGTTACGCGCTAAGTCGTTGATGTTACGCGTGTTACGCCGTTACGCGGCCCTCGCGTATGCGTGTGCACATGTGCGCGCACGCCCGCATGTGTTGAAGGATCAAGGCGTAACAGGCGTAACACGCGTAACAACGCGCCCTGTAGGCGTAATGCAGGCGTAACAGCCGCGTAACGCGCCCCTGTGCCCGCAGCGCATTCACCACCCATCACCAACACCATGAAAAACCAGGAAGCGATGAAAGAGGAAGAAGGGGTGAAGAAGGGCGGCCTGCGCCATGCCATGCCTGGTGCTGCGGCTTTGGTGGACGAGCTGCGGCAGATGTTCGGCCAGGCCTGGGTGGATGCCGCGCTGCGCGAAGGCCTGCGCCTGCAGCGTGAGCACGCCAGGCGGGCCGCAGAGCAGGGCCAGGCTGCCGCAGACCAATGGCTGGACGCCCAGCCCCTCAAGGCCCCCGCCATTCGCGTGGCTGAGGCCGGCAAGGTGGTGGGCGCCCTGGTGGGCAACAGGCCGGCACGGCTGGCTGCAAGGGGAAGAGCATGAGGATCACCCTCGAATCCAACATCGCCCAGGTGCGGGCCGCGCTGACGCAGTTCAGCGACAGGCGCTTCAAGTCCGCAATCGCCACGGCGTTGACGGGCACCGCTCGCGCAGTGGGTGACGAATGGACGCAGCAGCTCACCTCAAAGCTGGACCGGCCAACCGCAGCGACCAAGCGGGCGGTGCTCATCAAACGCGCTGAGAACACAGCCATCAGCCCGGTGGCCGAAGTGCTGCTGAAGAACGAGATGCGAAACGAGGGCGCTACGGCCCCGGCGCAATGGCTGGCCGAGCATGAGCTGGGCGGCATGCGTGGCGTCAAGAAGTTCGAAGCGGCATTGCAAGCGCAGGGCAGCATGCCAAAGGGATGGAAGACCACCCCTGGCCCGGCCGCGAAGCTGGACGCGTATGGCAACGTCAGCCGCAGCCAGATCATCCAGGTGATTGCGCAGCTCGGGGCCCAGTTCAGCCCGGGCTATCAGCGCGTCATCAGCGCAAGTGCTGCGCGCCGTGCGGCACGGGCGGCCAAGCTGGGCCGGTCCTACGTGGCCATCCTTCCTGGTAACGCTGCCAAGCTGACGCCCGGGGTCTACGAAAGGGCGGGGCGCAACATCCGCGCAGTCTTCTGGTACGTGCCGACCGCCAGTTACACCAAGCGCCTGGATCTGTTGAGCACTGCCCGCCGCACGGTCGGGCCGCTGTTCCAGCGAGAGTTCGAAAAGGCAGTGGCCAAGAGTGCCGAACGCCTGGCCGCTGCCAAGGGGGGCAGGCTGTGACGGAGCGAGTGTGCAAGGTTTGCGGCGAGCTCAAGGCCATCGCAATGTTTGCGAAGCGTGGCCGGGGAAGGTATAGGGCAAATTGCAAGACATGCTTCAGTGCGGCATCTGCTGCACGTTATGCGAGCGACCCCGATTTCAGAGAGAAAACCAAGGCGCGCAGCCAAGTCAATCGGCCCAATCTTCAACTCATGCAGCCCGATGCCGCAGCGGCTATCAGGAAGATGCGCGCGGAATACAAAAGGGTTGGGCGCATTCAAGCAGCGCCCGGCTTCAAGCCCACACGACATGACGCTCACGTCTGCGCCTGGCGGGCCTGGTCAATGGAGCAGCGCGCAATATCACTGGAAGCGCAGCGACAACACTTGGCCGAGCTTCACGACGCCCACGTCAAAGAGGCACGCGCCGTCATTCGCTGGCGTGCACGTGATGCGAAGCCAGCGACGCGAGAACAGCGAGTTCGTCGCCGTGCTGCAGCGCGTGAGCGCCTCAGCGATTCCTACATCGTGCGGCTGCTGACAAACAACCGCAAGTCATGCCCGAAGGGTGCCGGCATCCCGTTGGCGCTCGTCGAGCTCAAGCGCGTGCACCTGAAGCTGACACGCTATCTCAACCAGGAAGACGGAGAACAGGAATGAAGAACGCAACCGAACTGCGCAGGGATCTGGCTGCAGTGTTTGATGACCTGCGAGCAGGCGCCATTGACACCAAACACGCATCAGAGCTGGCCAACATCGCCGGCAAGATGATCTCCAGCGCCAAGGCTCAGATTGAATACTACGAGCTGCTCGGCGAGAAGCCGGCCATCCCGTTTCTTCAAGAGCCGAAGGCTTGACGGTCACAGGTGACGGCATGAGCCAGCCAACGACGTCGGATCCACCCCCCCGGTTCGGGTCCTCCCTGGCTCCCCAGCTCGCGGGTAGATCCGGGCGCGTCATTCCGCTAGTCGGTCCGCTGCGGACTTTGTACGCCTAGGGGTTCGCTGATGCCTGTCGGTACGGTCCAGCTCATCACCCAGGCCGAATATGCCCGGCGTCGCGGGTGCACCG
>JBIPLV010000220.1:0-2722 GCA_044369475.1 Cyanobium sp. | reverse complement strand
ACCAAAACTTTGAATTAGCCCTGACCTAAACCGGTCCGTAGGCTACCTGGCAAGCCGCATGAAGGAGCTCAGCCTCCTGGAGGTTACTGGGCTCGCGGCCATTGATCGTACCCTTCTTGCAGTTGGCATTGAGCCGGTAGTCGATGCTGTTGGACTGAACCACGAAACTCACTGAGTCGTTTCCGGACGGCAGCTCTGTTCCGTAGAGCAATTTGTAATTGGTTTTGGGCACAACGATATAGGGAATGTAGGCATTGATGGCATTGTCAATGGCTTTGTTGATGCTGGCTCTTGAGGCGAGGCTTGTTACACCCCAGGCTCTGGATCGAGCCCCCCACCATGTCCAGGGCGTGAAGGTTCTGTCGCCGTACCAGCCCTTATCCCAAGGCCGCAATGCGCCCCATCCGGGACGAGCCCAACCAGGAAACAAGCTGGCACGATTAACGTTGGCAATGCGGTTCCAGTGGGGATTCACATTGCGGCTGGTCGCCTGAGCAAGGTCGCCGCTTCCAGCGTGGCGAAGTTCGCTTGCCGCGAACTGATCCGGGTCGTCGGAGCGATCAACGCTACCGATCGCTCCACCAAAGCGAGCACTGGATGCCGTTCGATTCCAGGCGGCGGAACGCGCCACTGCTACGAGGAGATCAATGGAGGCGCCACCACCGGCTGCTCCATGACTCAGACCGAATGTGTCAAGCGTGGCCGACTGAGCCAAGGCTGGAGTTAGGCCCAACGCAGTGAAGGCCGCGGCAAGCATGCCAAACCTGCTGCGCAGGACGTTTCGTTTTTGCATGATCTGAAAATCCACTGCCAATGACGGGCATCACCACATCCTGACAAGACTGATGGCGGCGGGGCCAAGACCGTTACGAATGAGCACAGTTAATTCAGGCGTACTGAGGGCCTCTTGAGAAGGTGAGTCGGAGCCACGGATGACAAGGAGCGCTGCTCAGACGAGCTGAATCCTTACCGTTCAGGCAAGGCTAATCTGTGGCCTCAAGACCTCGAACCTCGGCCCCTCTCCTGGTTCATTGCTGACTATTAGCTTGAGCCAATACGCAAACAGAACAAAAAGAAGCTCCAGCAGCTTCTGAAGGTTAATGACGAGGATATTCATTGCAATAGTCGAGCCCTGGATCTCCGCGAGCTTCTCTCGAATCAGACCCAGTCCGTACCGGCATTTAGATTCACCGATCTTGCCTTCAACGGCATTCCCCTATCGCTAGTTATCCATAAACTACCACTTCTCGGCTCCCAACAACTCAAGATCGTTCTTCGGTCGTCGCAGATGGGAGCCGCTGAAACGAATTCTATGGCGTTGACAAACTGCATGGTTTGAACTCGTTCGGTAGATCTGGTCAGCAAAAATCACTTCTGGGTAGTCACCGTGCCGGCAGCGATAGGCCATTGCTTGAACCTTGAGGTCTTCTCCTTCGATGCAGGGGTCGTAACTCAGCCGATCGAGGAAGGTGAACCCATCACTGGTGACAGAAATTGAGATCAGGGACCCATATTTAAGATTGCAACGCGCCTTACCCCGAACAATCAGCCTGATGTGCAGCTGGCAAAGGCTCACGATTCGATCAGGGATTCTTCTGCTGTCTGCGTGATAAGGAATGCTTTGCTGGCGGACCAGCCCACTGACGACCAGCAGCTTCTGGTCGATAGGCCGTACGGCGACCAGAAGCATGCCACCACAAGCGATCAGGGCGCCAATGCTCGCCAGGTTCCGCTTCAAGTAGCCATGCTGCTGCTTGAGGGCCTTGCTGATCTTGTTGATGCGTGGCTTTTTCATCTTGGCCACGGCCAAATCTGCTGATAGTTGCTGACAATTAGTGATGGGTAGTCCCTGCCGGAGAAGATCCAGAACCCAATCGTCCTACATATCAACGGGTTCAATTCAAAGATTTTTTTTGCATGGCCATAACAATCATGGTCACCTCAAACTCTGCAGAGATCAATATTCTTGTTGAGACAAGCTCTTTTCGTCACGGCCCAAGGTCACCTTGTAACCGCACGTGATCCGTCAAGTGCAGCTCACTGGCCAGATTTCAGGCGTTTTACTATCTCAGCAGAGACGTGACAACTGAAAAGCGTGTGCGTCACGACGAACAGCTGTAGTGGGACACGCCTCCGGCGCCGAAGAAGTCTGTGGGCTTGAGCCGGTCGTACCTCGCAGCCAGCTCGGCTGAGGGCACCTGGTAGGGATGGCTGAACACCTCCTGCAGCTCCTGGATCAGGGCTGTGTCACCGTGCTCCGCCTGTTGATAGGCGGGCGCAACCAACCACTCGCGCCAGGTGATCTGGGGGTTGACCCGTTGCATGGCCGCCGCTGTCTCGCTGCGGTTGCCATTGGCCATGATCTGAGCGCGCCACTGCCCCAGCCAGTGCGTCCATCGCGCATCGAGCTGCTCAGAGGTTGGCCGATAGAAGGCCTCGTTCAAGGTTGAACGGTGCTCTGGTATGGATGACAGCCGGCTGAAGAAGATCGTGTAGTCGACGCTGGAGTCCACCATCAGCTCGAACAGCTCGTCAACCAGCTCGGCGTCGTAACGGCTCAGACCGAGCTTCTGGACCCACATGGCCTCGAGCGCCTGGTTCATCGCATCGCGGAAGCCCTCTCGGATCTGATCCAGCCGCGCCAGTGCACCCGCGCTACCGGCAAGCAAAGGCCGGATGGCGGCGTAGAACATCTGGTAGTTGGCTTCGGCAGCTGCCGGTT
>JBIPLV010000076.1:0-9855 GCA_044369475.1 Cyanobium sp. | reverse complement strand
CGCGACTGGCAGCACGACGTAGAAGCAGCTCCCATTCCCTGGAGCGGATTGCACCGTGATCTCACCACCATGACGGTGAGCAATGGCCTGGGCAATCGCCAGTCCCAGGCCGGTACCCCCTTGCTGCCGGGAGCGAGCTGGATCAAGACGGCTAAAGCGATCAAAGATGCGCTGCTGCTCAACCGCTGGAATCCCAGGCCCCGTGTCACGAATGGATAGTCGAATCTGCCGGCCGCTCTGCTCGAGTGCAACACCGATGCGACCACCTAATGGGGTGTGCGTGATCGCGTTGCTGAGCAAATTGATCACCAGCCGGCTCAGTTCCGACTCAATCCCCAGTATTTGGGCAGTGGGAACGTTTTGGTCTTGCTCAAGCCTCACCTGCGCTGAAGCGGCTGCCTCGCCAAAGTCTTCCAGCACATCGGCAATGATTTCGGCTAGATCACACACCTGTTTCTGCTCCTGGAGAAAGGGGCGCTCCAAGCTGGCCAGCAGCAACAGATCACTGATCAGCTGTTGAAGGCGTCGCCCCTGGCCCAAAACCCGATCCAGGCTGTTGGCTGTCGACGAGTCGTAAACCTCCGCGTTCGCACAGCGTTCCGCCTCCACCAGGGCCAACAGGTTCGCCAGCGGGGTGCGTAGCTCATGGGCAACATCGGCACTGAATTGCTCCTGGCGCCGGTACGCATCAAGCAAGGGAGCCATGGCCAGCCCCGCCAGCCACCAGCTCGCCACGGCTACCCCCACCATCGCCAGGAGGAAGACTCCATGGCCCAGCCACCACAAGCGATTCGCTTCGGCATCGAGGTCCGCCAGGCTGCTGGAGATCTGCAAGTAGCCCCAGACGGGTTGGCCGGAGCCATGGGAGTGATGGAGGTGAATCGCGTAGGTGCCCCAGCGTTCTCCGGCCCGCTCACCGGTCAGTGCCCAGCCCAGCAGCACAGGTTTGGGCCCCACCGGCAAGGCGCCAGGTGAGCTGGCGATCAGGTCTCCATGGTCATTGAAGACTCGCAGCTTGTAGCGATCGGGATCGTTGGCGCTGATCGCATGCCGATGGATCAGATCCTTCGGCGGAATGCATGGCTCACCAACCAAGCAAAGCCCCGGCAGCAAGGCCGCCAGGGCGATTGAGGGCCGTGCCTCCTGCGGCAAGGCGGGCTTGAGGCTGTCGTGCAGGGTGCCGGCGAGGCTCTGTAATTCACGCCTGATCGCCGCTTCCTGGGTCTGAAGCAACAACCGACCCATTGCGAAACCGGCGGCATAGAGCAGCGTGCCCATCACCAGCAGCGACAGACCGGCCAAGCGCACACGGGCGCGCCACAGCAACCCTGCTGCTGGGGAACGGTGATCGATCACGTCTCATCCCCCCCGGGTGGAGCAAAGCGATACCCCTTGCTGGGCACCGTTTCGATCGGTGAGGGCAGACCATGGGCCGCAAGCTTGCGCCGCAGCAGGCGGACCTGGGCAGCCACCACATTGCTCACCGGGTCCTGATGCAGATCCCAGAGTTGGTTGCGCAGCCGGGAGCCGGGAATGAGCTGCCCTGGGTGCTCTAGGAAGTAGGCCATCAACTGCTGCTCCTTCGCTGAAAGGTCCACGCTCACCTCACCGGTGCTGGTAGGAACCACGAGCGTGCCTGCGGTGGGATCCAATCGATAGCCGCCGACTGACAACAAAGGCTCCCGGTAGCCGGGGTTACGGCGCTGCAACGCCCGGATCCGTGCCAGGAGCTCCTCCATCGCAAAGGGTTTGCTGAGGTAGTCATCAGCGCCCGCATCGAGGCCTTCCACCCGATCGGCCGTCTCGGCGCGAGCGGTGAGCAACAGCACCGGCAGGGCCATGCTGGCGGCCCGAGCACGCCGGCAGAGTTCAAGGCCGCTCAGTTCCGGCAGCATCCAATCGAGGATGGCCAGGTCGTAGCGGGCGAGCTCGCTGCGAAGCATGGCCCAACCGTCCAGACCGCTGGGGCAGTGATCCACAACATGGCCCTGGCGTTGCAGCACCCTCTGGATGGCACTGGCCAGATCCTCTTCGTCTTCCACCAGCAGGATCCGTAGCGGCATCAGGGGTGGGCTTCAGGGGCAGATGCTAGTGAGCACAGGCGATTTCACCTGTTTTTCATCCCATCTGAGCGATGCTCCGCACGTCATCGCTTCCCAGGGTCTTGCCTAACCGGTTCATGCGGCTCATCGCCAGCACCAGCCTGGCGAGCGCCGCCGTCCTCACCGTCCCCCATACGGCATCAGTAGCTCTAGCCCACGTTGGCCATGGTGATGAGTTCCAGCAGCAGGGGGCTGTACGGCAGGTCAATCGCAATGCCGACAGCGATGGGCTGCTGGGTGTGGCCACGGTCAAACCGGAGCAAGGCCCCGATGGCCTCACCGTGCCCTCCACCGCTCTGGTGGATGCCGATGGCAAGTCCCTCCTATTCGTGCAGACCGAGAAGACCTACGACCCCGTCTTTGTAGAGACCGGAGCCAACCAGGGAGATCGCGTGGTCGTGAATGAGGGAATCGATCCCAACGATGACGTGGTGATTTCGGGTGCGCTCTCGCTCTACGCCGAATCGAAGAAGACCCAGCAGGTGGAGGCTCCTG
Organism: Cyanobium sp.; assembly: GCA_044369475.1. Taxonomy (GTDB): domain Bacteria; phylum Cyanobacteriota; class Cyanobacteriia; order PCC-6307; family Cyanobiaceae; genus Cyanobium_A. The sequence continues at coordinate 7,258 of JBIPLV010000076.1, read as the reverse complement.
CGGCTGATGCCGGTGCTGTTGCCAAGGCCGAGGACGGTTCCAACTCCAGCGGCAACCTGCCGTTGATCGCTGGCGCAGCCGGTGTTGCCGTGGTGGTGGCCGCAGGTGCGGTGCTGATCAAACGCCGCGGCAAGCAGGGCGAATGATTGAACGGCTGCTCAACACCACGCTGCGGTTCTCGATTGCCCGTCGCTGGTTGATCCTGGTAGCTGCGGTGGTGATCAGCGTCTGGGGACTGGTGGTCGTGCGCCAGATGCCACTCGACGTCTTCCCGCCGTTCGCACCGCCCCAGGTGGACGTCCAGACCACGGCGGATGGGCTCTCACCCGAGGAGGTCGAGATGCGCATCACGCTGCCGATCGAGTCGGCAGTGAACGGCATTGCAGGGGTGGAGACCGTGCGCTCTTCGTCTAAGCCCGGCTTGTCGATGGTGCAGGTGGTCTTCAACCAGAACGCCGACATCTTCCGGGCCCGGCAGTCGGTGTCGGAGCGCATCCAACAGGTGGAGTCGCAGCTTCCGGCGAATGCGGGTGCGCCAGAGATCTCACCTTTGGTGTCGCCCCTGGGCACGGTGCTCCAGTACGCCTTCACGCTCAACGGCGATGGCGCCACCTCCATGCTGGATCTGCATCAACTGGTGATGCGCTCTTACCGCAACCCGATCCTGGCGGTACCCGGTGTCGCGCAAGTCACTGTGTATGGCGGGGAGGAACCACAGCACCAGGTGTTGCTGGACCCCCACGAGCTTCAGGTCCATGGCGTCACGCTCAAGGCGGTGATGCAGGGCGTTTCCGAGGCGATGGCCACCAGTCCGGGCGGCTTCCTGATCGGTGGCGGTCAGGAGCGTCTGATCCGACCGATGGGTCAGATCACCCAGGAGAGCGACCTGGCCGATGTGGCCGTGCGTGATCAACAAGGCAAGCCGGTGTTGCTTTCTACCCTGGCCGAGGTGAAGCGCGGTGCGGCGCTCAAGCGGGGTGACGCCAGCTTCAACGGCCAGCCGGCGGTTGTGCTGATGGTCAACAAGCAACCCGATGTCGACACACCCACGGTGACTCGTGCAGTGGAGGAGAGGATCGCCGCCCTCAACCGCACGCTGCCTTCAGATGTGCAGATTCACTGCACCTTCCGCCAGAGCGGCTTCATCGATCGAGCCATCAAAAACGTCAGCTCGGCGATGGTCGAGGGTGTGATCATCGTGTCGCTGGTGATCGTGCTGTTCCTGATGAACTGGCGCGGAGCAGTGATCAGCCTCAGTGCCATCCCCCTGTCGTTGCTGATTGGCCTGATGCTGATGAAGGCCCTCGGCATCGGCATCAACACCATGACCCTGGGCGGCCTGGTGGTCGCCATCGGTTCGGTGGTTGACGATGCAATTGTCGACATGGAGAACTGCTATCGCGGCCTCCGCAGCAATCAGGCTGCAGGCAATCCCAAACCGCCGCTGCAGGTGGTGTTCGAAACCTCGGTGGAGGTGCGCCAGCCGGTGCTCTTCTCCAGCTTGATCATCATCATCGTGTTCGCACCGATCTTTTCGCTCACCGGGGTGGAAGGGCGCATCTTTGCGCCGATGGGTCTGGCCTATCTGTTCTCGATCGCCGCCTCTTCGCTGGTGGCTCTCACCCTGATCCCGGCACTCTGCGCCATCCTGCTGGCACCGGTATCCCTGCCGCCCGAGAGCACCTGGCTCGCTGGCCGCTGCGAGCGGCTGTATCGGCCCTGGCTCGCCATGGCGATGACTCGGCCACAGCGGCTTCTCGCGATTGCCCTGGCGCTGGTGGTGGCCACCACCGCGATCCTGCCGGCTCTGGGGAGGGTCTTCCTGCCGGAGTTCCGGGAGAAATCACTGGTCAACTCGATGGTGCTCTATCCCGGGGTGTCGCTGGAGATGACCAACCGCGCCGGCCTGGCCCTCACCCGTTCGTTGCAGAACAGCCCCCTTGTCGACTGGGTGCAGGTGCGCACCGGTCGAGCGCCCGGAGACGCTGATGGCGCTGGCGTGAACCTGGCCCACGTGGACGTGGAGCTCAGTGATGAGGCGATGACCAATCGCCCGGCCGCCATTGCTGAGCTACGCAAGGCGTTCCTGCGGCTGCCGGGTGTGGCCCCCAACATCGGCGGCTTCATCTCCCACCGCATGGACGAGGTGCTCTCCGGCGTACGCAGCGCCATCGCGATCAAGATCTATGGCACTGAGCTGGGCGAGCTGCGGCGCATCGGCGAAGCGGTGGTGAAGGTGGTGGAACCGATTGCCGGGGTGGTGGACCTGCAGCTGGAGCCCCAGCTGCCCATCCCCCAGATCCAGATCCACTACGACCGGCCCCTGGTGGCGGCACTTGGGCTGACGATCGATGAGCTCGCCCAGGCAGTGGAGATCGCCCTCAACGGGAAGGTGGTCGGTCACGTCGTGGAAGACGCGGTGCGCAGTGACGTGCTGGTTCAGCTCAACGCGGCGAGTCGCACCAGCCTTGACGCCATCCGCTCCCTGCCGGTGGCCTTTTCCAACGGCATGACGGTGCCGCTCGGCAGCGTGGCCTGGGTGGAGGAAGGTCTGGGAGCCAACGTCGTCAACAGGGAGGACGTCTCCCGCCTGATCGTGGTCTCGGCCAATGTCAGCGGGCGCGCTCTGGGCACGGTGGTGGGCGACATCCAGCGGGCCGTGGCCCGCGAGGTGCGGCTTCCGCAGGGCTACCTGATCCGCTACGGCGGGCAGTTCGAATCCGAGCAGCGGGCGACCAGCAGCCTCGTGCTCTACAGCCTTGTGGCTGCTGTGTTGATCACCCTGCTGATGGTGGCGGCCGTGAAATCGTTGCCGGCCACTGCCGCAATCATGCTCAACCTGCCCCTGGCCCTCGTGGGTGGGGTGGTCGCGGTGCTGCTCACCGGTGGGGTGCTCTCGATTGCCTCGCTGATCGGATTCATCACGCTCTTTGGCGTCGCCGTGCGCAACGGCCTGTTGCTGGTGGACAACTACAACCGGCGCCACGCCGAAGGCCAGCCGCTGCAGGCGGTCATCCGTGAGGGAAGCCTGGAGCGCCTCAACGCAATCCTGATGACCGCCCTCTCCTCGGCCCTGGGAACCCTGCCTCTGGCCCTCGCCTTTGGGGCAGGCAATGAGATCCTCCAGCCCCTCGCGATCGTGGTGTTGGGGGGACTGATCACCTCCACAGCATTGACGCTGCTGGTGATCCCTGCCCTTTATGCCCGCTTTGGTCGCTGGCTACTTCCATCGCCGCGACCCGTTTCCACTGCTGTTGGCGCCTGACTGACATGACTTCCGGATTCACGCTCACCTTCAGACGTCTGATCCAGCGCGCAGCCACCAGTCCGGCCAGTCGATGGTTGCAGGCGAATCGGATTATCACAGTTCCCGTTGCAGTGCTCGCAGCACTCGCTCTCGCCTTTGGGCTTGGACGGCACAGCACCACCACAGCCCCAGCGTTGGATCCAGCTGCGGCAGTGGACACCGATCGCTCCAATGGTGTGCCGATTAGCGAACAACAGCTGCAGCGCTCCGGCATCGAGCTGTTTCGCCCGGATCTGAACAGCGCCACGGAACGACCCATCTCAGGGTTTGTCGAAACGGCCGTCGGGGCTCGTGCCAATGTGGGCATGCCGGTGGCCGGCCGGCTCATGCGTCTGCTGGTAGCCCCGGGAAGCACCGTTGCAGCCGGCGCGGTGATCGCTGAAGTGCAGAGCCCCGACGCAGCAGTGGTACGGGCTGACGCCGATGCGGCTCACGCCACTGCCCAGTCGCTCGATCATCAGTACCGGCGCACCCTGCCCATGGCACGCCAGGGTGCTTTGGCCTGGCAGGAACTGGAAAGCCGCCGCATCGCCAGCGTCAAGGCCAGCAGCGAAGCACGCGCGGCCAAGGCCAAACTGATTGCCCTGGGATCACCGGATGCAGCAGGCCGCGTCATGGTCCGCAGCCCGATCAGCGGTCAGATCGCTGCCGTGAATGCCTCCACAGGGGCTTTCCTGCAGGCCGGGGCTGAGGTGGCAGAGATCGGCGATGCCAGGGGCAGTGAACTCCGCTTTCTCGTTTCGCCACTGCTGGGTGCGAACCTGCGAACAGGCCAGATGCTGCGGGTGAAGGCAGGCCCGCGGGAGTTGCGGGCGCGGGTGCTGGCTGTGGCTCCGGATGCTGGCAGCGCCAACCGGGTGATGGTCGTTCGCGCAGAAGCCGTGGACTCTGCGCTGCCACCTGCCGGAACTGCAGTGACCGCCTTTGTGATGGTGCCGTCGGCCGAGCGGCGCTTCATGGTTCCAGCTGATGCTGTTCAGATGGTGAATGGCAGCCCGGTGGTGTTTCGGTACCAGCGGGGCGTGGCCGAGCCGATCCCTGTGGTTGTCGGGGAAGAGTCCGCCAGCCGGGTTGTGATTCGGCAGGGCCTGAGGGGTGGAGAGCTTCTGCTCAGCGGCAATACCGCATCACTCCGTGCAGCCATGGAAGGCAAACGCCCATAAACAGTTTCCTATCAGGATGATGATTCATGCCCCGAAGCCGACCGCAGAACCGGGGCATAGTACGTGGATCTTGCCTACATCAGCCGACAGGTCCCGAGATGACGCAACCTATGGCGCGGCGTTTCAGAAAATATCTCAAATCTCAATGTTTTAGTGTTTAAGGAGAAGCGCTCTTTTTCATTGCCGAGAACTACATCAAAGCGAATATCGTCGCCCACCGCATAGAAGGGCATCTCGCTGGTGACGCCATCTCCATCGAAGAACACCCGACGATCTCCATGGTCAATACGCAGGTCCAAGCTCCATGGCCTCTTGCCAGCCGGCTTGCGGGAAGAGAATTTGTAATAACCCTGCTTATCAGCAAAGCTGCAGCGCAGCGCCTCAGGCTTGGCCGGTTCTGCAGCCCGCACGGAAGAGGCTGAAGTGGCAGCCAAAGCCTCGACCAGCAAACAGGCGAGCAACCCAGCAAATAAGCGCAGCATCTGGAGGGTCTGGTTTCATTCGAGATGACATCAGTGTAGCCATAACGACTCTGCTGATGACGGGCCTCTTTGGCTATCCGTGGAGAACCCACATGCTGCCGCAATCCTGCCCCAGGTAGGCCGGGCCAGGTATCAGTCCGGTTGGCTGATAACGCTCCTCATGAGGGGCATGGTGTTGACCAGAATGATGCATTTCCTATTTCTCCTGACACTGTGAACAACGCATCTGCCGGCGGCGTGAAGCCCCATCGATCAAGGCAGCGATGCAGCACCCGGCCAGGAGCGCCCACCACGGCCGCGCCGCTTAGGCGCCACGATGGCCTGAGGAGACAGGATTGCCTTGCTCAACACCACTGCTCTGTTCCTGATAACCGCCGTGGCCGAGATCGTTGGCTGCTATCTCACCGATCTGGTGGTGAAGCAGCAGCGCTCCCCGTTGCTATTGATCCCTGCCGCCCTCTGCCTGGCCCTGTTCGCCTGGCTGCTCACCCTTCACCCCACGGCGTCGGGACGGGTGTACGCGGCCTATGGCGCCGTCTATGTGGCGATGGCCCTGATCTGGTTGCGCCTGGTGGATGGTGCTGCTTTCAGCAGCCGTGACCTGCTGGGGTCTGTGGTGATCCTGAGCGGCATGGGGATCCTGATGGGCAAAGCACCCCATTGAGAAGGCGTCGCTCAAGGCTGGGGAGCAAACTGGTTTCAACATGCAGGAGTGACGTTGAAAATCGGAGAACTCGCTACAGCGACTGGGGTCACCGTTGAAACCCTGCGCTTTTACGAGCAGGAGCGGTTGCTGACTCCACCGCAACGAAGCCAGGCTAATTACCGCATCTATAGCGAAGAACACCAGAGGCAAGTGCACTTCATCCGCTACTGCCGCAGTCTTGATATCGGCATTGAGGAAATCCGTCAGCTGCTGCTATTACGGCTGAATCCAAGTCAGAGCTGTCTGACTGTGAACAGCCTGCTGGATGAGAAGCTAGCCCAGGTAAAACAACGCATTCGCGATCTCCAGTGCCTGCAGCTCGAACTGCAGCAGTTGCGCTCACGCTGCAGCAAGCCAGCCAGGACTGCCGATTGCGGCATTCTCAAAGGCCTGAGCGAGGCTGCTCCTGCATTACCTCAGACCAGCTAATCCACTCCGCCAGCCTTGCGTTGCCAGACGGTGTAGAGAAACTTTTGTTCAACTCCACTGGGTGTGGCATGAGTGATGCGCTGCTGATGCTGCAATTGCAGTTGCTGCCCGAACACCTGCTGCAGGGATTCAGTGCTGTGGCGCATAACTGGTAGGCCACTGCAGCGCTCTGGGCCATCCTCCGCAAAAGTGGCGAGAATCAGATGACCTGTTGGTCTGAGGGATCGCTCGACCTGTTCGGCGTAGCGCTGGTGGTCGAGGGAATCCACCAGGAAATGGAACACCGCTCGGTCATGCCAGATGTCGTATGCCTGATGGGGTAAATCGATGCTGCGGATGTCGCCTGCGAGCCAGGTCACTTCTGCGGCTTGAGCCTCCAGCCGTTGTTGAACCGTAGCCAAGGCCCGTTCTGAGAGATCCAGCACTGTCAGATGGTCGTAGCCGCGGCTCAGAAGAGCATCCACCAACAGGGATGTTCCGCCACCGACATCAATGATCCGGGCCTGCGGGCTTGAAGCCAGTTGTTGAACCAACTGCAGCGAGGGCTCGGGCTGTAGCTGGAACCAGCTCAGTTGATCAGGGCTTTTGCTGCCGTAGACCTCGTCCCAGTGATCACCGTTCTGCATCCAGCTCATCCTGTTGATTTTGCTTGCAGGAGCCGCAGTCCATTGGCAATCACTAGCAGGCTGGTGCCCATGTCGGCGAACACCGCCTGCCACATCGTTGCGGTGCCCAGGAGCGTGAGCACCAGGAAGGCACCCTTGATCCCCAGGGCCAGGGCGATGTTCTGCATCAGCACGGCCCAGGTGCGGCGTGACAGCCGGATCAGCTCCACCAGCCGCAGCGGGTCGTCATCCATCACCACCACATCGGCGGCCTCCATGGCGGTGTCGCTGCCGGCGGCACCCATCGCCACCCCCACTGCAGCTCCGGCCAGAGCCGGGGCATCGTTGATGCCGTCGCCCACCATCCCGGTGGGGCCCAGGCGTTGCAGCTCGGCGATCGCCTCCAGCTTCTGCTCGGGCAGCAGCTCGCTGCGCACCTGCTCGATGCCGAGCCGGCCGGCGATCACAGCGGCGGTGCGGGCGTTGTCGCCACTGAGCATCACCGGGGTCAGCCCCAGCTGCTTGAGACTGGCGATTGCCGCGGCAGCCGTTGGCCGCGGTTGATC
>JBIPLV010000278.1:0-2727 GCA_044369475.1 Cyanobium sp. | reverse complement strand
TGGTGGCGAGCTGCTCGGCCGGCCCATGGCTGAAGTTGGCAAAGATCACCTGCTCGAGCTGCCGGGCCTGGGCAGCGATCGCCGCCGCAATCGACGGCTCAGCATGGCCATGCAGGGTTACCCACCAACTGCTGATCGCATCAATCAGGCGCCGCCCATCGGCCAGCTCAAGCTCACAACCGCGGGCGGAGCGCACCTGCAACGGCTCAGGGCTGGTGGCCACCTGGGTGGTGGGATGCCAGAGGTGGGGATGCCAGCCCATGCCTTGCTTCAGGCCAAACTGCCAACAGCCTGCTTCAGCGCATCGCGGCGGCTGAGGCTGGTGCGCTCGGCCGGCAACTTTTGATAGAGACCGAGCTTCTCGAGCCGGCGCTGGGTGGTTCCACTGGCTCCCACCACATAGACCTGACGGCCCTTTTCAATCGCCTCCTCAACGGCGTTCTCGACAGCAAGGGCCGCCGTGACACCCAGATGGGAGACCTCTGTGAGGTCAAACACCACCGCCTTGCAGTCGCCGATGGCGTTGTGCTCGCGGCCGATGGCCTTGGCTACACCGAAAATCATGGCACCGTTGAGCTGAAACAGGAGCACCAGGCCGCGTCCCTGGTCGAGCAACTGACGCTCGTCATCGCTGATATCGAGATCGCCATCGCCGGTGCTGATCGACTTAACCGACTTGCTCTGCAGGGCACTCATCTTGTCGATGGTGAGGATGTTGGCGATGAACACACCGATGCCCACAGCAGCGATCAGATCGACCAGCACGGTCAGGACGATCACCAGATACATGATCAGGGCACCGCTGATCGAAATTCGGTGGGCACGCCTGAGGAAGCCCCAGTCGACGATGTCGACACCCACTTTGAGGGCGATACCAGCGAGAACAGCCTGGGGAATCTGGGCCGCCACACCGCTGAACGCCAGAATCACCACCATCAGAATCACGGCACGGCTAATGCCAGAGAGAGCACTGCGTCCGCCCGCCTGAATATTCACCACGGTGCCCATTGTGGCGCCGGCACCGGCGATGCCGCCGAACAGGCCAGAAGCCAGGTTGCCCAGGCCCTGCCCGATCAGCTCTTTGTTGGAGTTGTGCTCGGTGCGCGTGATGCTGTCTGCGATCACGGCGGTGAGCAACGCATCAATACAACCGAGCATGCCGAGCACTGCCGCATCGACCAACATGACCCGCACTTCTCCCAACTCGAAATAGGGGAGCTGCAGCTTCGGAAAACCGGAAGCGATCTCGCCAATACGGCGAATCTCTTCGCCACCGCCATCACTGAACAGCGTCAATGACAGCACTGTGCCGATCACCAGGGCGATCAACTGGGGTGGGGCAATCTTCTTGACACGGGATGGGGTCAACCACAGGATCGCCAAGGTGATCACCGCGAGCAGCACCTCCGGCAATCGCGCGCTGGCGATCAGTTGCGGCAAGGCGTTGAGGGTGCCCATCACCCCACCTTTGGGGATCGCCTGGCCCAGGAACGGGCCAAGCTGAAGAATGATCAGGATGAAGCCAATGCCACTCATGAAGCCCGAAATGACCGTGTAGGGCATCTGGGTGATGTAGCGGCCCAGCTTCAGCAGACCGAACAGAATCTGAAACAGTCCGGCCAGCATCACCACGGTGAAGGCCATGGCCAGACCGTGCTCGGGATTGCGTGACGTCAGGCTGGCGATGACGGCTGTCATCACAACCGTCATGGGGCCGGTGGGCTCCGAAATGAGCGTGGGCGTGCCGCCAAAGAGGGCCGCAAACAGGCCGACGAGCACAGCGCCCCAAAGGCCAGCGGCAGCGCCGGCACCACTGGCGACACCGAAGGCCAGCGCTAGTGGCAGGGCCACGATGGCCGCGGTGACGCCGCCAAAGAGATCACCCTTGATGTTGTTGGTGCTGATGTGGTTCAGCACCCGAAAAGCCGGGCTCCCAGGGGATGCCGACGTGGTGGTCATGGGCTACAGGAGTGTGTAGACGCGGAACCTTAGGGAGTGCCCCGCGGGGTTGGGGAGTCAACTTTGGATCGGACCATCAACCACACGCCGCGGGATCAGCGGTCTCAAAGCAGCCCCATATCCCAGCACCAAGGCAGCAGCTTGAAAAAGGTCCTCGTGTCACTGAAGAGCGCTCGAACCCATCGGGGCAGACAAGCCCGTGGGGGCTCTGACAGCGTTCGACAAGTCGAGCCAATCAGGCTGATCAGGTTTGTTGATCAACAGGCAGGGTTGCTGCTCAGCTGGTGTTGAACGCCCCAACTCTGTCGTTGAACTCCCTAAAGAGGGTTGAACGTTCTGAGCCCAACGATGCTCGCCCTGCCACCGCTACTGCTGGAGATCAGTTCCCACCAACTTGAAGTCGCTGAAACACTGATTCAGGTGGGCCGGTTCCTGGTGATTTTCATCGCTGCCCGCGCCATCGCCGAAGTGATGGTGCGCTTGCAACTGCCCACGATCCTGGGTGAACTGGTCGCAGGTGTTTTGATCGGGGTGTCAGGTCTGCACCTGATCGTGCCGCCCGAAACGCAAGCGCAGCTGAGTGCCGCAGCGGCAGGTCTGGTGGGCGTGCTGGCCGATCTGACGCCCGATGCTATACGCGACATCAACGTCGAGACCTTCCCCAGCCTGCAGACGGTCGCACAACTTGGTCTGTTTGCCTTGCTGTTTCTCACTGGCCTTGAAAGTGAGCTCGACGAGCTGGTGGCCGTGGGCGTGCAGGCCAGCACC
>JBIPLV010000221.1:0-2730 GCA_044369475.1 Cyanobium sp. | reverse complement strand
CTGCAGCCTCACCGCATCCTCCAGGCGGTCGCGAAGGGGCGCCGCCTCGAGTTCGAGCGCGAAGATGATGGCGACGTCGACGCGGTCGATCATGCCCTGGCCCATGCCCTGATCATGGGCACGCCGCAGGCCGGTGTCTATTCATGGGACAGGAGCCAGTCGAAGAAGCCGCCGTGGCCGTGGCGGCCATCCCCGCACGCGGTGCATCCGCCGAAGGCACAGCGGGCCGGCACCCATTCGATCTTGAACTCGTAGGAGTCGTATTCCTTCTCAGTCACGCGTTTCTGGAGCGTTTTTCGCTGCCGGATGCGGACATCGGCGCATGACGGGCAGCCGTCGTCGCAGCAGCCGGGTGCATGCCCGGCGCCGTGCCCGCCGAGACAGTGGCCGTGGAGCAATCCACAGCCGGGCACGCACACGAGCTCGCACTTCGTCTCGTATTCCGTGTGGCTCTTCTTCTTCGTGACGGGCACGCAGCGGCAGACGGGAATCATGCCCGGACGGCCGCAGCAGTCGTTCGTCTCCTCTTTTTTCTTCCCCTCTTTTTTGTCGCTCTTGGCGTCACCCTTCGCCCGATCGGTCTTGGCGGCATCCTGCCCGGCCTTGTCATTCGTGGCCGTGTCATTCCTGACCTTGTCCGTCGTCCTGTCGGTTCTGGTCGTTTGCACCTTCGCCGGACCGGCCGACGGTGCGGCCTCGTCGTCGGTGAGCATCTCCGCGTCCGTCGTGGCGGGCACGGCGTCGGAAACGGCGTCCGTCGCGGGCGAGGGCGTCACCGGCTCCGGCGGTACGGGAGGATCGGTGACGGGCTTCACCGGCACGCTCCGTGGTGCCGGCAGGTCGAGGAGGACGTCCTGGGAGATGGCCCGCTCGCCCGTCACGGCGACGGAGGCGATCAGGGTGAGCCGGACAAGCCGGGCGAACCGGAGGGCGGTGCGTGTCGTACGCGGCGTCGTCGGTATGCGGGTTCGGTTGCTGAGCATGGTGCAGTCTCCGATGAACGTTCCGAGGATCATCGTCTCGGTGGCGTGGGGTTCGTGAGTGTGTGACATGGTCGCCGGGAGTCCGTTTCAGAAGTCCATCGCCATCCGGGCGCCGAAGCCGTTGATGCCGCCGCTGCCGTTCTGGTTGTTCATGTTCACGAAGTCGCGGTAGCAAAAGTCGTAGTTGAAGTAGGCCCGGACGTTCGGGTTCAAGATCCAGTTGAGGCCGAGCGTGACGCCGTTGAGCATGCCGCCGTTGAGCCCCTTGTCATTGAGATTCACCCAGTCGTAGCGGGCCCCGATCTGCCAGGCACCCGGGCTCGAGATCCAGCCTCGACGCCCCTCGGTGAGATAGAAGTTGCTGCGGGGCACGTAGCGGTCGAGGACGGCGAGCCGCTTGTTGTAGGCTCGTCCCTCGCCGGTGAGGGCGTACATCACCTCGCAGTAGGCACCCTGGTAAAAGAGGTTGTCGATCACGGTGTTCACCGGCTGCTGGCCATACGTCGCGTTGGGTGTAAGGGCCGTCCGCACCTTCGGCACCACGTTGCAGGTCCATTCCGCCTGCATGGAGAGGGGGCCGAAGTTCGCGGCGTATTCGGCCGTCATCAGCGTGATGTATTCGGCGTCGATGATGCCGGTGTCGGCGTAGATCGAATTGAACGACCCCGGTGGGCCGTTCCGCAGGTTGCCGCGGACGCGGTACCGCAGGCCGCCCTCCTGGATCACGGCCCCCGCGGCGTTCTTCTGCAGGATGGGGTTGGCCTGCTGAGACCAGGTGGCGCAGAAGCCAACGTGCATCCAGCGGTTGAGTTCCGGCTCGTCAATGAGCAGACCCGTCACGCGGCCCTGGAGCGAGTTTGCGGCGGAGGTATTCGAGAACCCGTAGATGTCGTAGATGTTCTTATAGGCTCCGACGCCCCACCACATGCGGTCGTTCTCGAGCGCGTTGTTGAAGATGAGGATGCCGGGGGCATACGCGTTGTTGAAAGGCATCGTGAACGCGTCCGCGAGGTACGAACGCTCCATGAAATTCGTGAAGCGGTCGCTCGTGATGTGCTCGAGGCCGGTGAGCGTGTTTTGGTTGCCGATGCGGATGTTGCCGATCCACGGCAGCTTCGAGATGCCGAGCCAGACCTCGGTCGGCGCGGGCAGCGGGCCGTCGGCGACGTCCGAGATGTTCTGCTGGTTCGTGAAGAGGAACTGTTCCTGGACGAACTCCCACTCGTTGAGGAACTCGTAGTTCTCGTACATCTGGCCGTCGACGCGGAGGCGGCCGCGGCGGGGATTGGTGCCGCCGGCGAGCCGGGGATTGAGGCCTCCCTGGTCGAAGTCGAGATTCGGCCCGTCCCCGGCCGTGAACGCCGTCGTGTCGTACTGGAGCCGGCCACCGATGTGGATGCGAAACTCGCGGTTGGTGGAGAAGAGTTCGAGGCCGTTGTTCCACTCCGGCAGCATCTTCACGTCGGCGCCCACCGTGAGCGCGTCGTCGGTGAGCGACGACTCGCCCTGCGAGAGCTGCTCATCCTCGGTCTCTCCGAGGTTCTCCACCCCCTCCGCGCCGAGTTCCCGGCCCTCGGGTGCCATCGGGCCGGCGGAGTCGGAGAGCGCGTCGTCGGTGAGCGACGACTCACCCTGCGAGAGCCGCTCGGCGTCGGTCGGCTGCTGGGCCACGCGGACGGGCGGTACCCGGGGTGGCGACTCCACACGCGGTACCGGTGCCGCGGTGCGTGCGGCCTTCGCGGCAGTC